>CAXMNF010000180.1:0-3937 GCA_964194645.1 uncultured Gammaproteobacteria bacterium
TCGCCCTGCGCGAGGCCAGCCGAGTGTTCGTCGGCCTGCACAAGCTCGGCGCTGCGCCGCGCCTGCTCGACGTGGGTGGCGGCCTGTCTGTCGATTACGACGGCTCGCGAACCGACTTCCACTCGTCGATGAACTACTCCGTACAGGAGTACGCGAGCGACGTAGTCGCCGCCATCCAGGAGGCCTGCGACGACGGCAGCGTGCCGCACCCCGACATCGTCACGGAGTCCGGTCGCGCCCTCACCTCGCACGCCTCGGTGCTGGTCTTCGAGGTGCTCGACGTGGACGAGGTGTCGACCGGGGCGACTCCCTCGCCCCCGCCGAAAGACGAGCACCGCGTGATCCGCGAGCTCTACGAGCTGTGGCTCTCGGTCTCGGCCGAGAACGCGCTGGAGAGCTACCACGACGCCCAGCAGCTCAAGGAAGAGGCGTCGAGCCTGTTCGCGCTCGGCTATCTGGACCTGTCCGCCCGCGCGCGCGTGGAAGAGCTGTACTGGAGCAGCTGCCGCAGGATTCTGGCCGAGGTGCGCTGCATGGACTACGTGCCGGAGGACCTGCAGGGCCTGGAGCGCATGCTGGCCGACACGTACTACGGAAACTTCTCGGTATTTCAGTCGTTGCCGGACTCGTGGGCGATGGACCAGCTCTTCCCGGTCATGCCGGTGCACCGCCTCGACCAGGCGCCTACGCGGCGCGGCACCTTCGCCGACCTGACCTGTGATTCCGACGGAAAGCTCGACCAGTTCATCGACTTGGAAGACGTCGGCCAGGTGCTCGAGCTGCACCCGCCGGACGGCCGTCCCTACTACATGGGCGTGTTCCTGGTCGGCTCCTACCAGGAGACGCTGGGCGAGGTGCACAACTTGTTCGGGGACACGGACACGGTGCACGTGCACCTCGACCCCGACGGCGGCTACCGCGTGGAGCACGTGGTCGAGGGCGACACCGTGCAGGAAGTGCTCTCGTACGTGCAGTACGACCGCCGAGATCTCTCCGAGCGCGTGCGCCGCGCGATCGAGGAGGCGCTGCGCAAGGGCGCGATCACGCTGGAGGAGTCGAATCTGCTGCGCCGCCGCTACGAGCAGGGCCTGTCGGGGTACACTTATCTGATCCAGGGACCCTGAGGAGCGCATGGAGATCCAGGGAAAGAACGCGATCGTTACTGGCGGCGCATCCGGCCTCGGCGCCGCGACGACGCGCGAGCTGGTCTCGTGCGGCGCAAAGGTGGCGATCCTGGACCTTCCCCGCTCGCCCGGCGAGACCCTGGCCAAGGAGCTGGGCCCCTCGGTGCTGTTCTGCCCGACGGACGTGTCGGATCCAAACCAGGTCGAGGCGGCCGTCGAGCGAGCGTCCGACGAGTTCGGCGCCTTGCATGTGGCGATCTCGTGCGCCGGCATCGGCTGGGCGCAGCGCACCGTCACCAAGGACGGGCCGCATCCGCTGGAGCCCTTTCAGAAGGTGATCGAGGTCAACCTGATCGGCACCTTCAACGCGATCCGCTTCGCAGCGAACCGCATGAACGCGAACCAGCCCGACGCGGGCGGCGAGCGCGGCGTGATCATCAACACGGCCTCGGTGGCGGCCTACGACGGCCAGATCGGCCAGGTGGCCTACTCGGCGTCGAAGGGCGGCATCGTCGGCATGACCTTGCCGATCGCGCGGGACCTGGCGAGCCGCGGCATCCGGGTGGTCACGATCGCGCCGGGCCTGTTCGACACGCCGCTGCTGGCGGGGCTGCCGGAGCCCGCGCGCGAGCTGCTGGCCGCGAATATTCCATTTCCCCACCGGCTCGGCCGCCCCGAGGAGTACGCCGCCCTGGTGCGCTCGATTGTCGAGAACTCGATGCTCAACGGGCTGACGATCCGTCTCGACGGGGCGCTGCGCATGCCGCCGAAGGGCTAGGCGCGTCATGTGTGACACCGCGGTGGTGGTGCGGCCCGACCGGGTGCTCTTCGCGAAGAACTCCGATCGCGACCCGAACGAGGCCCAGCTGCTCGACTGGCAGCCGCGCCGCCGTCATCCGCCGGGCGCGAGCCTGCGCTGCACCTGGATCGAGATCCCCCAGGTTGTGGAGACCTGCGCAGTGCTGCTCTCGCGCCCCTTCTGGATGTGGGGTGCCGAGATGGGTGCGAACGAGCACGGCGTAGTGATCGGGAACGAGGCGGTCTTCACGCGACGGCCGCTCGCCAAGACCGGACTGCTGGGCATGGACCTGCTGCGCCTGGCCCTGGAGCGGGGGGAGAGCGCCGAGCACGCCGTCGATGTGATCACCGAGCTGCTCGAGCGCCACGGGCAGGGCGGTGGCTGCGGCCACGAGAACCGCGGCTTCCGCTACCACAACAGCTTCCTGGTCGCCGATGCGCAGGGTGCCTTCGTGCTGGAGACCGCGGATCGGCACTGGGTGGTCGAGCCGGTGCAGGGCGCGCGCAGCATCTCGAACGGCCTGACGGTGCCCGAGTTCGCGGCGCGCCACGCCGACCGCGTGCGTACCCGGCTGTCCGGTAGCGGCGCACGGCGCGCCTGCACGCAGGCAGCGGCCGAGAACGCGCAGGATCCAGCCGACATGATGCGCCTGTTGCGCGACCACGGGCCGGGCAACCCCTGGCCGTGCTACAGCCGCGTGAACGGGGCGATGAGCGCGCCCTGCGTGCACGCCGGCGGACGGGTGGCCGCCTCGCAGACCACCGCGTCGTGGGTCGCGGAGCTTCGCCCCGGCGAAGCGCGCCACTGGGTGACCGCGACCGCGGCGCCCTGCATCGGGCTGTTCAAGCCGGTGCGCGTCGACGAGCCGCTCGATCTCGGCCCCGCGCCGGACGACAACGCCGACGGCGAAAGCCTCTGGTGGCGCCACGAGCGGCTGCACCGGCGCGTGCTGGCGGATCCCGAGCTGCTGGGCGCGCCGCTCGTCCTCGAGCGCGACCGGCTCGAGCAGCGCTGGCTGGCCGAGCCGCCCGCGCCGGAGCTGGCCTTCAAGGAGGGCGACGCGCTGCTGGCCCGCTGGAGCGAGGCCCTGCCGCCGCGCAGCGCCGACCGCCGCCCGCGCTTCGTGCGCCGCTACTGGGCGACCCGCGCCCGCCGGGCGGGTCTGGCGTTGCTGCTGTTCGCCTTCGCTGTGGACGCGCACCACGCCCGCGCAGACCCGGCGCCGCCTGCTCTAGACGCGGCGCTGCCTGCTGTTGAGACGGCGTTGCCTGCTGTTGGGACGAGCTGCATCGGCTGCCTCGTGCGCAGCGTCGCCGCCGACCTCTACGACGAAGACGAGTGGCAACGCCTCCACTCCGGCGACGTGCTGATCCGGCACGAACGCGCAGGGGACGACGACGCGGGGATCGCGAACGCCTCCGCCCTGCTGCCGAGCTCACCGGAGCAGGTCTGGGCCGTGCTGACCGACTTCGAGACCTGGCCGGACTTCATGCCGCTGATCCGCGATACGCGCGTGACGCGCCGTCTTGGCGCGCGCGCCTGGGTCGAGCAGGAGTACCGCGTGGTCGCGCGCACCTTGCGCCACACCACCATCTACGACTTCGCGCCGGCCCAGGGCCGGCTGAGCTGGCAGCTCGACAGCGAGGCGCCGCACGACATCGCGGCGACGCGGGGGCGCTGGCAGTTCGTCCCCTTCGCCGCCGGAGAGCAGACGCTGCTGCGCTACCGCGCGGCGATGGACCCGGGCCGCAGCCTGCCGGGCTTCCTGCGCCGTTACCTGCGCGAGCGCTCCCTCAAAGGGCTGATCACTGCGCTGCGCGACGAGACGGCGCGCCGCTACCCGAACGACGGCTCGTGAGCGGCTCCCTCGAGGAGCGGCGCATCGGCCGCACAACCGTCCTCTTCGGCGAGCGCGGCGGCAAGTATCCGCACGGGACCTCGCTGCACGTCCGCGGCTCCGAGGAGTCGCTGATGATCGACCCCTCGCTAGGCGTCGTTGCGCGGCGCGACGCCC
>CAXMNF010000181.1:0-10620 GCA_964194645.1 uncultured Gammaproteobacteria bacterium
GCCTGATGGAGAAGGCGCCCGAGGACCGCTACCAGTCGGCCAAGGAGCTGGCCGAAGAGGCTGCCCAGCTGGAGGCGAGCCCGTCAAACGGCTGACGAGCGGCGCCGCTCCGGGCTCGCCGTCCCGTGACGGCCTCATCACCCCGTAATCCCCACGTCACTCTTTCTGGGCCCCCCCGTAACCGGCACGCCGGCTGGCGCGAATGACCATCCGTAAGCGGCGGAAACTAGAAGGGAAACAGAGATGGATCCAAAAGTGGCTAGAGGCCCCGCTATGGTATGCCCCTTGCAATGTCCTGCGCGCCTATCTCGGGGGGTGGCATGACGCCTATGGAGACGATCGCGTGTTGACTGGTGTAGAGCATACGCTCGGCACCCGGGTGCAGTGCACCGGGATCGGGCTGCACAGCGGGAAGGCCGTGGACCTGGTGCTGCGCCCTGCTGCGGCCGGCACGGGCATCCTCTTCACCCGCACCGACCTGGGAAACGACGTCCGATTCCCGGCGCGGGCGGAGTGGGTGGTCGACACGCGTCTCGCCACCACGCTGGGCAACGGAGAGCATCGGCTCTCGACCGTCGAACACCTGGTGTCCGCGCTCTCGGCACTCGGGGTGGACAACTGCACGGTCGAGGCGTCGGGTCCCGAGCTGCCCATCATGGACGGCAGCGCCTCGGCCTTCGTGTACCTGATCCAGCAGGCCGGCATGCGTCCGCAGCGCCGCATGCGCCGCCGCTTGGTCGTGCGCCGCCCGATCGAGGTGCGCGAGGGCGACCGCTGGGTGCGCGTGATCCCGTCCCGCGAGTTCAAGCTGTCTGTCGAGATCGACTATCCGCACGCCGCGATCGGGCGACAGTCGCTGCACTCGCTGCGGCCCTCGCCGCGTCGCTTCTCGCGCCAGATCGCTCCGGCCCGCACCTTTGGTTTCCTGCGCGACGTACAGACGCTGCAGGCCGCGGGCCTGGCTCTGGGCGGCTCGCTGCAGAATGCGATCGTGCTCGATGATGAGCGAGTGCTGAATCGCGAGGGCCTGCGCTTTCCCGACGAGTTCGTGCGCCACAAGGCGCTCGACCTGATCGGCGATCTCGCATTGCTGGGCCTGCCGCTTCAGGGGCACGTCCAGGCCATGCGCAGCGGACACGCGCTGCACCAGGCTCTAGTTGCGCAGATCCGCGCGAACCCCGACTGCTGGACGGTCGAGGTGCCGGGCTCTGCCGAGCACGAGGTCGCGGCCGACCGCCGGCGCGCGCGCGTGCCACGGCTCAGCGGTGTAACGGCGAGCAAGCTCGCCTGACCGCACGGAGGGCGACCGGGTCGCCCTCCTACGGGAAGTGGAAGTAGCGGCCGGCGGCCTCGGGTGGACTCACCCTTCTCGTAGGAGAGCGACTCTTCCGGGAGTCGCTCTCCGTCGCGGCAAGGCGAGCTTGCTCGCCGTTAGGCCGCTAGGACGTGGCTCGCCGTTACACCGCTAGGAGAGTCCGAGGGAGCCTAGCGTTGTGTCTGCTACGCGCATCAGGAGGCCTTGCGCGGGAGGACAGAGCTGGACGGTTTCGGAGAGGTTGCCGGCGGAGTCCAGATCGAAATCGGCGGTGGCCGGCCAGATGGCTAGCAGGGCGCGCAGCGCCTCACCGAGTGTGAGCGTGCCCTGGTCGACCGCCCGCGCAGCGGCCTGCGCGAGCAACTCCTCGCGCCACCGGTCGGGCGCCAGGGTGCGAAGCTGGTCGGCCTGCGGGTCCTTCAGGGCCTTCTGCAGGTCGCGCCGGCGCCGCCGCGAGAGGCCCTCGCCGGCGAGCAGCGACTCCTCGAGCGGGCGGCGCCACAGCTCTTCCAGCTGCTCGTCGCCGAGGTCCCAGCCGGGACCGGCCAGCTCGACCAGCTGAACGCGCAGCGGGATCGGCACCTGGCTCTCGTCGGGACCGCGCGCAGCCACGTCGGGCAGCCGGTTCGCCTCGTTCAGGGCGGCCAGCAGCTCGGTCGCCGCCAGCACGCCGGCGTTCTCGCTGTCGCCCGTGTGGATCAGCGGCTGGGCGTCCGAGCGCGGCTCGCCCGCGCGACCGGCGATACGCAGGCCCTCGAGTACCAGCAGGCAGGTCGCCTGCGCGCGCTCGCGCCCCCAGTGCTCGGCGATCTGCGCAATCGAGCGCCAGGAGCCGGGCCGCGCCGGGAACGCCTCGAGCAGCTCGCGGTGCAGGTGCACGGACTCGCTGTGGGCCGCCGGGTCGAAGGCGGTGATGTCGGCCAGGGCCTCGCGTGCGCTGGCGCGCTTCGGGTTCGCATCGAGCGAGCGCCGGTAGCAGCGCTCGGCACGCTCCATGCTCTCGAGCGGTCCGGCATAGGCGCGTCCGACCGCTTCCCAGAGCTCGGACTCGATGTCAGCCGGCGGCTGGTTCGCGTCGAGGAATCGCTCGAGCAGCGTGACGGCCGGGCGCCACTCCCCGACGCGGCCCAGGTTGCGGGCCAGGAGCTCCGCGGCCTCGACGTTGCGCAGGTCCAGTTCGAGGGTCTCGAGCGCGCCGCGCGCGGCGTCGCCGCTCTGTCCTAGCTCGAGCTGCGCGCGTGTGCGGAGCCAGAGCAACAGGGCGCGCTCCGCGGGCAGCCGCGTCTGGACGAGCGCTTCTCCGACCACGGCCGCTGCACCCTCCGCGTCGCCCAGGTTCAGCGCGAGGCGTGCACGCTCGACCCAGACCTCGTTTGTCGCCTGCTCGCTCTCGCTGAGCTGCTCCAGCCGTCTTCGCGCGGCCTCGTGGCGCCCCGCCTCGACTTCCAGGCGAGAGGCTCGCAGGCCCAGCGAGGGCCGCTGGTCGGCGGGTGCGTGCTCCAGCCAGGCGTCGATCGCGGCCACCGCCTGGGCCGGCCGCTCTAGCTTCACGAGCAGCTCAGCGAGCCGCGCGCGCGCCACCGTGTCCGTGTCTCGCAACTCGATGGCGCACTCGAGCGCCTCGACCGCGCGGTCGAGCTCCTCGATCCCCTCGCACGCCTGAGCCAGGCGCAGCAGACGGTCGGTGCGCTCATCGTCCGACAGCGCCCCGTCTTCCAGCCGCAGCTCCAGGCACTGGCGCGCCCGCTGGTGCACACCGAGCCCCAGGCTCAGCTGCGCCATCGCGTCGAGCGCCGCCGGGCTGCGCGGATCGACCGCCAGCGACTGTTCCAGGTAGTGGAGTGCCTCGGAGTTGCGCTGCTGCGCGAGCGCCGCCTCGGCGGCGAGCCGCGCTACCTCGGCCAGCGGCTCCTCGTCGTCCGACGTCTCACCGAGCAGAGCCAGCGCCATCGCGAACATGCGCTCGGCCTCGGCCCATTCCTGGCGCGAGAGGGCGATGCGGCCGGCGCCGAGCAGCGCGGCTCGGTGGCCCGGCTCACGCCGCAGAGCGTTGCGGTACAGTGCCCAGGCGTGCGCGTCGTCCCCGAGCAAGCTGCGGGCCAGCTGCGCGGCGCGGCTGTACGCCTCGGCCCCGGCGTGGTCGTCGGGCTGCCGCTCGCCGAGTGCGACCAGGTCGTCGATCTGCCCCTGCACGTCCCCGTTGCGTGACCAGAGTTCGGCGCGCAGCTCGAGCGCCGCCAGCAATCCCGCGTCGCGTTCGAGCGCTCGATCGCAGGCTTCGCGCGCCGTCGTGGCGTCGTCGCATTTCTCGAGGATGAGCCGAGCCAGCTCGAGCCAGTCCTGTCCGCCGACTGCGTCTGCGAGCTTGGACAGCGCCTCGCGGCGTCGGACCAGCGCCTCGGGCCACTGCTCCAGCGCACCCAGCGCGTCGGCCCAGCGGTCGCACTCCTCGGCTTCGAGTTCGCGCTCGGCCGCGAGTTCCGCGAACGCAGCGCAGGCCGGCTCGGCGCGCCGGCGCTCGTCCCACTCGATGCGGGACAGCTCGGCCAGAAGCTCCGCTCGAGCGTCGCTCTCGGCCGACTCGAGCTCGGCGTGCAGCAGGTCACAGGCGGCTTCCCACTCGCCGATCTGTTGGAACACCGAGCACGCCTCGAGGCGCAGCTCGTCCAGCCCCGGGCTGGCGGCGAGGGCCCGCTCGGCAGCGGCCCTTGCCTCGTCGTGCCGCTCGGCATCGCGCAGGGCGAGCTCGGCCAGTCGCAGCCAGCGCCGCGCCGCGGCCGGTCCCTCGGCTTCGTGCTCGACCAAGGCCCTGAGTGATTCCGCCTCCTCGCCCGCCCGGCCCAGGCGCGCGCAGATCTCGGCGCGCAGCTCATGAGCGGAGGCGGCGCGCGGGTCGAGAGCCAGGGCCGCATCGAGATCCGCCAGCGCCTCGCGCGCGTCGCGCAGCGTCTGCCAGCGCAGCCGAGCGGCTTCGAGCCAACGCTCGGGATCCTGCGGCGCCTCGATCCGCGCCAACCGCTCGAGGAACGCGACGCGCCGCGACTCTACGCCCGGGTACTGCAGGAGTCCTACGAGCGCCTCGAGCGCCTCGCGGTCCTCGGGGGCGGTCTCGAGGATGCGCTCCCAGCCCGCGATCGCATCGTTGCGCGCGAACCCGTGGCGCGTGCGCCGCCGGGCGAGGCTGCGCTCCAGGGCGAGCTGCTCGCCCGCGGACAGGTGTGGGCGCAGGCGTTCGGCCAGCTCGCACCAGTCGCCGATCCGCTCCAACTCGGCGTACAGGTCGAGCAGGGTGCGCATGCGTGCGACGCGCACGTCGTCGCTGCCGCGCCGATTCCCCGCGATCAGCTGCTCGAGTTCGGCCGCGGCCTCGTCGCGAAGGTCCGGGTGCGATGCGAGCAGGTCCGCGCGCACCTCGCGGTAGCGCTCGCGCTCCCCCGGCGACAGCTCGGAATGCCGGGTCAGGTCGCGCAGCAACCCGGAGCGGCGCAGCACTCGGCCCTGGGTCGTCAGGATTCGATCCAGAGCCGCCAGCCACTCGCAGGGGGGCCGGGGCGTGAGGCGCAGTGCCTGCTCATAGGCCTCGCGGGCCAGCTCGAGCTGCCCGCTGGCCGCGTGAAGAGCGGCTTCCTGCGCGAGCACCGCGGCGCTTTCGTGGTCGCCGTCGGCCAGCTGGCGCAACAGGCGCAGGGCCGTGAACAGGCCGTGGCGATCGCCCAGCCCGCGCTCCATTTCGACCCAGCGCTCCACGATCGGGCGGGGCAGGGTGTCGACGGCGTGCCAGCGACGCACCCAGCGCAGGCCCGCCTCGGGATCGCGCAGCCGGTCCGCCAGGCGCAGACCCTCCTCGGCGATCCCCGCGCGCCCCTCGGCGCTCTCGAGGGCAAAGTGCGACTCGAGCAGGCGCAGCAGGCGGGCTGGATCGTCGCGGTCGCGTACGATGCCCTCGAGTACGCCGAGCACCTCTGCGTCGCTCGGATTTTCTTCAAGCGCCTTCCAGAGCAGCGGCTCGGCCTGCGGCAGACGCTCGGCGCGTGCCAGGGCGAGGGCCAGCCGGCGCTCCTGTGCACGGGTCGCGGAGCCGTCTTCGTGCAGCGGGGCAAGCAGCCGCGCCTCGTGCTCGGCGTTGCCCAGCGCCTGGGCGAGCCGCAGGCTGTGCGTGCGCAGGGCCGGATCGTGGGCGAGCTCGCGCTCGAGCAGCGCCAGCGCACGCTCGGGAGTGCGCAGCGGTCCCTCGTACAGGCGCAGCAGCTCGCGAACGATCAAGCGGCGTCGCGCTGGCGCGGGCGGTGTGTCGCGCAGCAGCGCCTCGAGCGCACGCGCCAGAGTCTCACGCCGATTGAGCGCGCGCAGCAGCCGCACGCGCAGACCGACCAGCTCGGGGTCGTTGGGAACCTCCGCGAGCAGCTCCTCCGCAACCGCCAGGCGGATCTCCGCGGGGGCGCGCGCCTGCGCCAACGCGGCCAGCCAGCGGCGCAGCCAGCACTCGCGCGCGGCATCGCGCGTCTGCTGCGCCTTCTCGGCGCAGAGCTCGACGCGTGCCTGCGCCTGCCCGGCGACCTCGAGCGCGCGGAACAAGGTCTCGTCGACGGCCTCACCTGCGGGGCCCTGCGCGCGGGCGGCGTGCAGCGCGGCGATTGCTCCGTCCGGATCGCCCCGCTTCTGGTGCAGCTCGGCCAGGCGCAGGGCCACGCCGCAGCGCTCCGGCGCGGCCAGGTCGCGCCGGGCGAGGCGCGCTTGCAGGAGTCCGGCCAGCCGCTCGCTGTCGCCGGTCTGTTCGAGCAGGGCGAGCAGCTCGTCGCCCTGCGTGGGATCGGCTTCGAGCTGGTCGAGCAGCTGCGCGATCAGCTCGCCGGCCCGCTCGGGATCGCGCACCTCGACGGGGCCGGTAGCGAGTAGCTGCGCGAGTTCGCGGCGCGCCGCGACACTCGACTGTGTCTGGTTTACGCGGCTGCCGAGCGTCTCGAGGGCCGCGACCTGCTGCTCGTACGCGCCGGTGCGCCCGTACAGGCCCGCGAGCTGGCGCAGCTCGGTGCTCGGCATGTCGGCGGGCTCGCCGAGTGTGGCGAGCGCGCTGCGGGCTTCGTCGGGCCGTCCAAGCTGATCGATCAGGAGCCGGGCGCTCTCGAGCGCGAACCCGAGGCGCGCGTCGGGATTCGGACTCTCCGCGGCGAGGTGCGCGAGAACCTCGAGCTGTGCTTCCGGCTCACCGAGCTGGCGCAGCAGGTGCAGGAGCGGCCGGCCCACGGCGTCGAGCTGATCGCTTGGCACGGAGCGAGCGGCGCGGCGCAGCGTCTCGATCGCTTCGTTCATGCGACCAGCCGCCTGCTGCAGGGATGCCAGGCGCAGCAGCACGTCCACCCGCGCCTGGCCCTGCACATGCGACTCGCGCTGCACCAGCCAGGTCTCATGCTCGTCGGGCGCGGCACCGCTCTCCAGGGCGCGTTCAAAGAGTTCCTCGAGCGGTGCCGCACGACTCGGGTCGGCGAGCTCGCGCAGCGTTGCGACTGCTTCGTCGGGACGCTGCAGCGCATCGAGCAGGACGCCGCCCAGGCGGTGTGCCAGCTCGCGGCGACGCGCCGGGTCGCGCTCTCGCTCCAGGCGCCGTTCGATCAGCGCGGCCAGGTCTTCGACGCGCTCCTCGTCGGCCAGCAGGCTCTCCAGCAGGTCGGCGGCTTCGACGGCGCTGGGATCCTGCTCGAACGCCGGACGGAGTGCCTCGATCGCCTGGTCGCGCGCACCGATCTCGCAGAGCACGCGCGCCAGGTGCAGGCGCAGCGGACCGTGAGGCTCGGTCGCTCCGGGGTCGCTGAGCTGTTCGGCGAGCAGGTCGGCCGCCTCGCGCGTGTGGCCGCCCCGCTGACACAGCTCGAGCAGCACGCCGCGCAGCCGCGCCCCCGGCGCGAGGGCCAGGGCGTCGCGGTACAGGTCGAGGGCGCGTTCCAGGCTGTCCGGGGTCTGGCGCTCCAGCGTCAGCTCCGCGAGGCGCTCCAAGCCGGCGGCGCGCTGGGCCGGGTCGGTCTCGAGCAGAGTGCACAGTCCCTCGAGCGCGGCGCACTCGCGCACCGGGTCGCCGTGCTGGCGCGCCAGGTCAGCCAGCACCAGGTGTGCTTCGACCTCTGCGCTCTGCTCCACCCAGCGCTCGGCAACCTGCAGGGCGCGCCTCAAGTCGCCCGAGCCCTGCGCGGCCGCGATCAGGCTGCGCAGGTGGTCGGCACTCGAACCATCTGGCCCGATCGCCTCGGCGCTCGGGTCGAGTGGCGCGGCTGGGGCCGGCGGCGCTTCGGCGTGCGGCTGCTTGTCGGCGGCGGGCTCCGCGACCGGCGGCGCTTCGCTGTCGCCAGCGGCGGCCGGCGGCTCGGCTGCGAAGGCCTCCTCCAGCTGTGCGGCATCCGGCTCGGCATCATCCTCGATCGCGGCCTCCAGATCGAGTTCCAGCGGGATGTCGGACGCCGGCTCTTCGAGCGTCAGAGGCTCCGGCCCGGCGAGCTCCGGGGACGGCGCTGCGAGCGGGGACGGCGCTGCGGACTCGGACGGCGCTGCGGTCTCGGACGGCGCTGCGGTCTCGGACGGCCCGGCTCCCAGGCTCTGCAGGCCGGCAAGGGCGGGCTCACAGCCGGGCTCGGCCTCGAGCGCCGCCACGTACGCGGCGCGCGCGCCGCTCGGGTCCTGGCGCAGCTCGAGCCGCACGCGTCCCAGCTCACACAGCTCGGCTGACCGGTCCTGCGGCGTCAGCGCGCAGCGCGCAGTGCCTTCCAGGAAGGCATCGAGTTCGTCGTAGCGCTCCAGCTTCTGGTAGAGCTGCTTCAGCCGCATGGCGGCGTCCGGGTTCGCGGCCCAGCGCGCCAGCGCGCCCCGGTACAGCTCTTCGGCCGCGCCCGGGTCGTCGAGCTGGTCCCGAGACAGGTCGCCGAGCTCGACAGACAGCCGCGCGTACTCCTCGTCGCTCTCGGCCAGCTGGATGCGCCGCTCGAGCAGATCCGGCCTGTCCATGTCGCGCCCGGCCCGCGCCAGGCAGCGATCGAGCAGGGCCAGCCCGTCCCGATCGTTCGGGTCGTGCTCGAGCAGGGTGATGGCCGCCCGCGCCGCGCGTTCGGGCTGCCCCTCGCGCTCGTAGAGCACCGCGATCTCGAGCTGCCGCATCGAGCTATGGCCCTCGATCCGGTCCAGGGCCTCGAGCGCATGGATTACGCCGGCTCGATTCCCGGCCCGGCGGAACATGCGCGCACGAAGCTCGTGCACGCGCGGATCGTCGCCGCCCACCTCGCCGGCTTCGTCGAGCCAGAGCTGCACGGTGTCCGGCGGCGCGGATCCACCCAGCGCCTCGGTGGCGGCCTCGAGCGCCAGGCTCAGCCGGGCCTCCGGATCCTCGACCTTCATCCACAGCCGTTGCAGCAGGCGCTGCGCGGCGTCGCTATCGCCTGCGCTGTGTTCGAGGGTGATCAGGCGGCGCAGCGCGTACGGCCGGTTCGCGCGGTTGCGCACCACCTCACGCAGAATCTCCCGCACGCGATCGTCATCCTCGAGCACCCGCGCAAGTGCCTCGAGCGCCTCCGTGCGCGAGCTGCCCTTCAGGTGTTGCAGGCGCCGCTCGTATAGCTCGACGGCGCCGGTTCGGTCGCCCGAGTCCAGCGCGAGTTCCGCCAGGCCGGTGAGCGCTGCGTCGCTCTGTGGATCGGACTCGAGCGCCTTCCGGTAGCGCGATGTCGCCTCGCTGGTCTCGCCGAGACCGCGCCACAGGTCCCCGATCTCGTTCAAGGTGCGCGCGCGTTCGCGCGGCGGCCCCTCGAGCTGCTCCTCGAACTCGGCGATCTGCAGGGCCGATGCGATATCGCCCAGCGAGACGTAGGTGCGGCGCAGGCAGGCCAGGCCCTTCGGATGCTGTGGCGCGGCGGCGAGCAGCTGCTGGTAGCGGCGCATCGCTTCGCGCGGCAACTGCAGCCGTTCTTCGAGCAGGCCACCAAGACGCAGCAGAACGTTCGATCGCTCCGCTGAGTCCTCGTCCAGCACCGTGAGCCGCCGGCCGTACAGCACGGAGAGCTGTTGCCAAGCGCCCGCAAGGAACAGTCGTTCCTCCAGCGTGGCGAACGCCCGCACGTCGGTCGGATCCTCCGCGAAGCCGTCGAGCAACGCCTGGAGCTTGGCGTCCAGAGGCGCCCCCTCCGTGTTCTGCTGCACGAAACCCGTTTCGGCCGGGGGCATCCCGGGCTTGACCCCGCCGCGCCGCAAAGGATCAGCCTTTCCGACCGCTTAGGGGGCAGAAGCGCGACCCCCCGCGGTTGAAACCTCCCATGCCCCTGCGGTAGCGTTCAGGCCCGGTGAAGCCGTCCGCACCACCCGAAGCGATGCCCCCTGGTACGGGCTCGCGCGTGCCCAGCGCACTCGCTCCGGCGGAGCGACGCCGACGGCGTCGCGAGTGGCACATCGCCGCCGCCGTGGCGCTGCTGCTCGGCTTGCTGGCGTTCTTCGAGCAGCGGGTCGTGACGTTCTCGCGCGCGCTGCCGATCGGCAGCGACCTGGTGTTCCTGGCGCTGGTGAACATCAACGTCCTCGGCATCGGCCTGCTGGTGTTCCTGTGCGCACGGAACGTCGTCAAGCTCGTGGTCGAGCGGCGCCGTGGCGTGATCGGCGCGCGGCTCAACACCAAGTTCGTGGTGTCCTTCGTGTTCGCGGCGGGCCTGTCCACGACGGCTCTCTTCCTGCTCTCGGGCTTCCTGGTCACGCACGCCGTCAACACCTGGTTCGAGCTGCAGGTCTCGCTCGGGCTCGAGGAGTCGCTGGCGGTCGCGGACGCCTATTACCAGGAAGCCGAAGACGGCGCGCTGCGGGCCTCGCGCCGCATCGCCCGGCAGATCGAAGAGAAGCGCCTCTTGCGAGAGGACGCGCTCGACGCCTTGCAGGACTTCGTGGCCGAGAAGCAGCTCGAGTACGAGCTGGGCGTGGTCGAGGTGTTCAGCGCCCAGCTCGAGCCGCTGGCCAGTGCCACCCACCCGGAGGTGGCGATCGTGGCGCTCGAGGCGCCCGATTCGGAGCTGATCCGCGAGGGGATGACGGGCGTGGAGAAGACCGTGGTCGAGGAGGCCGGCGCGGGTGAGCTGATCCGCGCCGTGGTGCCGGTCTACTCGACCTTCCAGCGCGCCGACGTGGTCGGGGTCGTGGCGGTGAACCGCTTCATCCCGCGCGCGATGGGCCAGCGAGTCGACCTGATCCGCCAGGCGCTCGACTCCTACCGGCGGCTTCAGCCCTCGGAGGGAACCTTCCAGATGAGCATGTTGCTGCTGCTCGGCATGCTCACCCTGGCGAGCCTG
>CAXMNF010000182.1:0-6246 GCA_964194645.1 uncultured Gammaproteobacteria bacterium
GGCCCGGGTGAGCGCTCGCCCAGAATGCGCAGCGCGGGCGCCAGCACTTCGAGCTCGAGCTCGAGGCCCGTCTCCTCGCCTTGGCTCTTGCGCACCTGGCGCACCCGCAGGCCGAACGGCCCGCTCTCCGTGTCGACTGGGCCCGCTAGCGGGATCTCGGGGTCGTAGCGTGGCAAGTCCGCGGGCCGGTACCGCGTGCGGAACACGCTCGGCGCCAGGTCGATCTGGTCGGCGCCCGGCGGCGCGTCCGGCGAGTCCAGGCCGCGCGATGCCATGATCAGCAGCTGCGCGGGCAGGCCGCCCAGGTCGCGCAGCCACGCGGCGTCGAGCGAGGCCCGCACGCGCAGTGCGTCGCCAGACTCCTCCAGCTCGACCGCGGCGAGCAATGCGGCCAGGGCGGGGGCGAAGGACTTCCACTGCTCCTGGGACTCCACCTGCCTGGCCAGCCAGGTCCGTAGCCTGGCTGCCACGCTGGCGCGGTCGCGCGCCACGAGATCGCCTTCAAGCCGCGGTCCAGCCGGAAACACGCCGGCTCGCAGAACCGCATAGACGGCGTCGATCCCGCTGAGTGCGGCGTGGCCACGCTCGAGCGCTGCGCGCAGGAACGGCTGGCTTCCCTCCAAGGGGAGGGTCGCCGGCACGAACAGCGCAAGGCTGGCCACGGCGCCGCTGCGCCGCGCGCGCAGCTGCGAGAGGTCCAGACTGGCGGGCGCAGCGCTGCGCCAGCGCTGCACGATGCCGGCGAACGATTCCACGTCACCGAACAGCACCCGGTCGTGCTCGAGCCACACGCCCCAGTCGTCGTCGGCGGCGCAGCGATCCGGATCCGCGCGCGACGCAAACAAGACGCGCTGCCCGGCTACCTCGGCTTCGCGCAGGCGCAGGTCGGCCCGCTCGCGCAGGCTCGCCTCGATGCGCGCCGGGTCGAAGTCGCCGAGCAGCGCGATCGTGAAGCCCGGCCGGTCGCCGCTTGCGCGGTGGACCGCCGCGACCGTGTGGCTGAGCGAAGCGACGTCCACGCCGAGCCACGCGAGCGCGCCATCCGGCAGACCCGCCAGGGCGGCGCCGGTCGCCACGTCGAGCGTCGCCAGACCGATCAGGCCGGGCGCGGCCAACGCCTGCTCCGCCGCCAGGACCGGCGCCGGTAGCGCATCTTCGCGCAGCACCCGCTCGTAGAGTTGCCAGCCCCCGAGCGCCAGCACAACCAGCAACGCCAACCCGATCCAGACAGCTCTCATGCGCGAAGTCCCCCTGCTGCGGCCTCGCATTCACTATCGACGCAATGGGCCAGGGCCTTCGCCCGGTGCGGGCAGGGGAGGCGCGCGAGGCGGGTGCTGGCGGGCGTGTGCCTAGAAGATCTCCGGGCACCAGGGAGCGACGTCCCAGCCGAACAGGGCGTCGGCGCAGCGCAGCGCCTCGGGGCTGCCTTCGACCAGGCCGGCGCGCGCCAGGGTCTGCACACGCGTACCACCCAGGTAGAGCGCGCCCAGCTGACTCGCTCCAAGGCGCAGCTCGGGCTCGCCGCTGTCGGGGAGGCAGCGTGTGCCGTCCGGTCCGGCCTCGAGCAGGAAGCGCCCCTGATTCCAGGGGCAGTGCTCGTCGTGCAGCTCGAAGCGCAGTGCCGCCTCGCTCCGGTAGGCGCGCGCCGAGAGCGCTGCGGGCACGTCCAGGATCCGCACCCAGAGCGAGTCGCGCACCGAGCGGCGCGCCCGCCTCGGGTCGGAGAGCAGCCAGGGCAGCGGGTCGTCGACGGGCTGGTTCCAGGCGCTGACCTTCGTGTTCAGGTCGACGTCCAGGGCATGGCGCCACAGGGCGGCCTGCGCCACGCCATCCACGCCCTGGAGTTCGACCACCTGCAGCGTGTTTCCGGGCAGGCCGTCGCGGCCACCCTGCCTCACCCGGTACTGCAGATAACCGCGCGCTCGCCCGCCTTCTTCGTAGAGCACGAAGCGGCTGTGCGAAGCGCCCCGGCGCGACGAGCTGCTCTCGGCCAGGCGTTGGTGCTCCCACCAGACGGCCGAGCGGCTGAGGCAGCCCGGCCGCAGGCGGCTCGCCTCGTCGTAGACCGCGGGTAGCAGCTTGCGCGCCTCTTCAGCCTCCAGCATGCGCATGGTCCCGGGGGCGACCAGGGGGCGTGCGAACGCGCCGTGCGCGCGCTCGATCTCGATCTCGCAGAGCTCGGCCGCCGCACCGTAGCCGAAGCGCCCATAGATTGAGCTCTCCGAGGCCCACAGCGCGGCCAGCGGCTCCTCGCGCTCTCGCGCGTCCGCGAACAACTCCGCCATCATGGCGCGCAGCAGGCCGCGGCGCCGATCCGTGGAGCGCACGCTGATCATCGTGACGCCCGAGGTGGGCAGCGCGGTTCCGGGCACCACCAGGTCGAAGCTGAAGGCGGAGCTGCTGCCGACCAGCTCGTTGCCGTCAAACGCGCAGCGCGTGCGCTCGACCTCGAGGACGGCTGCGAAGTGCGGGCGGTCCGCTTCGACCGGATCGCCGCCGAAGGCTTGGCCGAGCGCCCGCTCGAGCGCGGGGATCTCCTCGGGGCGGATCGCGCGGATCGTGGGCTGCATCGCGACGGCATGGTGAGGCGAAGCTTGCTCGTGTGCAAGGGGCGATGGCCGCCATGCTCGCGCACTGCGCCGCTAGGTGACCGGGGTCAGGTCCGGCGCCGGACGCGCCGATCAGGACGCGGGCTCCCCCTCCAACCGGGCCCCGGAGGTCTTGCCGTGCCGTTGCCTGCCCCGCGTCTCCCCGTCCAGCGACTCACGGCTGCCTTGTTCGCCGGCCTGCTGCTGGCCAGCGGCTGTGCAACACCGCGCAGCCCCGCCCAAGTCGGAGAGCTGCTCGAGAGCACGCTCAAGGCCGCCTGGCTGCGACAACAAGCCGACATGGCCCCCGAGGCCGCGGTGCTGGCCCACGCGGTAGCGATGGTCGACTCCGAGTATCCCGGGCTGGCGGAGCTGCGCGAGATGCTCGATCCCGAGGAGATCAAGCGCATGAAAGCCGGCTGGCTCGGCATCAACCGGCGCCTGCGCCCCGCCGCCGAGCGCTCGCTCGGCACGCGCGTGCTGCTCTGGCTACCCGACCGCCTGCTCGACGTGCTGGACGTAGCCTCCGTCGACGTCCACTTCGGTCCAGGCGTGTTTGCCGACTCCCACGTCACGCGCGGCTTCCAGGCCGCGGCGGGCTTCCGCTCGACGGGCGGGCTCGGACTTCACGAGAACCGCTCGCTCGGCTTCAAGTCGCGCAGCGAGGTCGGCGCCACGTTGATCGCAGCGGGCGCCCACAGCTACGCGGGCGCAAACATGGGCACCACCGGGGTGCTGGCCGGCTCGGGGAACACGCTGGGCCTGCACCGGCCCGGCAACCCGCTGTATCACCAGCTGCTCGACTACTGGGCGGTTGGCGCCAGCGCGACGGTCGTCTTCCTGGGCGCCGATCTGGACGTGCATCCGATCCAACTCGTCGACCTCTTCGCGGGCTTCGTTGGGATCGACTTCCTGAACGACGATCTGGCGCGCACGCGCCGCGTCGATCTCGACGCGGTCGAGCGCGGCCTGGTGCGCGAGGTCTGGGAGGTGCGGCGCCAGCGCCGGACGGTCGAGGCATACCTGGCGGCGCGCACACTGCTCGCGCCTCCTGAGGCGCCAGCTCTGCACGACGATGCGCCCGAGCCCCAGGACGATTGGCGAGCCACCGATCCGCCGCTGCCGGCCGCTCCGGCGCAGCCCGAGTAGCCTAGCGGCGCATCAGCCGGCCCCGCGCTGGATGCCCTTGGCGATCACGTAGCTGCCTGCGCTGATCCCGACCAGCCACAGCACGGGCCCCGACACGGTCGGGAAGGCGCCCTTCTCGAGGGTGATCGCCAGGAAGCCGAGCCCCACCACCAGCGTGACCAGCAGGAACTGGAAGCGCGCCATGCTCGCCTTGCCACCCTCCTCGGAGAGGAGCTGCGACAGATCGATGCGGCTGTTCACGATCGCCCAGAGCACCAGCCCCGCCAGCGTTCCGACGAACACGACCGCGATCAAAGCGGTCAGAAATGCCAACCAGTCCATGGTTCCCCCTTTTTCAGCCTCATGAGAACGCGCGGGCCGCCTTGCCCGCGAGATAGACCAGCTGGCTGGCCGCGAACAGCCACACCAGCTGGCCCGGTAGCTCGGGCAGCGCCGCTCGCCCCGACGCCAGCGCCGCCGGCAGCCCCGCCAGGAACACGCCCAGTGCCAGCGCAGTGAAGAGCAGCGACTGCACGCGCAGCGCGCTCAGGCGGCCATTGGGCCCATCCAAGACGCCCCGTGTCCGGATCTTCCCGGTGAGCAGCCGGTAGCCGACGAGCGCCGTGAGCAGCGCGAAGTAGGCTGCGATGCCCCCGCTCGCGATGAAAGACAAGCGATCCACCCGGTCCCCCCCAGATCAACACGGGCTGCGCGAACGCCGGAAGAAGATAGTGGTCGCAGGACTCCTGCGCGAGGCCGCGACAGCCCCGCCGGGGCCCAGACGGGGAGGCGACACCTCTTTCTCCAGCAGAAAGACCCCAACTCCCGCGCGGAACCGACTAAAATGTGACCTGGATCACTCAAGCGCGCAGCGCCTCCTGCCGAAGGCCAGAGAGCAGGTGCCATCGGTGCCAACCAACGGAGGAACCACATGACGCTCGGCGGCTTTCGAGGCAGAGGTGAGAGGGGCGGGATCTTCAACAATGGGGGCGAGCCCCGCTCCACGGAGTCACGCGAGGAGCCGACGTCGCTCACGGCGTATATCGACGACGGTGTCGAGTTCTCCGGCAAGCTCCGCAGCAAGGGCAGCGTGCGCATCGACGGCCGCATCAAGGGCGAGGTGCGCTGCAAGCAGACCGTGATCATCGGCCAGTCGGCCAGCGTGCAGGCCAGGATCGAGGCCGAGACCGCGATCGTGTCCGGCGAAGTGAGCGGCGACATCCACGCCACGAAGATGATCACGCTCGACAAGAACGCGCGGGTCACCGGAAACCTGACCACGCCGGGCATCGTGATCGAGGAAGGCGCGCGCCTGCGCGGCCAGATCCTGATCGGCGGCGATGACGAGGTCGAGAGCAAGCCGGCCCGGGAAGAGACCCAGGACGCCGCGCCGAAGACCTCCGCGGAACGCGCATCGGGCAGCCGGCGCCGCACGCCGCGCGCACCGACGCCCTCGGCACGGGTCTAGACCAGCACTTCTGACACGCGCGCGCCCGGCTCGAGCGGCGACGTTCGAGCCGGGCGCGGTCGCGCTCTCCGCGGGGGCCCCAGGCCCCCGCTTTCGCGTGCGGCTCAACCCCGCCGGCCCGGGATTGCCCCGCAGAGCCCGCCATGTTTGGATGGCCCTTCGAAATTGCGCTCGTGCGCCTCGGAGGACCAATGACTACCCCCCGTTTCACCCCGACCATTCTGCTGCTGCTGATCCTCGCCACCAGCGCGCCTGCCCCCGCCGACGAGCTGCGCTTCCGGAACGGCGACCGCCTGTCCGGCACCTTCGTGTCGCTCGAGGAGAAGAAGATCCGCTTCAAGTCGGACGTGGCCGGAGATCTGGAGATCGACGTCGACCTGATCGCGACCTTCGCCACGCTCGAGCCGATCGAGATCCACCTGGCGGACGAGACCGTCCTGCACGACGCGGCTGTGGCCTGGGAGCCGGCGGCGGCTCAGGAGCCCGCGCTGGCACCAATGGGGCCCATCCCGCCTCCCGAGTCCGGGGAGCCCGACCCGGAGCCCGGGGAGCCTGAGGAACCCGCTGCCGAGGCCGCTCCGCCGCTGCCCACACCCGAGGACGAGCCGACAACGCCCGAGCTCGAGGCGCTGATGCCGGAGGATGAAGCCGTGGCGGACGCCGGGCTGTACCGAGTCGCGGGCGGCAGCGCGGTCGGCCCGCAGGTCTTCCGGCTCTCGGACACGGTCGCGATCAACCCGGCCGAAGTGGATCCCATCGACTGGAAGGGCAGCCTCTCTGCCGGCGCGACCTTCGAGCGGGGTAACTCGATCACGGACGAGGCGAGCGCGAGTCTCGAGGTGATCCGCCGTGGGCTCGAGAGCCGGCTCACAGCCCGCGCCGACTGGCTCAGCGACCGGGACACCAACTTCACGACCGGCGAGGGCACCACCTCGGACCGTGAGATGAAGGGGTTCTTGAAATACGACTTCTTCCTCACCGACACCTGGTACATCTTCCAGAGCTTGAGCGGCGAGAAGGACGGCGTGATCGACCTCGACCTGCGCCTCGTGGTCGGCAGCG
>CAXMNF010000183.1:0-1979 GCA_964194645.1 uncultured Gammaproteobacteria bacterium
GAGCGGGGACTGCGATGGCATGGCCTTCCACGACTGCGACGTGCTGACCTACGACCGCGAGTTCCTGGCGCGCCTGTGCTTCCCGGTGGTCCACCCGAACCTGGACTACGACTTCTGCAAGGGCTACTACGGCCGGGCCACGCGACAGCTCCACGGCCGCGCGACCCGCCTGTTCGTCACTCCTTTGGTGCGCTCGCTCGAAAGCACTCTGGGGCCGCTGCCGCTGCTCGAGTTCCTGGCGGCCTTCCGCTACCCGCTCGCCGGCGAGTTCGCCATGAAGACCGCCCTGGCGCGCCAGGTGCGCATCCCCAACGACTGGGGCCTGGAGGTCGGCACCCTGGCGGAGGTGTTTCGCAATGTCTCCCCGAAGCGGGTCTGTCAGGTGGAGCTGGCCGACAACTACGACCACCGGCACCAGGACCTGTCGCCCGGCGACCCCTCGCGCGGCCTGCACCGCATGGTGATCGACATCGCGACTTCGCTGTTTCACAACCTGGCCAGCGTGGGCGTGCAGTTCGACTCGGGCTTCCTGAACACACTCTCGGTGGCCTACCTGCGCGAGGCCCAGGACACCATCGGGGCCTATGCCGACGAGTCCCTGATCAACGGACTGCGCTTCGATCAGCACGACGAGGAGGCCACGGTCGAGACCTTCGCCCAGGGGCTGCGCGCGGCGGGCCTGGCGTTCGTGCGCGACCCGATGCGCGCGCCGCTGATCCCGAACTGGCACCGGGTGATCTCGGCCCGGCCGGAATTCCTGACCGACCTCCACTACGCAGTCGAGGTCGACCGGCGCGCCTAGCGGGCATTTTCCCGTCCAGAGAACTACGTCTTTGGACGATGAGTGCGGTGGCCGCGCTGCGCCTCCCGGCGCCGGGGCCCTCTCGAATGGCGAGATCCAACCGAACGCGAAACAGGCGTGGCTCCGGCCGGGACCGGAGCGGGGAGCGCTCCCGCAACCAGGCGGCCGAGGCCGGCGCTCGGCCGCGCAACGGCTCGTGCCCGGGCCACGGGCGCCAACTGCCCGAGCTGTGCGATCTGGCGCCCTTCAGCGTGTTCTGCGCGCTGCACCTCGGCATCACCGAGGACGAAGGCTGGGCGCAGCCCGATCCGGAGCGGGTGGCGCAGCGCTTTCAGTTGACGCGAGAAGAGCTGGACAGCTACCTGCGCGAGCACCGCCTGACCGCCGAGGACCTCGACGCCGCCGAGTTCGACCTGGAGAGCGCGCGTCTCGACATGAAGGTCGCCCCTGAAGGCATCAGCCGGATGGAGCTGGCGCGCACCATCTTCGACGAGATGAAGAGCCTGCGCAGCTAGCAGCCCGGGCGCCCGCCGTGAAGAACGGTCGTTCGCGTACCGGCCGCCACCAGCAAGAGCCGCGACCAACCCAGAAGAGTCCAGGCGGTCTTGGTCTTCGGTAGCATGGCTCCCATTCCTTCCTGCGACGATGGCTCAGCAGTCTGTGTTGGTCGAGTATACCGTGTCGACCTCTGCGCGGATGCTTGATTTGGAGTATCAGGTCTGAGAGTATCCGCGCTCCAGCCTCCACCTGTGGCCGTGGCGTTCGCGCCGGGTCGCTGTCTGAATCAACCGAATGATAGGATGAAGAGGATGCGAACGACTGTAGGCGCGCTGCTGGGCATTCTCTTACTGGGTGGCTGCGCCATGAGCGAGAAGAAGGTCGTGCACACACTGGAAGACCCAGGACCTGTGAACTGCGCGACAGCCGAGGGAGACCTGCGCGTCCTGGAGGGCGAGAAGGCCCACGTGGCCGAGCGAATCGCTGCGGGAGTCACGGCGATTGTGCCGGCGGGGGCGGCGCTCGGGATTCTCACGCAGACGGAGTCGACGAAGTTGAAGGTGGCGACTGGCAAGTACAACGAGCTGATCGACAAGCGAATCGCCCAGATCAAAGCGGAGTGTGACGTCTAGTCAGCAGTCAGCCAACAGGATCTGGTGCCGGTGAGCGCGGCCCGCAG
>CAXMNF010000184.1:0-10680 GCA_964194645.1 uncultured Gammaproteobacteria bacterium
GATGTTGCCGATGTCGCAGTTCGCACCCAGCATCGTGATCGTCTCGAACTCGAGCGCGGACGTCTTGTACTCGCCGTCGTCGCCGTAGACCACGTTCGAGCACTGCACGATGCAGCCGGTCATGCAGTTGTGCATGCCGCCGCCGTTCTTCTCGAAGCCCTCGACGATCCGCGCGCCGTCCAGCGAGTTCGCATGCGGCGACTGGCCCTCGACCCGGTTCCGCGTCGGGAAGGTGTTCAGCATGTTCGCCACGGGGACCACCGAGCTGGTGCCCGTCTTGAACATCTGGGGCCCCGCCCGATAGTCCTTCGTGTAGCCCTTGCACAGCTCGCCGAAAGCCTTCTTGTCGGCCGGCTGGCGCACGCGCGCCTTCGCCGGATCGACGGCCACGTACTTTAGACCCTTGCTGCCCATCACCGCGCCGAGGCCACCGCGCGCGGCGTGCCGCGCCGGATAGCGGTTGTCCTGGTCGGTGGTGGCGACCGATGCGCCCTTGAGCTGCATCTCGCCGGCCGGGCCGACCGACATGAACGAGGCGGTCTTGGCGTAGCGCTCCGAGAGCTGCTCGCAGAGCGCGTAGTTCCACTTGCCCTTGGTGTCTGTGGCTTCGATCACGCGCACTCCCTCGCCGTCCACTTCGAGGCCGTAGCGCTTGCCGGGATCCGAGGGCTTGCCCGTAACGATCACGGCGCGGTAGCCGAGCTTCATCAGGTGCTGGCCGGGCTGGCCGCCGGCGTTCGCCTCCTTGATGCCGTTCGTGAGCGGGCTCTTGGCTCCGACCGAGATGCGGCCCGAGGTGGGCGCCGCGCTGCCGGCAAGCACGCCAGGGGCGAATACCAGGACGTTGTCGGGGCCGAGCGGATCACAGCCCGGATCGCACTCGGCGAGCAGGATCTTGGCCGAGAGGGCGCGCCCGCCGAGCAGCTTCCACTCGTCGGGGAACGACTCGGTCGTCGCCGTCTGGTTCGTCATGTTGACGCGGATCAGCTGATCGCCGGTGGGACCGCTCATTCAGGCTTCCTCCTCGATTCTGCCTCGCGCCGCGATCGTATCACAGCGTCGGGCGCCGTCCGTTCGTCCTAGCCGCCGCCGATCGCGGCAACGATACTCACCTTGTCTCCGGGTTCGAGGGGCTGGTCCAGCTGGGACTCCGCGATCGGCTCCTCGTTGAGGAACAGCTTCACGAAGCGGTGCGGCCGGCCCTCGGCGTCGAAGACCTGGACTAGAAAGCCCGGGTACTTCTGTTCGACCGCCGCGAGGCACTCGCGCACCGAGCCCCCGTCGACCGGGATCTCGCCTTCCCCGTGGGTCGGCCCCTGATAGGGAGGCGGCACGGCTACGATCGGCACTCGGGAGGGACCTCCAACCCCGGACGCTGCGGGCCACCATCTGACCCTTCCGGAGGTGGGGCATTCTAGCGCAGCCGCGGGGCAGCGTTGACCCGCCGATCCGCAGCCCTAGTTTCTGGGGCCATGCCGGAGAAGGATCTCTACCGCGAGCTGGGCGTCTCGCGCGACGCCTCAGAGGACGAGATCCGCCGCAGCTATCGCAAGCTGGCGCGCACCTACCACCCGGACGTGAATCCCGACGATCCCGGCGCCGAGGAGCGCTTCAAGGAGGTCTCGTTCGCCTACGAGATCTTGTCCGATCCGGAAAAACGCAAAATCTACAATGAGTTCGGGCACGAGGGCCTGGCAGCCGGCTTCTCACCCGAGCAAGCGCGGGCCTACCGGAACTGGTCGCGCGGCGCCGGCCGGGGGCCGTTCGACGCCGACTCCGGCTTCCACTTCGAGGACCTGTTCGAGGGGCTGTTCGGCGCCCGCGTGCGCCGCGGGCCACAGCGCGGCCCGGACGTGCAGGCCGAGGTCTCGGTCGACTTTCTCGACGCCGTGATGGGCCGCGAGGTGCGCGTCCAGGTGCAGGAGCGCGGTACCCTGCGCGTGCGCATCCCCGCCGGGGCCGAGGACGGAACGCGCGTGCGGCTCGGCGGCCAGGGGCGCGCCGGTCCCGGGAAGAGTCCGGCAGGCGACCTCTACCTGGTGGTGCGCGTGCGCCCACATCCGTTCTTCACGCGCGACGAGGCCGACCTGTTCGTCGACGTGCCGGTCACCGTGCCGGAGCTGATCCTCGGCACGACCGTGGACGTGCCGACGCCGGACGGCTTCGTCTCGATGAAGCTGCCGCCGCGCTCGCCGAACGGGCGCAAGCTGCGACTGCGCGGAAAGGGCGGCGCGCTGCGCGGCTCGGAGGAGCGGGGAGACCTGTATGTTCGGCTCGTAGCCGAGCTGCCCGACACGCCGGACGAGAAGCTCGAAGAGCTCGCCCGCGAACTCGAGCCGCTGTACGGCGAACAGGACGTCCGCGCGCGGCTCCGGCGCAGCTAGCCGTCGAGGCGCAGCTTCGCGAGCCGGCGCGTGCCGCGGAAGCCGAGCTCCGAGAACAGGGCGATGGCCGGCGCGGCGTCCTCGCGCACCTGCAACACGACGCGCCGCGTGCCGGTCTCGAGCTGCCGCACCAACCGAGTGACGAGTGCCCGCGCCAGAGCGCTGCCGCGCTTGGAGTCGCCAATGCGCACCTTGCCGAGCTGCGCGAGCTCGTCGGTCAGGTACTCGGCGCCGACCGCCGCGATCAAGGCTCCGCCCTCGCGCACCCCGACGAAAGGGCCGAGCTCGTGGCGCATCCGCTCGAAGCCGGGGCCGTAGAAGTGCGCCAGCTCTTCGGGGTCGTCGAGCGTGACGATCTCCGGCTCGGGCTCCGGATCCGGCAGCGGGTCGCGGCGCAGCCGCGCCATCTGCAGGTGGGTCGCGGCTAGCTCCGCGCCCGCCCGAGCAAGCTCGCTCCAGAGCGGCTCGCCGGCCAGGCAGAAGCAAGGCGGCTCGAGCGCCTCCAGCAGGGCAGAGGCCGCCCCGGGCAGCGTGGCGGCCAGCGGCGCCGAGCGGAACGGGAAGACCCCGTCGATCTCGGCCGCCACCCCCACGATCCGCTCGCCGGCAAACGCCAGCCAGTGCCGGCTGCGCTCCTGCAAGGCCGGCTGCTCGAGGCTGGCGTGCAGCAGCGCGCGCCCCAGCAGCTCGGCTCGCGCGAAGGCCCGCGCCGCCTCCAGCGCGTGGCCATTGACCTGGCGGATCTCGAACTTCACGGCCGCGCATTCTACCCGTGACATGCCGGGTCCTCTAGCGCGGCAGCTCGCGCAGGAAATCCGCCACGGCGCGCGTGAACACGTCGTTGCGGTCCCCAGCGACCATGTGACCGGCGCCCGAGACGTCCAGGAAGCGCGCGTGCGGGGCCAATTCCAGGAAGTGCCGGGCGCCTTCCTCTGAAAGCAGGTCGCTCTGGCGTCCGCGCACCAGCAACGTGGGGGCCCGGAGCGCGCGCGCGGCGTCGTCGAGCGAGCCGAAGTCGGGGTCGCCGCCCGGCGGGCGCATTCCCAGGAAGGCGGGATCCCAGTGCCAGCGGTAGCGGCCGTCGGCCCCCAGGCGCAGGTTCTTCTCCAGGCCCGACCGGTCGCGCGGACGCGGCCGGTGCGGATTGTAGGCGGCGATCGCTTCGGAGGCTTCCTCCAGGCTCGCGAATCCATCGGGACTCGCATTCATGAACGCGATGATGCGCTGCGCGCCCTCGAGCTCGATGCGCGGCGCAATGTCGACCAGCACCAACGCCGCCCAGAGCCCGCCGCCGGCCCGTTGCTCCGCGACCAGGGCCGCGATCCCGCCGAGCGACGCGCCCACCACAGCCGGCCTGCGCTCGAACGAACCGGCCGCCTCTGCGACGTCGGCAGCGAAGGCCGCGAAGTCGTAGCGGCCATCGGGCGCCCAGTCGCTCTCGCCGTGTCCGCGCAGGTCGAGCGCGCAGGCGCGCCAGCCTTCGCGGCCCAGCAGCGCGCCGGTCGCCGCCCACGAGTGGCGCGTTTGTCCGCCGCCGTGCAGGAGCAGCACCGGGCGCCCGTCGGGCGGACCCCAGGCGTCGGCGGCGAGCCGCAGCCCGGCCTCGCCCGCGAATTCCAGCCGCTCCGCTGCGTCGCCCAAGACGAGCCCTAGCGCAGCATGCCGGAGGAGTAGTTGAGCACCCGACGCGCGATGATCAGCTGGTTGATCTGCTGGGTGCCCTCGAAGATGTCGTTGATCTTCGCGTCGCGCATCCACTTCTCGACGAGCAGCTTCTTCGAGTAGCCGATCGGGCCGAGGATCTCGACGGCCTTCTGCGTGATCCGCGTGACGGCCAGGCCAGCCTTCGCTTTGGCCATCGACGCTTCCAGGTTGTTCGGCTGCCCCTTGCCCATCATCCATGCGGCCCGCCAGGTGAGCAGGCGCGCGGCCTGGAGCTGCGCCTCCATCGAGATCACGTCGCGGCAGATGGCACTCTGCTCGTGCGCGGGCACCTGGTAGCTGATCTCGACGCCCTGCCGCTCGAGCTCCTCGCGCGTGAAGTCCAGCGATGCGCGGCCCACGCCGATCGCCATCGCGGCCACGATCGGGCGGCTGGCATCGAAGGTCGCCATGGCGCCCTTGAAGCCCTTGTCTCCCTTCGTCCCGGGCTCGCGCTTCTTGACCTCCGCGGAGCCCAGCAGGTTCTCGCGCGGCACGCGGCAGTTCTCGAAGACCAGGGTCGCCGTGTCGGAAGCGCGGATACCCAACTTCTTCTCGAGCCCGACCAGCTTCATGCCCGGCGTGCCCGCCGGCACCACGAAGCTCTTGATGCCGCTGCGACCGGCGCTGCGATCGATCGTGGCCCAGACGACCACGAAGCCGCCCTCGATCTGGGAAGCGCCTTCCCCCGCCGTGCAGAAGATCTTGGTGCCGTCGAGAACCCACTCGTCGCCATCGAGTTTGGCCGTGGTCTGGATGGCCGCCGCGTCGGAGCCGGCCTGCGCTTCGGTGATCGCCATGGCGCCCCAGATCGGCTGTCCCTCGGCGCGGAACGGCGACAGGAAGCGCTCGCGCTGCTCCGGCGTGCCGGCCGCAGCCACCGCCGAGCCGCCCAGCGCCGGCGTGGGCATGCGCAGGTACAGACCGCAGTCGCCCCAGCACAGCTCCTCGGCCTGCACGCACACCTGGACCATGCCGTCCTGCGGCTGGTTGCGGTCGAGCTTCGGGCCGCGCCGGCCCTCCCGCCAGTAGAAGTCCACCCACTCGCGCGGCAGCGCGTGCTCCTCGTCGTCGTACTTGCGCGAAATCGGGCGCATCTGCTCGACCGCAACCGCGTGGTAGTGCGCCTGCGCGGTCTTGGCATTCGCTGTGAGTTCGAAGTCGATCGCCATGCGGCCTCCTACACCAGAGTGAGCGCTTCGAAGACGGCGAAGCCGCGCGCGTTGCGCAGCTGCATTTCGGGCAGGTACTCGCGGATATAACCGTGGCCGCCCAGCACCTGCACGGCGTCGTCCGCGACCTGCAGCGCCACATCGCGCGCCTGGGTGATCGCGAGGGTGGCCTCGCGGCTGGCGGCAAGGCCCCGGTCCATGCGCCAGGCCGCCTCCCAGGTGAGCAGCCGGGCCGCGTCGATCTCGAGGGCCATGTCGGCGATCTTGAAGGCGATCGCCTGCTTGGTCGCGATCGGCACACCGAACGCCTGGCGCTCCTTCGCATAGTCACGCGCCACCTCGTAGGCGGCTCGGGCCACGCCGACGGCCAGGGCCGCGAGGCCCACGCGTCCGCGGTCGAGCAAGGCGGGCAGGTCCGCACCGCGCTCCTCGCCGAGCCGTGCGTTCGCCGGGACGCGAACACCCGCCAGCTCGAGTTCGGCCGTGGGCAGGCCGCGGATCCCCATGTTGCTCTCGCGGGTCGCGCGCAGACCACCGGCGTCGGCCGGCACCAGGAAGAGTTGTGGAGTCCCCTCGTCGGCCGCGACCACCCACACGTCCTCGGTGCCGGGCAGCCAGGGCGCGAAGCACTTGGCTCCGTCGAGCACGTACTCGGCGCCGTCGCGCTTGGCCGTCGTCGCGGGGCGCAGCGGATCACAGCCGAAGCGCGGCTCCTGGACGGCCAGCGAGCCGGGCGCAAACGCGTCGCCGAGCAGTCTCGGGAGCAGCCGCTCGCGCTGGGCGTCGCTGCCGTGGTCGAGCAGCGGCAGCCCCAACAAGGTCGGTGAGAGCACCGCGAGCGCCGGCGAGAGATCGCCCCAGGCCAACTCCTCGGCCACCAGGACGGCTGTGAGCGCACTGCGCTCTCCCCCACCACCGTGCGCCTCGGGCAGCGCGTTCGCGACCAGGCCGAGTGCGTGCGCCTGCTCGAGGAGGTCGCCCGGCACCTCGCCTGACTCGTCGATCGAGCGGGCCAGCGGGCGCAGCTCGTTCGCCGCGAACTGCCGCACGGTCTCCACGATCATCTGCTGCTCTTCGCTGGGCTCGAAGTCGATCACGCTGGAACTCCCGGCGCGGCCACCGGCCGGCCATCTACGAGGATCGGGAACTGGCGCTCCGGCGCGTCACACGGCACGCGACGCTGGACGCCCGGCTCGTCGGGCTCGAGGCGCACGGCGCCGTCCGGGGCGAACTGCACGATGTAGGCCTTGCGCGCCTCGAGTGTGCGGTTTGGACCGGTGCGGTGCGGCGTGAGCGACGAGAACACCACGATGCCGCCGGCGCGCACCGGCGCCGGCACCGCGTCGGGGACCTCCTTCAGGCACTGGAAGCCGAGCTCGGTCGTCCAGTGCTGCAGGGTGCCGAGCCGGTGCAGGCCGGGCGCTACCCACGGGCAGCCGTTCTGCTCCGTCGCGTCGCTGAGCGCCACCCAGCAGGTCAGGTAGCACTGCGGCTCGACGTAGGTGTAGCCGTTGTCCTGGTGCCAGGGGAACTCGCGCTCGGGCTCCGGCTTCTTGTAGACGGCCTGATCCCAGTAGAGCCGCACGTCCGGCCCGACAAGCTCGCGACACAAGTCCTGGAAGACGGGGTGCGCACAGAAAGAGGCCAGCAGCGGCGAGCGCGCCGACAGGTGGGTCGCGAAGGTGATCTCACCGGCCTTGGCGATGAATAGCTGGCCGTTCTCGCGGGTGCGCAGGAACGCCTCCATCTTCTGCTCGTAGTGGTCGGTCTCGGCGACGACTTCGGAGATGGTGGCGGCGTCGAAGGCGTCCTCGAGCACGAAGAAACCCCGCTTGTCCCAGGAGCGCGCCTGCGCCTCGCTGAGCACGCGCAGCGGTCGCGCCAGCGGCTGCCACACGAACTCGCGGTTCTGGGCGTGCAGCTCCGGCACGCTAGCCCTCCACGCCGTTGCGCGCGATCACGTCGCGGAAGAACGCAGCACTCCGCTTGGGGATGCGCTCCAGCGTCTCGTAGTCGGTGTAGACGATGCCGAAGCGGCGGCTGTACCCGAAGACCCACTCGAAGTTGTCGAACAGCGACCACACATAGTAGGCGCCCACATCCGCGCCGTCGGCGATCGCCCCGGCCAGTCCGGCCAGGAAGCCGCGCAGGGTCTCGGTCCGCAGGTGGTCGTCGATCACGCCGTCCACGGGGCCGGCCGGATCGCACACGCCGTTCTCGGTGACGTAGATCCGGGGACGGTCGTACTCTGCGCTCACGAAGCGGATGAAGTCGCCGAGCGCGTGGGGCGCCACCTCGTAGCCCATCTCGGTGGTGGGCAGGATCGGCTCGGCCGGGCGAAAGCCGACGCCGCGCGCCGGATCGAGCTGCACGCGCGAACGGGAGTAGAGGTTCACTCCCAGGAAGTCGGTGGGCTCCGCGATGATCTCAAGGTCGCCCGGCTCGATCGGGAAGTGCGCCCCCTTCGAGGTGTAGTAGCGCAGAACGCTGCCCGGATAGCCGCGGCCGTAGACCGGGTCGTGGAACAGGCGCGTGTCGAAGTCACGCGCCAGCTCGACGGCGCGCGCCGACGCTTCGCTCTCGTCGACCGGCTCGAAGCTGGTGTTCGCGTTGGTGATGCCGATCTCGCCGCCGCCGCGGCTGGCCCGGAAGGCCTGGACTGCGAGTCCGTGAGAGAGCAGCAGGTGGTGCACGACGCGCGCCGTCACCTCCAGGTCGCGGATGCCGGGCGCCAGCACTCCCGCGCGGTGGCCCATCATCGAGGTGACGATCGGCTCGTTGTGCGTGACCCAGCGGCTCACCCGGTCGCCGAGCCGCTCGTAGCAGAGCGCCGCGTAGTCCGCGAAGTACAGGGCCGTGTCGCGGTTCGCCCAGCCGCCGCGATCCTGCAGCGCCTGCGGCAGGTCCCAGTGGTAGAGCGTGGCGCAGGGGCGGATCCCGGCGCCGAGCAGTTCGTCGACCAGCCGGTCGTAGAAGGCCAGGCCGGCCTCGTTGCGCTCGCCCGCTCCGAAGGGGACGACACGTGGCCAGGCGATCGAGAAGCGGTAGGTCTGCAGGCCGAGCCGCGCCATCAGCGCGACGTCGTCCTTGTAGCGGTGGTAGTGGTCGCAGGCGACATTGCCCGTCTCGCCGTTCATCACCCGGCCGGGCTGCTGACAGAACACGTCCCAGATCGACAGCCCGCGCCCGTCCTCGGCGTGCGCTCCCTCGATCTGGTAGGCCGCCGTGGCGGCGCCCCACTCGAACCCGTCGGGAAAGGTGTGCACAGCCATGGCCGTCAGTCTACGCCAGAACCCGGATCGACCGGTCGAGCGCAGCGAGCGCCTCGGCCGAGAGCTGCTTCAGGGGATCGTCCGAGCCGTCCAGCGCCGCCGCGAAGAAACGCGTGACCAGCCCGCAGAGGACGCGGTGGATGCGCGCCTCGGGCAGCAGCTCGGCGAGCGGCCTGGTGGGGCGCGGCTGGTCCGCGCGCGGATTCGCCAGGTGCATGCCGTGTAGGAGCTCGACCCCGTCGCAGAAGTGGAAGTGATCGGCCCCCGCGATCCCCAGCAGGCGGGCCGGCGCGGCCAGCCGCGCGGCGAGCGGTCGCACGCTGCTGTCGAGATCGACCAGCACGTCTTCGATCCCGGCCACGATCAGGCTCGCCACCTCACCGGGGAACGGCAGCTCTCCCGGCTCGAAGGCCTTGCGGCCCACGAAGGGCTCCGACGCCGGCGCCAGGCCGCAGACCGCGCGCACACGCGGGTCGCGCGCCGGCATCTTGCACGCCGACCAGCCGCCAAACGAGTGGCCCAGCACCCCGAGGCGCGCCGCGTCCGCGCGCGGACCCCCCGGTTCACCCGCCAGCGCCAGCTCGATGGCCAGCGACAGGTCGCGCGGCCGGGCGCGGCGCGAGGCGCGGTGCGCCTCGCGGCGCGCGGCGTCGTCCAGACCGACCATCTCGAAGAAGGTGTTGCCGGTGTGATCGGGAGCAACGACCACGAAGCCCCAGCTCGCCAGGTGCGTGGTCAGGAAGGTCGACTGGCGGCGCAGGCCCGAGTTGCCGTGAGAGAACGCGAGCAGTGGAAACAGGGCGGGAGCCGCGGGCGCGTCCGGCAGCGCGCGGTGCGGCCGCCCGAAGGGGTGCTCGGCCGCGCCGTCCTCCGCCAAGTCGCGGCCGCGCAGCGCGGGATCCGCCGGATACCATAGGTCGATCGGCAGCCTGCGTCCCGGCTCGTCGGGGTCGGTAAGCGTCACGCAGCGCAGCCCCACCGGGTGGGGTCCGCGCTCGGCCCCGGGGGCGCCGTTCTGGTGAGGGGTCGCACGCACCCCGCTGCTTGTACGCGCTCGGCGGTCGCGCGGCAAGGGCTGGTGCGCTACGCACCGGCCGAGCGGCGGTAGCAGCCGGGCTCGCTCTCGAGCACCCGTCCCTCGCGCTGCAGCCGCTCGACGTGCTGCTGCATGCTCCAGCGCTCGACCGGGGTCGCGAAAGCGATCGCGTCGCCCGGCCGGTAGATGAAGCGGTGCTCGGCGATCTCATCGAGCGTGTGCGGCTCGGCCAGGTACTCGAGCAAGCGCGTCTCGCGTTCGGCGATCTTTGCCTCGAAGCGGTCGAACCGCTCGAGGAACGCGGCCCGTCCCTCGAGCACCCCGATGTGGTGGAACGTGGCGTAGTAGGCCACGTCGATCTGGCGCACTCGCCCGAGGGTCTCGACGAACTGGTCCAGGCTCGACCAGGCGTCACCGTAGTACGGCCCGAAGCTCGACAGGTCGATGTCGCCCAGGTAGAGCACGTCGTCGGGCTCGATGTGCAGCAGCGAGTGGCCGCGGGTGTGGCCCGGCGCGGGGATCACCCGGACGCGCGCACTGCCCAGCTCGAAAACATCGCCGTCCTGGAAGGCCCGCGCGTCGGGGCGCGGCTCGAAGTGGAACTGCTCGACCAGCGCCTTGCGCCACGGCGTATAGATGGGCTCCGGAAAGCCGTAGATCTGGCACATCGCGTCGAGCGAGCCGAGGCCCGGCCGGTCGAGCTCGTGCAGGTGCACGGGCGCGTTGGGAAACAGGAAATTCCCGGCCACGTGGTCTTCGTGGCAGTGGCTGTTCAGGATCCGGTCCACCTGCGGCAGGGCGTCGCGCCGCGCAACGACGCCGAGCGAGGGGTCGATCATCAGCGACTCCTCGGAGCCGCGGACGTGCAGCGAGTTCCCGTGCGGATACTTGCCGCCGCGCTCGCCGAAGAGGACGGTTGTGCGGCCGATGCGCCGCTCCTCGAGGGAGCCGCTCACGAGCCGTCGTTCGGGTAGCGGCGCGCCGTCTCGGCGCGCAGCGCCGTGATCAGCCCTTTGAGGGAGCGCTCGCGCAGGTAACGGCGCAGGAAGCCCGGCAGGCTGCGGCCCGGGTCCATCGCCGCGCGGTAGCGCAGCAGCGTCTGCTCTCCGGCGGCG
>CAXMNF010000185.1:0-3200 GCA_964194645.1 uncultured Gammaproteobacteria bacterium
ACGCTGCCGGGCCGGCGCTCTGCATCGAGCGGGTTCGAGCTCACGATCAGCGTCTCGGTCAGGCCGTAGCGCTCCAGCGGGGCCTGGCCGAAACGCTTCTGGAACGCGTGGAAGTCGGCGGGCGCCAGCGGGGCCGAGCCAGAGATGAATACCCGCACGCTCTCGACCGATCCCCGCTCTTCGCAACGCAGCAGCCGGTGGTACATGGTCGGCACGCCCATGAACACGCTGGTCTCGTGCAGTGCGAACGAGCGCAGGCACAGCGCGGCGTCGAAGCGCGGCAGCAGCACCACCGGCAGACCCAGCCTCGCGCTGCCGTAGAGCCCCAGCACCAGGCCGTGCACGTGGTGCGCGGGCAGCGCGTGCAGCAGGCGATCGTCGCGCGTCAGGCCCCAGGTGCGCGCCAGGGCCTCGAGGTTCGCATCCAGGCTGGCGAGCGAGTGTGGCACGCCCTTGGGCTGGCCGGTCGTCCCGCTGGTGAAGATCAGCAGGGCGGGGCGCCGTGGGTCGGGCGCCGCGAGCCACGGCGCTGCCGCGCGGTCCGGCCGGTCGTGCGGCGTGATCGCACAGACTGGTTCCGCGCGCTCGAGCACGCGTCGGCGTTCATCGGCGGAGAGCGCGGGGTTCAGCGGGACCGCGCACGCGCCCGAGGCCAGTACGGCCAGGTGCGCCGCGAGCAACGCGGGCACGCGCGGCAGGTCCAGGGCGACGCGCTCGCCCGGCGCGACTCCGCGCCCGCGCAACCAGGCCTGCCAGGCGCCGACTTCACCGAGCAGCTCGGCGCCGCTGCGCCGCTCCACGACGGCGCCGTCCGGCGCCAGCAGCGCGAGCAGTTCGCGCTCGCCCGCGGCTTCCAGGGCCTCGAGGGCGCGCTCGATCACTCGCGGCTCAGGGAATCGACGCGTTGGCGACGGGCGGCATCGGTCCGGCCTAGGCCAAGGTCAGCATGCGGTGCGCACCGATCGTGCGCTCCTGGATCGGGATCCCGTGCGGGCACGAGCCGAGGCACGGCGCGCTGCAGCCCAGGCAGACGTCGGCTTGGCGCTCCAGACGCGCGTAGTGGCGCATCGCCTGCTTCTCGTCCCCGTAATCCTCGAAGTACATGCGGAAGCGCAGCACGTCGTCGATCGCCAGCTGCTCGGGGCAGCTGTCCAGGCAGGCGCCACAGCCCTGGTAGCAGTGCTTCCCCGCGATCAGCTGGTCGTAGCGCTGGAGCAGCGCGTAGTCCGCGGAGCTCGGCCGGCGGCCGGACGCGTACAGGTACTCGTCCACGTGCCCCAGCTCGAAGAACGAGATCACCAGGCACGCCACGCTCGGGTTGCCGAGCACCCACTTGAAGGCCGCCTGCGTGTACGAGTCCGCCTCGTCGCGCAGCTCGAGCAGGCCGCGGTGCTTGGCGCCCTTCAGCGTCTTCATCGCGACCACGCCGACGTCGTTAGCGGCCGCGCGATCGATGATGTCGGCCAGGCTCGCCCAGGCACCGTGGTGGTAGGCGAGCATCAGCACGTCGAAGCGGTCGCTCTCGATTGCGCGGTTCGCCACGGCCTCGAGGTTCGGGGTGTGCGACGAGACGCCCAGGAAGCGCACCTTCCCCTGCGTCTTGAGCCGGTCGAAGGCCTCGTGCGCGTTCGGGTCCATCAGGCGCTCGATCGTGTTGCACGAATGGATGTGCACCAGGTCGACATAGTCGGTCTGCAGGCGCTTCAGGCTGCCCTCGACCATCTCCATGTACAGCTGCACGCTCGAGCCGGCCGGCAGGTCGCCCTGGGGCGTGCAGAACTTCGTCGCGACGAACATCTTGTCGCGCTTGCCGAGCATGGCCTTGCCGAGCGTGGTCTCCGAGCCGGTCTCCGAGTAGTCGGGCGACGTGTCGAAGTAGTTCACGCCGCGCTCGATCGCGAGGCGCGCGACCTCTTCGCCGAGTCCCGGCTTGATGCGCCCCGAGCCGAGCGAGATGTCGGACACGAGCACGTTCGTGCGCCCGAGCTTTCGATAGTCGCGGACTTCCGCGCCCTGCCAGTCGGCGCGCGGCTGCGGATCGGACTTGGGTGTGTCGACCAGGATGTGCTGGCCGGTCACCGTGATCCAGCCCAGGTTGCGGCCGAAGGCGGCCGCCGCGGTCGCGACCAGACCGCCCAGTACGGTCACGCCGCCCACCAGGAAGCGGCGCCGTGCCGATGCCGGCTCGCCTTGCGCGCCGTCCGCCGTGGTTTCGAGGCGGCGCGCCCAGACGACCGTCAGTGCGAGCGTCACCAGCAGGCAGATCGTGGGCAGCACGAGCGGCATGCGCGACAGGAGCGACGCGTTGTTGCCCTCGACGACGTAGCCCAGGAAACGTCCGTACCCCAGCCAGGCGAAGACCAGGGTCAGAGCCCAGGCCAGGGAGACAACGGCGCCTGAAATGCGGAATCTGTGCATCATTCCTCCTTCGCGACCGGAAACCCATACCATATCGAGCCGCGCGGAGTGCCCCGGTTTCGCTTGGACCGCCGGCGCCGTTTTTTTCACGGGACAGATGGCGCGCGATAGGGCATGCTCTTGACGTGGGGCACGCGAACGCGCCGCCCCGCTCCCGCTAGCCAGAGCCCTTGGCTTGAATCCCAAGGGGCCCGATTTCCGGGGGGTGGCTTCGGGACCCTGCGAGGATGGCTGCTCCGCCGACGTGTGGAGTCCTGCTCTCGAGATGCACGGCTCTGCCGAGCCTCGGGACTCGCTCTTCCCGCTCTGCGGAAGGGGATGAAGTTGTGAGCGATCGCGAGAAGCCGACGTTTAGCGCGCAGGATCGGAAGCGCGGAGAGAAGAAGTCAGGGGGCGGCCGCCGCCGGGGCGGAAGCCGGAATTCCCGTCGCGCGGCGAACGCTTACAAGAAGAAGATCGACGAGCGGCTCTTTGGCAAGAAGGGCGATGCGGGACGCAGCCGCATGCTCGAGCGCCTGCGCGCCTCACAGGGAACCGACGGTTTCTCGCGCGTCTACCGCGAGTACGTGCGCGGACACGGCATGCCCGCCGACATTCCCACCCTCATGGTCCTGCTCGACGTCGACGAGGCCCAGGAGGCGCTCAAGGTGATCGACGCGCTGGAGAACGCCGCCGAGTCGGCGCCCAACCAGGAGAAGAGCCTGCTCAAGAGTCGTCTGCGGAACCTCGAGATGTCGACCCCTTCGGACGCGCTCGCAGATGCAGCGGCGGAGTTGATCGCT
>CAXMNF010000186.1:0-9011 GCA_964194645.1 uncultured Gammaproteobacteria bacterium
CGGACTTCGGGGCGGACGTGATCAAGGTCGAGGAGCCGACGCGCGGCGACACGATCCGCGGGCTGGGCGGAGCCAAGGGCGCGGATCTGTTCTGGCTACAAGAGGGCCGCAACAAGCGCTGTGTCACGCTGGACCTGCGCCGGCCGGACGGTCAGGAGCTGCTGGCCCGCCTGGCCGCGCGTGCCGACGTGCTGATCGAGAGCTTCCGGCCCGGCACGATGGAGGGCTGGAACCTGGGACCCGAGCGGCTCTTGGCAGAGAACCCGCGCCTGATCTACCTGCGCATGAGCGGCTACGGCCAGACCGGGCCGTACCGCGAACGCGGCTCCTTCGACCGGGTGGCCGGCGCGTTCTCCGGTGTCACCTATGCGTCGGGAGATCCCGATGGCCCGCCGATGCGCCCGGGCTACGCGCTCGCCGACTACATGGCGGCCGCCTACAACGCGTTCGCGGTGTCGATGGTCCTGTACCACCGAGACGCCCAGGGGGACGGACGCGGGCAGGTGATCGACCTGGCGCTCTACGAGCCGCTGTTGCGCGCATCCGAGTCGGCCGCCGTGATCTTCGACCGCTTCGGCGTGGTGCGCGAGCGCACGGGGAACCGCCACGTCGCGGCGGTACCGAGCGGGCTGTACCCGACGGCCGACGGCGCCTGGCTGGCGCTCTTCGCCGCTCCGGACCATCTGTTCGCGCGTCTGGCGGCGGTGCTCGAGCAACCAGCGCTGCCCGACGACCCGCGCTTCGAGCACGCCGGCGCGCGGCGCAAGAACGCCGACGCGCTCGACGCCCTGGTGTCGCGCTGGACCTCTGCCCTGCCGGCTGAAGAACTGCTCGCGCGTCTGAACCGCGCGCGCGTGCCGGCCAGCCGCGTGAATTCAATCGCCGACCTGTTCGAGGATCCGCACGTCGCAGCGCGCGAGAACCTGGTAGCGGTGCCCGACGCGGACGGCCGGCCGGTGCGGATGGCCGGGGTCATCCCCAAGCTCTCGCGCACTCCGGGCCGAATCCGGCACGGCGGCCGCGCGCTCGGCGCCGACAACGCGGAGGTGTACGGCGAGCTGGGCCTGGACGCGGAAACCCTGAGCGGGTTGCGGGCGCGGGGGCTGATCTAGCCATGGAGCTGCTGCTGATTCGGCACGGTCTGCCGCTGCGGGTCGAGAACGACGACGGCACGCCGGCCGATCCCCCGCTCGCGCCGTTGGGCCACGACCAGGCCAGACGCCTGGCCGCGTGGCTGGAGACCGAACGGATCGACGCGCTCTACGCGAGTCCGCTGCGGCGCGCCCACCAGACCGCCGAACCGCTCGCTGCCCGCCAGCGCCTGGAGTTGCACCTGGAGCCAGGGGTGGTCGAGTTCGACCAGTACGCGGAGAGCTACGTGCCGCTCGAGGAACTGAAGGCGAACGACTACGAGGTCTGGAAGGCGCTGGTGCAGGGGGGCATGTACGCGGCAATCGACATCGAGAGCTTCCAGCGCGGCGTTGCCGCGACCCTGGAGCGGATCATCACCGACCATGCTGGCGCGCGCGTCGCGGTGGTCTGTCACGGTGGAGTGATCAACGCCTGGACGAGCAACGTCCTGGGCATCGCCGAACCGCTGTTCTTCCAGCCGACCTACACCAGCGTGAGTCGCTTCCTGGCCGCCGGCTCGGGCGAGCGCAGCGTCGTCAGCCTGAACGAAGCCGCACACCTGCGCGGCGTCTGAGCGAGCGTCCCGTCGCCGCCCGGCGCTGTGACGCTCAGGAGCGCTGAGGCTGGTGATTTCGCAGGAGCTCAGTCAGCTCGTCGGCCGGCAGCGGCTTGCTGAACAGGTAGCCCTGCATCTCGTCGCAGTCCCGCTCCAGCAGGAAGCGGCGCTGCTCCTCGGTCTCGACGCCCTCGGCCACCACCTGCAAGCCAAGGGTATGGGCCATCGAGATGATGGCGGCCGTGATCACGGCGTTGTTCGGGTCGGTGCCGATCGCGCTCACGAAGGTGCGATCGATCTTCACGAAGTCCACGGGAAGGCTGTTCAGGTAGCTGAGCGACGAGTAGCCGGTGCCGAAGTCGTCCAGCGAAACGGTGATGCCGACGCCCTTCAGCTGGTGCAGGGCGGCGATCGCCACGCCCTTGTTCTCGATCATCATGCTCTCGGTGATCTCCACGTCGAGGTACTTGGGGAGGAGCCCGGTCTCGTGGAGGATCTGCGACACGGTAAAGGTGATCTCGTCGGTGCGGAGCTGTTGCGCCGAAAGGTTGACCGAGATGCGCAGGTCCTCGAACCCGGCCTCGTGCCACCGGCGTGTCTGCGCGCAGGCCGTGCGCAGCACGAACTCGCCAACCGCCACGATCAGCCCGGCCTGCTCCGCGACGGGCACGAACTGGCCCGGCGGGACGCTGCCCAGCTCCGGGTGGGTCCAGCGCACCAGAGCTTCCACGCTGGTGATCCGGTTGGTGGCCAGCTCGACCTTGGGCTGGTAGTGAACGCTGAGCTGGTCGGCGTCGAGCGCCGCGCGCAGCTCTCCTTCCAGTTCGAGGTTGCGGCGCACCACGTCGTTCATGGAGCGCTCGTAGAACTGGTAGCTCCCGCGCGCCCGCTCCTTCGCGGCGTACATGGCGGCAACCGCGTTGCGCAGCAGCGCGTCCACGTCCTCCCCGTCGGTCGGCCCGATGCTGATCCCGGCGCTGGCCGTGACCACCACCTGGTGCCCGTCCAGATCGAACGGATGGGCCAGCACGTCGACCACGCGCCGCGCCACGTGGCCGGCCTCCTGCGGGCGCCGCACCGAGGGCAGCAGGACCATGAACTCGTCGCCACCAAAGCGCGAGACCGTCGAATCGTCCGGCGCGACGAGCGAGCGGGTGACCGTATCGCCCTCGCGCACGCAGTTCTGCAGCCGGTCCGCGACGCGCTGCAGCAGCATGTCGCCCACCGAGTGGCCGAAGGTGTCGTTGATCCTCTTGAAGTGATCCAGATCGAGCAGCACCACGCCGACGATTTCGCCCTGGCGCCGAGCCTGGGCTAGCCCGTGGTTCAGCCGGTCGCGGAACAGCCGCTGGTTGCCGAGCCGGGTCAGGCTGTCGTGGTAGGCGAGGAAGCGCACCTCCTCCTCGGCGCGCTTGCGACCGCTCACATCCTGGGCGGTGCCGGACAGCTCGAGCGGATCTCCATCCTCGCTAGTGCTCACCTCGCCCTGCAGGTGCACGTGGCGATCGGGACCGTCCGAGAGCTGGATCCGATGATCCACACTGAACGGAGTCCCGTCGCTGAGCGCCAACTCGAGTGCGGTGCCGACCAGATCCCGATCCTCCGGGTGAATGCGCTCGAGCAGCGCGGCCGGCGTGGCGAGCTGACCACGCGGCAGCTCGTAAAGGCCGCAGACCTCGTCCGAACAGCGGAACGCGCCGCTGCGCAGGTCCAGTTCCCAGTTGCCCAGCCCGGCGCTGCGCTGCGCCTTGGCGAGCTGGACCTGGCTGCGCTCCAGGTCGGCAGCGGTCCGGCTCATGCGCAGCATGTAGCGCACGCGTTGGCACAGGATCAGCCAGTTGATCGGCTTGGTGATGAAGTCGGTGGCACCCGCCTCGTAGGCGGTGCGCATCGACTCGACGTCGTCCGAGGCGGTCATCATCAGGACCGGCAGGTTCGCCCACTCGGGGTTGAGACGGAGCTCGTGGCACGCCGCGCAGCCGTCCAGTACGGGCATGTTCACGTCCATCAGCACCAGGTCGGGCCGCTGCTCGGCGACGACCTCGAGCGCCGCGCGGCCGTCGGCCGCCTCGACAACCTCTAGACCGTCCTCTTCGAGGGCGTCCCGCGCCATCTGGCGCAGGGTCGCGGTGTCATCCACCACGAGCACCCGCGGCTGCTTGCGGCTGTGGCCAGCGCTCTCCAAAACGACTCTCCCGTCGGGGAGATCGGGAGACGCGGCACGGGGCTTGAGGTACCCGTCGCGTCGGTTTACACACCCGGGCTGCGCCGGTACGATACGCCCGCGATGCAGCCCGCCTACGGACTCCTTGCCACGTTGACGCTCATTCCCCTCAGCGCCGCCGCCGACGCCGAGAACGACGCTCAGGACGTGACCGCCTGCATGAACCGGAACGTCCCGACGGTCCTGATGCGCGGTGGAGCTTCGCGCTGGTGCCGGGGACTGGATTCGAACCAGCACGCCTCTCGGCAATAGCTCCTAAGGCTATCGCGTCTACCAATTCCGCCACCCCGGCCCGGGTTCGAGAATAGCAAGCCCGATCCCAGACGAACCGGCCCGAATCAAACCGGCCCGGCAGGAGCCCCGATGCGCGCAACCCGATCCCTTCTCTGGCTGGCGGTGCTGGCCGGCCTGCTGCTCCCCGCCCAGGCAGCCGCGGCGGAATCGGCAGCCGGCGACACCCCACGCAGCGCCATGCTGGGCTACCTGCAGGCCTGCCGCGACGCCGACTTCACGCGCGCCGCCGCATTCCTCGACCACTCGGCGCAACCCGATGCCGATCCGGCCTTACTGGCCCGTCGCCTGAAGGTGGTGATCGACCAGAAGCTCTGGGTAGATCTCGACGCGCTCTCGGAGCAGCCCGAAGGCGACTCGCAGGACGGGCGCCCGCTCGTCGACCAGGTGGGCGTGATCGACACGCCATCCGGGCCGGTCGAGATCCTGCTGAAGCGCGACGCCGCCAGCGGCCAGTGGCGGCTGGCCGGCCAGACCGTGGCGCGCATCGAAGCCCTGTACGACCTCTACGGCATGGGCCCGCTCGGCGACTTGCTGCCGAGCCAGATGTTCCGCGACCTGGGCTACCTGAAGATCTGGCAGTGGTTCGCGCTGCCACTGCTGGTGCTGCTGGCCTACCTGCTGGCGGCTCTCGCAACGACGCTCGGCCTCCGCATCGCCCTGCGCATCACCGGAGCCACGGCCACAGAGCTGGACGACGAGCTGCTCAGGGCGGCCTCCGGCCCGGCCACCGCCACCCTGCTGGTTGCGCTCTTCATGCTCGGCAGCCTGCCGCTCGGCCTCGCCGCTCCGGTGCGCTCCTTCCTCGCACGCGCGGCGACCGCGCTGGTGATGCTGGCCGTGACCTGGCTGGCGATGCGTCTGATCGACCTGGCCGCGCACGTCTTCGAGCGGAACCTTGTGCAGCGCGGCGACACCACCGCACTCACGGTGATCCCGGTGGGCCGCCGCGTGGCCAAGGTCTTCCTGCTGGCGATCGCCGGCCTCGCGGCGCTGCAGAACCTGGGCTTCGACATACTCAGCATCGTCGCGGGTCTGGGCGTAGTGGGCATCGCCGTGGCGTTTGCGGCGCAGAAGACCATCGAAGACTTCTTCGGAGCGCTGGCCATCCTGGTGGACCAGCCGGTGCACCGGGGCGACTTCTGCCGCTTCGGTGACAGGATCGGCACGATCGAGGACATCGGGCTGCGCTCGACGCGCGTGCGCACCCTGGACCGGACGATCGTGACCGTTCCGAACGGGGAGTTCTCGTCGCTGCAGCTCGAGAACTTCGCGGCGCGCGACCGGATCCGCTTCCACACGATCCTGGGCCTGCGCTACGAGACCAGCGCCGACCAGCTGCGCCACGTGCTGATCGCCCTCAAGGCGCTGCTCGTGGCCCACGCTCGGGTGACGGATGACCCGGCCCGCGTGCGCTTCGTGGGCTTCGGGGCCTTCTCGCTGGACCTCGAGGTGTTCGCCTACGTCGATACCGGCGACTGGAGCGAGTTCCTGGCGATTCGCGAGGAGCTGATGCTGCAGATCATCGACGTGATCGAAGCCAGCGGCTCGGGCTTCGCGTTCCCGTCGCAGACGATCTACCTGGGACAGGACGGCGGACTCGACGCGGAGCGGACGCGGGCGGCCGAGACGGAGGTCGAGGCACAACGCGCGCGCGGCGCACTGTGCCTGCCCGACTATCCCCCCGAACGCCTGAGCGAACTCGAAAACACGGTCCCCTACCCGCCCGCGGGTGCGGCCCTGGCGCCCGCCCCGGAACGGGGCGGAACGCCGTAGGCCGCAGGGAGGGGCGGCCCGACCCGCGGGACTAGTGGGGCGCCACCTCGAGCACCGGCTCGCTGGACTCGCGCGGCAACGCGTTCGGGCGCAGGCGGCGCTTGAGCTCCACCAATTCCCGGCGGGCCGCTTCGCCGCGCACCTCGTTCCGGATCGCCCGTACCCGGCTCCTCAGCACGTCGTCGCCCAATTCGCGATCGATCGTGCCCTCCTCGCGCAGCTGGGCCACGTGCTCGCGCACATTCTCGAGTGCCTTCATGTCGCTCTCCACCGACAGGCCGTCGATCGCCTCCTGGATGCGTCGCCGCGCCCGCGCGTTGGCGAGCTGGGCCATGATGCGGACCTTCTCGCGCTCCAGCGAACGGATCTCTCCGCGGAACTTGATCAGGTTGCCCTTGGCCTGCTCGACCTCGGACTCGACTTCCTTCAGCTCGCGCTGGTCGCGCTCCAGATCGGCCAGGATCAGGTCCTTCTGCTCGATCAGCTGCAGCGCAACGTCGTCGTCGCCGCGCTCCACCGCGCGGCGGATCAGCTGCTGGACGCGGGCCTGGTCCGTGCGGCGCTCGCGAACCTCGGCCTCGAGCTTGGTCCGCATGTACAGGATGCCCGCCACCGCCTGCTTCAACTCAGCGTACTGGCGAATCCGATCGCCGATGGCTTGCTCGTAGACCGCTCGCGGGCTGCCGCTCTCGCGATCCTTGAGCCAGGTCGAGAAGAGACCCGACACCAAACTGTGTAATCTAGAAAAGAACCCTCTCGGTCGTGTGGACATGACAAGTCCTCCCTTTATGAAGCGTCCTCGCTCCAGTCCTCGGAGCGCAATTCGAGCTCGCGGATCTTCTGCTGCAAGCTCTGCCGCACCATGCCGATCGATTCGGCCGTGCGCGAAATGTTTCCTCCGTGCTCGCGCAACGCGCGGATCAGGTAGTCGCGCTCGAAGGACTCGACAACGGTCTTCTTGGCGTCCCGGAACGGCAGGCCGTGCTGCGGACCTACCGAGGCGGCCGCGCCGTTGCCGGAGAGCGGCGTCTCGAGACGCAGGTCGTCCGGTCCGATCTCCGGGCCCGAGGAGAGCACCGCGGCTTGCTCAACCACGTTGCGCAGCTCGCGCACATTGCCCCGCCAGGCGTGCCTTGCGAGCGCAGCCAGGGCGGGCTCGCCGACGCACTTCTTGTCGCGCTCGAGACGCCGGGCCAGCTGGTCCAGGAAGCGCTCGACCAGCGCCGTGATGTCCTCGACGCGTTCGCGCAGCGGCGGGATCTGGATCTCCACCACCTTCAAGCGGTAGTAGAGGTCCTCGCGGAAGCGGCCCGATTCGACCTCGCCTTCGAGATCGCGGTGGGTCGCGGCGACGACCCGCACGTCGACCTCGACCGGGGCGTTGCCGCCGACCCGCTCGAAGGACTGCTCCTGCAGCACACGCAGCACCTTGGCCTGGGTCTGGGGCGCCATGTCGCCGATCTCGTCCAGGAAGATCGTGCCGCAGTGCGCCGCCTCGAACTTTCCCACGCGGCGAGCGTCGGCGCCCGTGAACGCGCCCTTCTCGTGGCCAAACAATTCGCTCTCGACCAGCTCCGAGCTGATCGCCGCGCAATTCACGGTCACGAAGGGCCGGCTGCGGCGTGAGCTGCGCTGGTGGAGCGCCTGCGCGACGCCCTCCTTGCCGGTGCCGCTCTCGCCGCGGATCAGCACGGACAGGTCGGTCTCCGCCACCTTCTGGATGGTCTCGAACACCTGCCGCATGGCCGGACCCGAGCCGATCAGATTCTCGAAGCCGTAGTCGCGGTCCACCCGCTCGAGCAGCATGCGGTGCTCGCGCTCCAGCCGGGTGCGCTCCAGAGCGCGCTCCACGACCACCTTCAGCTCCTCGTTGTCGAAGGGCTTGGGCACGTAGTCCTGGGCGCCGAGCTTCATGGCCTGGACGGCGATCTTCTCGGAGCCGTGCGCAGTAATCATCACGACGGCCGTCTCGGAGCGGCGCTCCTTCGAGGCGCGCAGCACGTCCATGCCGCTGGGACCCTGGCCGAGCGACAGGTCGGTCACGATCAGGTCGAAGGGCGTCTCCTCGAGCTTGCGGATCGCGGCGGCGCCATCGTCGGCAAGCTCGACCTCGTAACCCTCGCGCCGCAGCAGGCCTCGGATGGCCAGCTGGATGCCGCGTTCGTCTTCCACTACCAGGATACGAGGCTTCACTGGGAGGCTCCTACGTTCTCGCCCTGCTTCGGGAACACCAGCACGAACTCGGTGCCCTCCCTCGGGCCGGAGTTCAGGTCGATCGAGCCGCCGTGCGCCTCGACCAGCTTGCGCACGATCGCGAGACCGAGACCGGTCCCGGTCTGCTTCGAGGTGAAGAACGGCGTGAAGACCTTGTCCTGGATCTGCGGGTCGATGCCGGGGCCGTTGTCGCGGACCCGCGCCCAGACCTCGGCGCCGGACAGGCTCTCGCCCACCGCCAGGTCGATGCGCGGCTTGCTGGTGCCCGCGTCGCGCAGCGCGTCGAGCGCGTTGCCGACCAGGTTGATGAACACGCGGCGCAGCTGCTCGCTGTCGCCGTCCATCTCGCCCTCGGCGTCGAACTCCCGGATGATCTCGACACCCGCCTCGGCAATGCGCTCCTGGAGCGGCTCGAGCGCGGACTCGAGCACCTCGCTGAGCCGCAGCGAGCGCACCCGCATGTCCTCCTCGCGCGCGTAGCGCAGCAGATGCGAGATGGAGCGCTCGACCCGGTCGAGCTCCTGCAGGGCGACTTCCGCGTACTCGACATTCTCGTCGGAGCTCTGGTCCTCGCCCATCTGCTGGACCAGGCTCTTGGCCGCCGTGATCGGGTTTCGAATCTCGTGAGCGATCGATGCGGAGAGCTCCTCGAGCGAGCGGGTCTTCTCGTCCGCAAGTACGCGCCGCTGGCGCGACACGGAGCGGTGCACCTCGCGCGTCACCTCGCGTTCCACCTCGTGCTGGATCCACTTGCGGCGCAACTCCGGAGCGACCAGCGCCTGGAAGAAATGCAACGAGAGTCCGATGCCCCAGGAGAGC
>CAXMNF010000187.1:0-6723 GCA_964194645.1 uncultured Gammaproteobacteria bacterium
GCGCCGGCCGAACCTGGCAGACTTCGAACTGGCCTAGCGGTCATGCGCGTCCTACCGGGAGCGCGCGTGCTCGTAGGGTCCGACGTCCATGCCGAGCGGTCCGTAGCGAGCCGCGACGGCCGCCAAAGTCGCGCGCGTCCAGTACGGGTGGCCGGGCGCCGGGAAGCCCAGCACGCAGCGCTGCTCGACCGAGGCTCGCGCGATCAAACGCTCGGTCACCTGCGAAGGGCGGTACATGCCCCAGGCCCAGCCGGACTGCAGCACGCTGATCCACTCGCTGGCCGCGAGTCGGAAGGTCAGGTTCAGCGCGAAACGCACGCTGGCCGGCTCGAGCGGCGTGCCGCGGTGCCAGGTGTCGTGGCGGTAGAGGAGCAGCGAGCCCACCCGGAAGCGCGCGCGCGCCTCGCGCGGGTACAGGTGCTCGGCGCGCCACTTCGCGATCGCCGGCGCGTCGCGGCCGAGCTGCGCTTCGGCCTCGTTCCGGTCGTTGATCCAGGGCAGATCGCCGACGCCCGGCGTGTTCACGATCGGCCAGGCGTAGGCCGGGTCGTCCGGCCCCTCGCGCGGCACCAGAGCCGTTGCGCCCCCGCATTTCTCGACGGCGGACAGGTATAGGATTCCCTCGACGGCCTCGGGCTCGTCCCAGGGCGGCGGGTGAGTGAGCGTGTGATTCGGGTAGTCCACGTGCATGCGCTGATCGGCGTGGTCCAGCGCGCCGCCGCTGCGCGTGGCGCGGCCGTACTTGGGCCAAAGGTCTGACTGCGTCAGGCGCAGCTCGGCGACTTCGACGCCCAGCAGCTGAGCCACTGCGCCGAGCAGGCGCGGATGCAGCGTGAGCGCGTTCAGCGCCTCGCTCTCTGCGGGGAAGGCCATCCGCCCCTCGCTGCCGAAGTCGTTCAGCTGTTCGGCTGCGGCGCTGCCGGCTGCGGGATAGACAGCGGCCGCGTCGCTTCGGGCCCGCGCGACCAGCTCGTCCGGCAGCACGCCGTCCAGCAGGGTGAAGCCGCGCTCGCGCCACGAGCGGACCTGCGGCTCCGACAGGACGTCTCCCGCCGACGGCTCCCCGGGTACGGCGACCGGCTCGATCCATCGCTCGGACACGCGGGGATTCTAGGCCTTCGCGCGGTGTATAAGGGAGGGGGAGCCAGGAGGGCGGCATGACGTATCGCGTAATCCAGTGGGCCACCGGCGGCGTGGGGCGGGCCGCGGTGCAGGCCATCGTCTCGCACCCGGAGCTCGAGCTCGTGGGCGCCTGGGTGCACAACGGCGAGAAGGCCGGGCGCGACGTGGGCGAAATCTGCGGCCTGGACCCGCTCGGGGTCGCGGCCACGAATGACGTCGACGCGCTCCTCGCGCTCGGCGCGGACTGCGTCCTCTACTCGCCGATCATGGCGAACGAGCCCGAGGTGCTGCGCATCCTCGAGTCCGGCGCGAACCTGGTGACGCCGCTCAACTGGTTCTATCCGTGGCGGCGCGATCTCTCGACCGTCGAATCGGCCTGCAGGAAGGGCGGGGCGACCCTGCACGGCACCGGCATCCACCCGGGCGGCATCACCGAGCGCTTTCCCTTGATGGTCTCGGCGCTGGCGCGCGAGGTCACGCACGTGCGCGCCGAGGAATTCTCGGACATCCGCTCCTACGGGGCGCCGCAGGTCGTGGGCGAGGTGATGCTCTTCGGCAAGACGCCGGAGGAGGCCGCCAAGAGTCCCATGCTGAATGTGCTCGGCGCCGGCTTCCGCCAGTCGATCGACATGGTCGGCGATTCGCTCGGCTTCGCGCTCGACGCCGAGAAGCGCACGCAGCACGAAGTGGCCGTGGCCACCCGGCCGATCGCCTCGCCGATCGGACCGATCGAGCCGGGCCGCGTGGCCGCGCAGCGCTTCACCTGGCAGGGAACCGTGTCGGGCGAGCCCGTGATCACCGTGCGCACCAACTGGTACATGGGCCAGGAGCACCTCGAGCCCGCTTGGAGCTTCGGCCCCGAGGGCGAGCGTTTCGAGATCGAGATCACCGGCGACCCGTCGGCACACGTCACCTTCCACGGCTGGCACCCGGAGACAATCGAAGCGGGCCTGGCGCGCAACCCCGGGATCGTCGCGACGGCGCTTCACTGCGTGAGCGCGATCCCCTATGTGTGCCGCGCCGAGCCCGGCATCCGTACCTACCTCGACCTGCCGCTGGTCTCGGGGCGCGCGGCTCCCCGGCTCTCAAGGGCGGTTTCGTGATTCTGGATCGCCTGCTGCTCACGGACCGCGTCGCGCTGGTCACGGGCGCGGGCAAGGGCATCGGCCGCGGCATCGCCCTCGCGTTCGCGGAGGCCGGCGCCGACGTAGTCTGCGCCGCGCGCACCGAGGCGGACCTGGAAGCGACGGCCGCAGCGGTGCGCGAGCGCGGCCGCGAGGCGCTGCCCGTGGTGGCGGACGTGATGAAGAGTGAGGACCACGAGCGCCTGGTCGAGGCTGCGCTCGCAAAGTTCGGGCGGCTCGACGTGCTGGTGAACAACGCCGGTGGCAGCGCGCCGCGCCCGGCGCTGGCCACCAGCGAGCGCTTCTTCGAGAACGCACTGCGCTTCAACGTGACCCAGGCCTTCCTGATGATCCGTCAGGCCGTGCCGAAGATGCTGGAGACGGCCGGCGGTGGTGCGATCGTGAACATCTCGTCGCGCTCGAGCGACATGGTGCAGACCGCCTTCGCGGCCTACGCCGCCGGGAAGGCGGCGCTCAACATGATGACGCGCAACCTGGCCGCCGAGTTCGCACCCAAGGTGCGCGTGAACGCGATCTCGGTCGGGGGCGTGGCCACCGACGCGCTCGCGTCGGTGCTCACGAACGATGCGCTCCGCGAGCAATTCGAACGCAACACGCCGATGGGACGGCCCGGCACGGTCGAGGACATCGCGGCCTGCGCGCTCTACCTGGCGTCGCCGGCCTCGTCGTGGGTGACCGGCAAGATCTTCCAGGTGGACGGTGGCAGCGAGGCTCCGGCCTTCGGCGTGCCCGTACCACCGCTGTAGAGGAGGGGACAGCATGGCTGAGGTTCTTGGCATCGGGCTCGCGACCTTCGTGGCGCTGCTCCCGATCCTCAATCCGGGCAGCACGGCGGCGCTGTTCGTCAGCATTACGCGCGGCCGGAGCCAGGCGGCTCGGCGCCACCAGGCGCTCATGGGCTGCGTCTACAGCTTCTCGATCCTGCTTGCGTCCCTGGTTGCGGGTAGCCTGATCCTGACCTTCTTCGGCATCTCGCTGTCCGGTCTGCGGATCGCGGGTGGGCTGATGGTCGCGCGCATGGGTCTCGGACTGCTGCGCCCCGACGGGGAGGCGAAGACCTCCGAGCGCGGGGAGAAAGAGGCGCGACAGCAGGAGGACATCTCCTTCGTGCCGTTGGCCATGCCGAGCATGAGCGGCCCGGGAGCGATCGCGGTGACGATCGCGCTGGCGGCCGAGGTCAATCACTGGCTCGACTATCTGGGGATCACACTCGGCATCGCTGCGGTGATCGGGGTCGCCTGGGTCGCCCTGCGCACGTCCGCGGAGTTCGTGGCCTACCTGGGCGAGAACGGCTTGAATGCCTTCGGGCGCATCATGGGCTTCCTGATGCTCTGCGTGGGCGTGCAGTTCATGGTGAACGGCCTGATTGGCGTGGTGACGGAAGAGGCGTTCCTGGCGGCGCTCGTCGAGGCCTGGCGCGCGGCCGGCGGCTAGGCGCTCGAGAACGCCAGGGCCCAGGCCCAGCGCAACACCGCGAGGCTCGCCAGCGCGAGTAGCAACTGTACCGGCCAGGCCGCGGGGCGCGGTTGCAGCGAAGCGAGCGCGCCGAGTGGCAGTCCGCACAGAAGCCCCAGCGCGTGCGCCGAGACGTCCGTGCGCTCGCCCGCCGTGCCGAGCATGGCGAGCAATGCCAGGCCCGCCGCGAGCGGCAGCCAGGCGCCGCGGCGGCCCAGCCGGATGAAGCGCACCCGTGCGAACTGCAGCCCGCACAGGATCCCGATCGCCCCGAACAGCGCGGTCGAAGCGCCCACCGACACGTGGCCCGCGCCCTGAGCCCAAGCGTTCAGCAGGTTACCGGCCGCGCCCGACACGAGCACCAGGGCGCCGCCTGCCCCGGGGCCGAGCGCGCGGAACACGAGCGTTACGAACACCGCAGCCGACACGGCGTTTGCCAGCACGTGCGCGGCGTCCGAGTGCAGGGTCAGCGCCGTTACGGCGCGCCACGGCTCGCCGCCGAGTACGGCCAGCGCGTCGGCCGCGCCCGCCGCGTGCCAGGCGTTCCCCGCTGTGAACGGTCCAGTCAGGCCGAAAAACACAAGCAGCGCGGCGCCCACGATGTAGCCGCCGTATGTGGGGCCGTACTCCGGCACTTTGCGCGGCGGCTCGACCGGGCGCGCGACGTTCTCGCGGTCGTACGCTTCGAGCTGCTCGCGAGCGCGTGCCACGTCGGGCTCGGCAACCCACAGCTCCCAGGTGCCGCGCGTGCCCTGGATGCGAGAGGAGATTCCGGCCGAAGCCAGCACGAGAGCCCAGCCCTCGGCCGCGCCGCGCTCGCGCGTGGTGCGGATGGGCAGGATCAACTGCGGGTCACCGTTCACCGGGTCAGGGTAGCCGCCGGAGCGGCGCGGCTCACCAGTTCTCTCCGTCGGGGCGGATCATCACGTCGAAGGTCCAGGCCGAGCGCGGCTGATGGGCCAGGTGCCAGCACTCGCCCGCAATGTCTGCGGGCTTGCAGAAGAACGAGTCGGGCCGGTCGGCGAAGGCCTTGCGCGTCCAGGGCACGTCGATCACCGCGTCGATCGCCAGGTAGCACACGTGCACCCCCTGCGGCCCCAAGGTGCGCGCCATCGACTCGGCCAGGATGCGCTGCGCGGCCTTGGTCGGCGCGAAGCCCGCGAAGTTCGCCTTGCCGCGGTACGTCGAGGTGTTGCCCGTCAGCAGGATCGCTCCCCGGCCCGCCTCGATCATGGCAGGCGTGGCGAGCCGCGCCAGGTGGAAGAGCGCCATGGTGTTCACCTGGAAGTTCTGCTCGAGCACCTCGGGCTCGATCGACAGGAAGTCGCCGAAGGCGCCGCCCACCGCGTTGTGGATCACGATCTCCGGTGCGCCGAGCTCGGCACAGATCTTCTCGAAGGTCGCGACCAGCTGGTCGCGGTCGGCAACGTCGCAGGGGAAGGCGCGCGCCTGCGGCAGCTCGCGCTCCAGCTCCGCCAGCCGCTCGGCGTTGCGCGCCAGCATCGCCACCTGATAGCCCTCGGCGAAGCGCCGGGCGAGGGCAGCCCCGGTGCCGGGGCCCACGCCCGTAATCAGACAGACCGGATCGCTCATCGCCAGATTGTCCCACAGGGCCAGCCGTCCGGCGTATCCTGATGATCCCACGGAGGATCCCCCATGATCGACATCCACTACTGGCCGACGCCGAACGGCAAGAAGGTCACGATTCTGCTCGAGGAGTGCGGGCTGCCCTACCGGGTGGTGGCGTGCAGCATCGGGCAGGGCGACCAGTTCAAGGACACGTTCCTCGCGATCAGCCCGAACAACCGCATGCCGGCCATGGTCGACCACGACCCCAAGGACGGCGGCGAGCCGATCGCCCTGTTCGAGTCGGGCGCGATCATGATGTACATCGCCGAGAAGGCCGGGCAGTTCTATCCGCAGGACCTGCGCGCTCGCCACGAAGTGAACCAGTGGCTGATCTGGCAGATGGCGAACCAGGGACCGAAGTCCGGGGAGTGCGGTCACTTTCGCCGGCTTGGCGAGTCGCAGGGTGACCAGGGCTACGCGGTGCGCCGCTTCACGGACGAGGTGAACCGCCTGTACGGCGTGATGAACAACCGCCTGTACGACCGGCGCTACCTGGCCGGCGACGAGTACACGATCGCCGACATGATCAGCTACCCCTGGACCGTGAACTGGGAAGGGCAGGGGCAGGACATCAAGGAGTTCCCGTACTTCAAGCGCTGGTTCGACGAGCTGGCTGCGCGGCCCGGCGTGCAGCGCGGGATGGCGGCGGGTTCGGAGCTGTCGGTGGACTACTCGAGCCTGTCCGACAAGGACCGCGAGCGCGTGCGCAGCACGCTCTACAACCAGCGCGCCCGCCCCGCCCCGGCGGGCGGCCTGCTCTAACGGCCCGACGCATGGCCAGCTCGCGCAGCCGCAACGCCGGAGCCGACACCACTCGTCAGGCGACCGAGGCCGCCATCCGCATCGGTGTATTGGCCGCGATCGTACTCGCGTGTCTGGCGATCGTGCGTCCCTTCGTGATCCCCGTGCTGTGGGGCGCGATCATCGCGACGGCCGTGTACCCGGGCTATTGCGTGCTGCGAACGCGCATGGGGGAGCGCCACAAGCTTGCCGCTTCAGCGGTGACGCTCGCGGGCCTGCTGCTGGTGCTCGTGCCGGCTGTTCTGCTGGGCGACACTCTGCTCAGCAGCGTCAGCTCGCTGTCGGGGAACCTCGCGGACGGCAGCGTGTCGATTCCGCCGCCGCCCGAGCCGGTCGCCGGCTGGCCGCTGATCGGCGAGCCGCTGCACCAAAACTGGGCGATGGCCTCCGACAACCTGGAGGAGGCTCTTGGCCACTTCCAGCCCCAGCTCGTCGCGCTGAGTTCCGGGCTGGTCTCGTTCGCGGCCGGCACCCTGCGCACCGTGCTGGAGTTCGTGGTGGCGGTGCTGATCGCCGGCGTGTTGCTGGCCCGCTCGGAGCAGAGCGCCGCCGCAGCCCGAGCCATCGCCGG
>CAXMNF010000188.1:0-1711 GCA_964194645.1 uncultured Gammaproteobacteria bacterium
TCGATCGGAGTCATGGCGCTTCGATTATAGGGTTCCGAAGCTCCAGCACACGCGCGCCATCATCGATCTGCAGCTCGCGGCGGCCCGAGGGGAAGCGCAGCTCGCGCGGCGCGCCCCGGCCCGCGTGGATTTCGTAGCGGATCCAGCAGCGCCCGGCGCGCAGCGCCGCCCAGAGCGCCTCGGGCTCGGGTAGGTCGCCCGGGCAGACAGTCTGGACCGCGCGAAACAGCGGCGCATAGGGATCGAGCTGCCAGCCGAGCAGCGACACGTTCTGGTGGGCGTCCGCACCCGAGAAGCCGACCACGGGCCGGCCTGCAGCCAGCAGCGACTCCCAGCGTTCGAGCTCGCGCGCCGGCCGGCGCAACATGCTGCGCAGCACCGCAGCGCGGTCGAAGCTCGCGACCAGCAGGCGCAAGGGCAGCAGCGGACCCAGGATGTGCTGGAACTCGCTCGCGTTATTGTGCACCTCGAGCCCGTCGAAGGGGGCATCCCAGGCGTGCCAGCCGCCGTGCGTGAACGGGTGCGGCACCACCGCGAAGCCGCCCTGCGCGTGCACGTCTGCGATCACCTGGGCCCCTGGCCGGTCCGTGGCCGGCACGAGCTCGTCCATGTCGTAGGCGAGCAGGTGGCCGTCGGCCGTACCGAACTCCACGCCCACCAGCACCTGCAGCGCGCGGCCGCCTGGCCCCGCGTGCAGGCCGGCGAGCTCGGCGGCGGGCAGCGGACCCGAGTGTGCTTCGGGGTCGGCGTGCTCAGCCAGGACCAGGAAGTCGAGCTCCGCGGCGTGCGCGGCGGCCAGCAGCTCGGCGAAGCTGGCGTCGCTGTCGTGCGACGGCGCGTGGTGCACGTGCAACACGCCGACCAGCAGCGCGAGCGCCAGGCCCGGCAATTAGGAGGACTGGATGCGTGCCGCGCGCGCTGCCACTTCCTCGGCCTCGGGAATCCGGCCCTGGCGCTGCAGGAAACGCGAGAGGCTGGTCAGGTAAAGCGACTCGTTCGGCTCCAGGTCGATCGCCTTCTGGATGGTGACGACCGCCTCGTCGAGCCGTTCGGCGCGGGAGTAGACCTCGGCCAACCCCTGGTAGGCCAGCGCGAACGCGGCATCGGCCTCGATCACGCGCTCGAAGCCCGCGATGGCCGCCTCCGTGTCCCCTCGAGTGAAGGCGGCGAAGGCCTCCTTGTACAGTGCAGCGACCTCGGACATGGGGTCCTCCCGGCGCAGATTCTACCCGCGAGGGCCCGATATGAAAGGCGTGATCGAGGTGACTGAGCTCTGGGGTGACGGCATCGGCCCCGAACTGCGCTGTGCCGTGCACGCGCTGGCGGGCCTGCTGCCCGTAGAGCTGCGCTTCGCACCGGTGGACCTGTCGCTTGCGAACCGGCGGCGCCGCGGCGAGGCGCTCTACGACGAGGCCGAGCAGTCGCTGCGCGAGACGCGCCTGGCGCTCAAGTACCCGACGGTTACCTAGCAGGAGAGCTCGAATGCGGTACTGCGCCGGCGCCTCGGCTTCAGCGTGATCCACCGCCCGGTCAGCACGACGCGCGGCATCCCGTCCAACTTCAAGGAGCCGCTCGACCTCCACATCGTCCGAGTCGCGACCGGCGGAACCTACGAGGACCCCGGCCGGGCGATCGGGCGCCACAGCGCGGTGTCGCTGCGCATCGTGGAGCGCCAGCCGTGCCTCGAGGCGGCACGCTTCGCGTTCGAGTT
>CAXMNF010000189.1:0-5360 GCA_964194645.1 uncultured Gammaproteobacteria bacterium
GGCGAGTCCCCGGCTCCCGCGCGGGCCGCTAGCGGGGCGGCCCCCGGCACGCAGGCTTCGGGCGGCCTGGCCGGCGCGCGCGCAGCCCTGGCCTCGCTGCGCGACGCGCGCCGGGAGCAGGCGCTCCCTGCGGCGCGCGGCGAAGCGCCTCCGGCGGCCGAGGTGGGCGCGCTATTGGCGGCCCTGCGCGGCCGCATCGAGCGCGGCCGCGCCGAGCGGCGCGAACACCCGGGTGGGACGCCGCGCCGCTACCGGCGCATGCGCGCGCTCGACGAGTTGTTCGACGCCGATCCGCTCGACGTGGCGCTCTTTGCCAGCGGCGCCCTGTTCGAGCCGCGTGTCTACCAGCGCGAGCGGCGCGATGCGGGCGGCTCGCTGGCCGTGCTGCGTGACGTCTCCGCCTCGATGGAGGGCCGCCTGTCGCGCTGGGCGGGGCAGGTCGTGGCTGGCATCGTCGGCCTGGGTGCGCGCCAGCACATGCGGCTCGGCTACGTCGAGTTCAACCACGAGGCGACGCGCTTCGCGGCACCGGGTGGCTTCTTCCATCGCCGCTATGCCGAGTTGCTGGGCCTGGCCGCGCGGCGCCGCGCCGAGGGACGCACCAACTACGAGGCGCCGCTGGCGCTCGCCCTGGACGAGTTCCGGCGGCGGCCTGGCCGCAACCGTCATGTGGTGCTGCTGACCGACGGCATGCCCGTGCTCGGCGACCCCCAGGTGCGCCGCGAGCGCGACTTGGCGCGGCGCGGCGGGATCCGCATCCATACGGTGTTTCTGGGGCTCGGCGCCTGCCCGCCGGTGCTCGACGAGATCTCGCACGAGACCGACGGCGTGTGCTTCGCCGGACGGCCTGGTGGCGAGGGTCGGCTGCAGATCTGCGAGCGGGTATGATGGCGGCTCCCGGGGGAGGTCGCATGCAGATCGAGGTCACTGTGAACGGCGAGCGGCGCAGCGCCGACGTAGCGCCCCGCATGCTTCTGGTGCACTGGCTGCGCGAGGAGCTGGGCCTGACCGGCACGCACATCGGCTGCGAGACCTCGATCTGCGGCGCGTGCACCGTGCACCTGGACGGCCGCGCGATAAAGAGCTGCACCTTGTTCGCCGTGCAGTGCGACGGCCACGAGCTGACGACCGTCGAGGGACTCGCGAACGGCAACCAGCTGCACCCGGTGCAGACCGGCTTCTGGGAGGAGCACGGCTTGCAGTGCGGCTACTGCACGCCCGGCATGATCATGTCGGCGGCCGCCCTGCTCGCCGAGCACCCCGACCCGTCAGACCAGGAGATCCGCCAGGCGCTCGAAGGCAACCTGTGCCGCTGCACGGGCTACCAGCAGATCGTGAGCGCAGTGCGGCACGCCGCCGGCCTGACCAGCGGAAGCCGCTGATGGTGCTGCGGCCCGTCTCGATCGGCGCGCGCATCAAGCGCCGCGAGGATCCCCGCTTGATCCGTGGCCTGGGGTTGTACACCGACGACCTGCGGCTGCACGGCATGCTCGAGTGCGCGTTCGTGCGCAGCGAGTACGCGGCAGGCCGGATCGTCAAGATCGACAGCACCCGCGCCCTCCAGCGGCGGGGAGTGGTCGCCGTCTACACCTACGACGACCTGCGCGGCGAGGTGGCGCGCGCACCCTGCGCGGCGCGGATGGACGAGACGCGCGACGTCGAGCACCCGCTGCTGGCCGACGGGGCGGTGCGCTACCTGGGCCAGCCGCTCGCTCTGGTGGTGGCGCAGGACCGCTACCTGGCGCGCGACGCCGCGCTCGACGTGGACGTGGAGATCGAACCGGGCCCCTGCGTCGTCGATCCGCTCGCGGCGCTCGAGCCGGATACCCCGCGCGTGTACCGGTCGCTGCCCGACAACGTGAACGTGCGCATTCCCCCGGAGCCCGAGGCGCTCGCCGCCGTGGAGAAGGCCTTCGCAGAGGCGGACGGTACGCTCTCGCTGCGCATCGTGAATCAGCGCGTGGCGCCCGTGCCGCTGGAGTGCCGCGCGGTCGTAGCGGATTGGCAGGAGGGCGCGCAGAAGCTCACGGTCTGGATCTCCACCCAGGTTCCCCACCAGGCGAAGCAACAGATCGCGATCTGCCTGGGCCTGTCTGAGCTCGGTGTGCGCGTGATCGCGCCCGAGGTCGGCGGCGGCTTCGGTTGCAAGCTGCCGGTCTACGCCGAGGAGTGCCTGCTGTCCTGGGTCTCGCGCCGGCTCCGCCTGCCCGTGAAGTGGGCCGAGACGCGCACCGAGAACCTGATGAACACCACTCACGGGCGCGGGCAGCTGCACGACGTCGAGGCGGCCTACCGCCGGAACGGCGAGCTGCTGGCGCTGCGCGGCCGGATCGTGGCCGAGGTGGGCGCCTACGCCTCCTATCTGGGCGGGGCGATCCCGACCTTCACGCTGCTCATGTACCCGGGCTGCTACCGGGTGGGCGCCTGTGCGTTCGAGCTGGTGAACGTCTACACGAACACCATGGCGACCGACGCCTACCGCGGCGCGGGCCGGCCAGAGGCGGCCTACGCGATCGAGATGGTGATGGACGAGCTGGCGCGCAAGCTCGGAATCGATCCGGTGGAGCTGCGCCGGCGCAACTTCATCGCACCCGACGCCTTCCCGTACCAGACGGCCGGTGGTGCGACCTACGACACGGGCGAGTACGAGGCTGCACTCGACAAGGCACTGGACCGCTTCGACTACTCGGGTGCGCGGGCCGCCCAGGCCGAAGCGCGTTCCCAGGGCCGGCTGGTCGGCATCGGAATCGCGACCTTCACGGAGATCTGCGGGCTCGGGCCGAGCAGCAACGCGAACCCGCTACAGCGCACCGGCACCTGGGAGAGCGCCCAGGTGCGCGTCGAGCCGACCGGCAACGTGACGATCATGACGGGCGCCTCGCCGCACGGCCAGGGTCAGGAGACCGCCTTCGCGCAGCTCGCGTCCGACGCCTTCGGGGTCGGGATCGACGACGTGCGCGTCGTGCACGGCGACACCGACGTGGTGCCCCACGGAGTCGGAACCTTTGGCAGCCGGGGGCTGGTCGTGGGCGGCACCGCGCTGCACATGGCGCTCGAAAAGGTGAAGGCCAAAGCCGCCGCGATCGCGGCGCACCTGCTCGACACCACACCCGACCGCCTACGATTCGATGGCGAGTCGTTCTCGGTCGCCGGCGCTGCCACGGACGACGGCGCAGAGCGGCGCATGACTTTTCGGGAGGTGGCCAGCGCTGCGCACCTTTGGAATGTGCCAGTACCCGGCCAGGAGCCGGGGCTCGAGGCAGTTGCGCGCTTCGAGCCCGAGGGGACCACCTTCCCGTTCGGTGCGCACCTCTGCCAGGTCGAGATCGACCGCGAGACCGGCCAGCTCGAGATCCAGCGCTACGTGGCGGTGGACGACTGCGGGAACATCGTGAACCCGCTCCTGGCCGAGGGACAGCGACTGGGCGGCATCGTTCAGGGCCTGGGTCAAGCGCTCTGTGAGCAGGTCGTCTACGACGAGACCGGCCAGCTCACCACGGCCACGCTTATGGACTACGCGGTGCCCAAGGCGACCATGTTCCCGGAGATCGAGCTGGACAGCACCTGCACGCCGACGCCGCTCAACCCGCTCGGCGCGAAGGGCATCGGCGAGCTCGGCACGATCGGTTCGGCCCGGTGTCTGATGAGCGCGGTGCACGATGCACTCGCGCCGCTCGGCGTGGCCCCGGTCGAGATGCCGGTCACGACGGAGCGCCTCTGGCGGGTGCTGCGCGAGGCGGGCGCGTGATTCCCGCAGAGTTCGACTACCGCCGGCCCGACACGGCTGCCGAGGTCATCGCGCTGCTCGCCGCGCAGCCGGACGCGAAGCTGCTGGCCGGCGGCATGAGCCTGATTCCCGCGCTCAAGCACCGGCTGCTCCAACCGGGCGTGCTGGTAGACATCGCGCGCCTGCCGGGCCTCGACCAGGTTTCGGAACGGCGCGGCCGCGTCCGGATCGGTGCGAGCGTCACGCACGGCGCGCTGGAGCGCAGCCGCGAGCTGGCCGAGCTGCCGCTCTTCGCCGAGACCGCGCGCCTGATCGGCGACGTGCAGGTGCGCAACCGCGGCACCCTGGGCGGCAGCCTGGTGCACGCGGACCCGGCGGCGGACTGGCCCGCGGTCTTCCTGGCACTCGACGGCGAGGCGCGTTGCGTCGGTCCCAAGGGCAAGCGCACGATTCCCGCCAGCGACTTCTTCGTAGGCATGCTCACCAGCGCCCTGGCGCCCGACGAGCTGCTGCTCGAGATCGAGCTGCGGCCGCAGCGCAAGCGCGCCGGTGCGGCCTACTGCAAGCTGCGCCAGCCCGCCTCGGGCTTCGCGTTGGTGGGCGTTGCCGCCGAGGTCTCGCTCGACCGGCGCGGCCGTTGTGAGCGCGCCGCGGTGGCGATCACGGGCGTGAACCCGGTGCCCTTCCGCGCGGCCGGCGTCGAGGCGCGGCTCGTGGGCGGCGGGCTGGATGCCGTGACGCTCGGGCGCGCGCTCGGCGAGATCGAGGAGCTCGATCCGATGGCCGATCTGCACGCCTCGGCCGAGTATCGCTGCGACCTGGCGCGCGTCTACGCGCGGCGCGCGCTGCTCGCGGCGGCCGAGCGCGCGGTCGCGTGAAACTCGAGGGCCGCGCGCAGGTCAACACCGCGCCCGCGCTCGCCTGGCAGCGAATCAACGACCCGGAGGTCGTGCGCCGCTGCACCCCGGGCCTGGTGCGGCTCGAGGAGACGCGTCCCGACCACTACGAGGCGCGCATCGAGCTCAAGCTCCCCGCCGTGCAGGGCCGCTTCGACGGTGCGATCGACTTCCTGGAGCGCGCCGAGCCGCAGCGCCTGCGCCTGCGCGTGCAGGGCAAGGGGCCGCCCGGCTTCGTCTCGGGCGACGTGACCTTGAGCTTGCGCGAGTCCGGCGGCGGCACCGAGTTCCACTACGCAGCCGACCTGCAGATCGGCGGCCAGATCGCCCGGCTCGGACAGCGCATGGTGTCGGGCGTGGCCAAGGACATGGCCGCGCAGTTCTTTTCCGCCTTCGACCGCATCGACCAAGTGCCCGCTGGCGAGCCGCTCTCGCGGAGCCCGCTCGTGGCCTTCCTCGGGCTGCTCTGGGGTGCGCTGCGCCGCCTGCTGGGCCGCGGCTAGCCCCGCGCCGCAAGCGGACCGGCCATCTGGGGTATGCTCCGCGGCAAGTGGACGCGCCGCGCGGCGCGACGCACCGTGCGGCGTCGCCCGCGGCCGCGCTTCCGGGAGGCCCACCTCTTGAGACTGCAGCGGGTCGCTATGTTCGTGCTTTCGCTGGCGGCGGCTGCGGGCCTGGTCGGCGTGCACCTGCGCCCGGTACCCGCGGCCTCGGCTCCGCTGGCGCGCGCGGGGCGC
>CAXMNF010000190.1:0-11336 GCA_964194645.1 uncultured Gammaproteobacteria bacterium
TCAGGGTGACGGTCAGTACGTGGCCTTCGCGTTCGACCAGGCAATGTTCGGGGTTCACTCATGCCTCCTTGGTTCGCGGCCTCGACGGAGGTTTGAATCGGGCCAGCGGCCAGTCTATCAATAGAGGTCCAAGGAGGTGCGCAGCCACTATGAGCCAAGCGCGGGAGATCCCGGTACTCGTCGGAGTCGGACAGTTGTTGCAGCGCCTCGACGATCCGCGGGAAGCCGCAGAGCCGCTGGAGATGATGGTGGCCGCGCTCGATCTGGCTGGGAAGGACGCCGGTGCCCCGGAGCTGCTGCAACGCGCGCAATCGATCTACGTGGTTCGCGGCATGTGGGGCTACGGAGCGCCCGGGCGCGAGATCGCCCGCCGACTCGGCTCGAAGCCCGACGAGACCGTCAGCACGCCGTACGGAGGGAACTTCTCCCAGGCCTGCGTGATCGATGCAGCGCGGGAGATCCAGGCGGGCCGCCGCGAGATCGTCCTGGTCACGGCCGCGGAGACCGGCCGCAGTCAGGGGCAAGCCCAGCGTCAAGGTGTCGAGCTTCGCGAAACCGAGGCGCCCGGCACGCCAGATCGCATGGTCGCCGCGGACAAGGCGATCTTTCACGAGGCCGAGCTCGCGCGCGGCATGAACAGCGCGAGCGACATCTTCGCGATCATCGAGAGCGCGATTCGCTTCGCGAAGGGCGAGACCCTCGAGGCGCACGCCAAGCGGGTCGCGGAGCTCTGGGCGGGATTCAACAGCGTCGCCACCGGCAACCCCCATGCCTGGATCCGGAAGCCCTACACCGCGCAGGAGATCGGCCAGGCGGCGCCTGACAATCCCATGATCTCGTATCCCTACACGCGGCTGATGAACGCCAACGCGCGGGTCGACATGGCGGTGGCTGTCATCGTCTGCTCGCTCGAGGTCGCTCGGCAGGCCGGTGTGCCCGAAGAGAGGCTCGTCTATCTGCAGGCCGCCACCGAAGCCAACGACAGCAACTTCCTGTCCACTCGCCCGGACTTCCATCTTTCGCCCGCGATCCGCATCGCAGGAGCACGCGCGCTCGAGTTCGCGGGAAAGACGATCGCCGAGATCGAGCACCTGGATCTGTACAGCTGCTTTCCGTCCTCCGTGCAGGTGGCCGCGACGGAGCTGGGGGTTCCCGAAGGCCGCCCGCTCACCGTCACCGGAGGACTCACGTTCGGGGGCGGACCCTTGAACAGCTACACGCTCCACGCAGTCGCGCGCATGGTTGAAGTCGTCCGAGAGGATCGCGGCTCGACGGGCTTGGTCCACGGCAACGGCGGCTGGCTGGCCAAGCACGGTTTCGGGATCTACTCCACCGAGACCCCGAAGGACGGGTTTCGCTACGAGAACCTGCAGGAGCAGGTGGATGCCATCCCGTTGCGCGAAGCCTTGGTCGACTGGGACGGCCCGGTGACCATCGAGGCCTACACCGTGGCGCACCAGAAGGGCGAGGCACGAATCGCCCACGCGGCCTGCCTCACGGACGACGGGCGGCGCACCTGGGCAACGGTCCAGGACGCCGCCCTGTTGGAGGCGATGATGCGCGAGGAGTTCTGTGGTCGACGCGGGCGCGTCGATGGCCACGGCCAGCTCAGCATGACCTAGGACACGCGCTGGACATGTGCGGGTAGCTACCTGATATTCCTCGGCGGAGAGATGCCGGAGCGGTTGAACGGGGCGGTCTCGAAAACCGTTGAGGGCGCAAGCCCTCCGGGGGTTCGAATCCCCCTCTCTCCGCCAGCGCTTCCGGCTCGCGTGCGGGGCTAGCGGAGCGCCGCCGGTCCTTGGATCGCGACGTCCAGCTCGCGGACCAGCGCGCTGGCTCGGGGATCGCCGGGGCGAAGTTCGGCGAGCGTTCTCGCGTGGCGCAGGGCGGTGGGCAGATCGCCTGAGTCGCGGTGGATCGTGGCCAGGGCGAGCAGCAGATCGGCGTCATTGGGGTGCGAGGCGTGCGCCCGCTCGAGGACGGCCAGCGCCCGGACGGTGTAGCCCGAAGAGTGCAGTGCTAGGCCGTACAGGTAGACATAGCGCGCGTTCTCTGGGGCGAGCTCCGCGGCGCGGCCGAGCGCCAGGAGTGCCGGTTCGGTCGGGCCCTGGCGCACCAAGGACAAGCCGAGGGCGTGTTGGAGAGCCGGCTCGTCGGGCATGCGCACAAGGGCGCTCCGCAGCACCTGCTCCGCCTCTTCTTCGCGGAACGCGAGCCGGTGGAGATCGGCCAGATTCACGTAGGCGGGCACGAACCAGGGACTGACGAGATTCGCCCGCTCGTAGGCTTCCTGTGCGGCGCGTGGCGCGCCGGTCTGGGCGTGCAGCAGCCCGAGGTTGACCCAGGCCTGGGGCTGGTCGGCGTTCAACATCTGCGCCGCGTAGTACTCGGCCAACGCTTCGTCGAGGGGGTTGCGCGGCGTGCGCTGCGGCGTCCAGCCGGGCGGTGCGAGCGAGCGCGCGGCCTCGATCCGCACCGCGCGGATCGGATCGGCCAGTCTGGGCTCGAGCAGCGTCTGCCGGGCTGCCAGGGGCATGGCCTCGGCGGCGCCGGTCGCCGCCATACGCACCAGGCCGTCCGGGTCTCCCAGTCCGGCGCGGATCGCGACGATCGACTCCGGCTCGAGCTGTCGCCCGAGCAGCTCGAGTGCCGTCGCGCGCACGATCGCGGGGAGCGCTTCATCGGCGAAGAGCTGGGCCAGCTGCCCGGAGGCGCCGGCTGCGGTGCGCCGCCCGGCGTGCAGCACCTCGCCGTAGTGCGGCAGGGAGCTGCGTTCGGGATACCACCGCGCGAACGCCTCCGCTGCCCAGGCTGTCGACTCGCCGCTGTGACATTGTGAGCACGCATTCGATACCCCGATCCGTTCCGACAGATCGGGCCGCGGCACGCGCAGGCTGTGGTCGCGGCGCGCGTCGATCTCCATGTAGGTGCGCGCGGGCATGTGACACGACACGCAGCTCGCACCAGCCGAGTCCGCGGAGTGGAAATGGTGCGACGGCCCGGCGAAGTCCTCGCTCTCGTGGCAGCGCGCACACGCCGCATCCGCGTCGTCGATCGCCAATCCGTGCGGATCGTGGCAGTCACTGCACACGACTCCGGCCGCGTACATGCGGCTCTGCACGAAGGACCCCCACACGTACACCTCCTCCAGGATCTGACCGTCCGCCTGGTACAGGCCTTCCTCGAGCAGCGCCGGGCGATACGAATCCAGGAACGGAGCGGACGGATCGGCCCTCGCGATCCGGGAACGGCGCGCGTGGCATGCCGAACAGGTTGTGAGCTCCGTTTCCACCCGTGGCGTTGGGCTGCGAACGGCGATCGGGCTCTCGCCGTCGAAGTGCCAGTCGTTGCGGTTGTGCAGCTCGACGGTCAGTCCGGTCCGTCCGTCGGATCCGCGCGCGGCCCCGGCTTCGGCCCAGCTCACGTGCTCCGCGCCCGGTCCATGGCACGCCTCGCAGCCCACGTCGAGGTCGGACCAGGTTGTCTTGTAGCTCTGATCTTCCGGCCGGTAGCCCTTCTCGAGATTAGTCGAGTGGCACTCCGCGCACATGGCGTTCCAGCTGCCGGCCAGGCCGGTCCAGTGCAGAGCATCTCCTGGAGGAATGGGTTCGTCGGGCTGCAGGTGGAACCAGCGCTGTCCTCCGGAGCTGGCCGGCCTCGCATCCCACGCGGCAGACAACGCCTGCAGGCGGCCGCCGGGCAGGTGCACCAGGTACTGCTGGAGCGGCTCGACCCCGAAGGCAAAAGCCACTTCGAAGTCGCGCAACGCTCCCGCGGCGTCCGCGGTCTGGACCAGGAAGCGCCCATCGCGCGTCTCGAAGCGGAAGGTCTCCCCGCGGTGCTGCAGGGTGGCGCTCGCGAAGTTCCCAAGCACGGTTTCGGCGCTCGCCTCCTGCATGGCCAGATCGTGGTGGGATCCGCGCCAGGACGTGGCCTGCTCTGCATGGCAGCCGGCACAGGTCACCGTGCCGACGTACGCGGGACCCGCCGGCTCGCTGCTCGCCGGTTGCGCCGCCGAGTTCTGCGCTGGCGGCTGAGCATCGCAGCCGCCGCTCGCGATACAGGCCAGCAGCAGGACGCCGCAGGCGGCGTGCCGCCCGTCTCGCTCCCAACGAATCATGCCCGCAGTGTAGAGGCGACTGCGGGCGGAGCGAAACCTGGCTCTATCTCTCGGACCAGGGACGGAAGCGGTAGCCGCAGGAGCGCACCGGCAGGTCGAGCTGCTCGGCGACCCAACGCACCAGATCGGGGCTGAAGCAGTAGTCGCGCACGCGCGCGATCTGGCCGTCGTCCTCCTCGAATCGCCACAGCTCCTCGAGCGCCTCGCCCGTCCCGTCGTCTCGAAACACCAGGACCACGGGCTCGGCCTCCAGCACCTGCACATCGAAGCGCCTCGGGTAGAGCTCCCCGCGCGCTTCGTGCTCCGGAGAGTGGTGGTAGAACGAGCCGCGCAGCCAGCCGCTCTGCTCGGCGTGGTCGCGTCCCACTCCGACGCCACAGGGGAAGACCTCGGACTCGACCGTCTCCAGCAGCAGAGGACGCAGGCTCTCCAGGTCGTGGGCGCGGAACGCCTCGACGAAGCGGTCGACCAGGTCGCGCGAGACACGCGGGCGGCGCGCGGGGCGTTCGCGCTCCTCGGCCAGGCGGCGCCTCCCGCGGTGCAGCGCCACCTTGACGGCGCCTTCCGAGCTCGAGATCACCTCGGCGATCTCCGCGTGAGACAGGCCGAAGGCGTCCTTCAGCACTACGGCTACGCGCTCGCGAGGGGAGAGCACGCCGAGAGTTCGCTCTGCGGCGTCGCGCAGCTCGTCCTCGCGCCCGGCGCCCTTCGGGTCCGGGTGCTGCTCCTCCTCCCCGCCCGCACTCTCGGGACGCGAACGGCGCAGCTCGTCGATCCACAGGTTCGAGAGGATCCGGAACAGGTAGGCACGCGGGTTGCGGATCCGGCCGCTTGCCGGGGTCCCGAACGCGCGCAGCAGCCCGTCGTGCACCAGGTCCTCGGCGTCGAAGGCGTTGCGGGTCAGGCGCAGAGCGAAGCGGAACAGCTCGGGCCGGAGCGGCTCGGCCAGCTCGATGAAGCGTTCCCAGGACTCGGCGACCCGCTCGGAGAGAGCGGTGTCGATCAGTTCAGCCTGCATGACTCCTCCGCTTGGACGACGGATCGGACCGGTCGAAGGTTACATCGGCTCCCACCCCGGCGGGCATGTAACGTCTCGCGCGCCTGATCCGTCTCTCAACCAAACCAACCATAGGAGGGATCGATCATGAGGCAGAGCAACGACCACCCTGGCGCACTGGTGATTTCCTGGGGACTCCCGCAGCCGGGCCGCGAGCAGGCGGCTCTCCAGATGCTCGGACGGACGCTCGAGTTCTTCCGCGAGCTCGAGCGGGCCGGCCGGATCTCCGCTGTCCGGCCCTATGGACTCACGTCCGGCAGCTACTCGCAGCAGCAGGGCCTGCTGGTCGTGGAGGGGACCGTGGACCAGGTCTGGGACGTCAGCTGGACCAAGGAGTTCAAGACCCTCTTCGCCCAGGCCGGCAGTCTGGTGCAGAACCTCTCGCGGAACTACGCGGTCGGCGGCGACGCGGAAGCCGTACAGGGTCCGGCGGCGGTCTACGGCTCCGCAGTCGCAGCCCTGGACGCCGGCTAGGGCTGGAACGGCCAGACCAGCGGGATCAGCAGCACGGAGATCGCCAGGAAGATCAAGGACAGCGGCACGCCGACCCGCAGGTAGTCGGAGAACTGGTAGCCGCCTGGGCCCATCACCATGAGGTTCGTCTGGTAGCCGATCGGCGTGGCGAAGCTTCCGGCCGCGCCCATCATGATCGCCACGGCGAACGGAAGTACGGCCAGGCCGCCGTCGGGCGCGAGCTCGGCGGCGGTCGCCACGGCGATCGGGAACATCAGGACGGCGGCGGCGTTCGCGTTCATCACGTTGCTGAACACCATGGTCAGCGCACAGAGGATCGCCAGGATCACGTGCGGATCGCTGCCCGCTAGCCGCAGGAGTTCGTGCGTGATGGCTGCGGCCGCGCCTGTGGTCTGCATGGCGCGGCCGATGCCGAACGCCGCGGCGATCACGATCAGCACTTCCCAGTCGATACTGCGCAGCGCCACGGACGCCCCGGTACAACGCGCCAGGATCATCGCGCCGGCAGCGAGCATCGACGCGTTCAACATCGACACCCAGCCGGCCGTCACCGCGACGACCATGGCGGCCAGGATCACGAGCGACAGCGAAGCCCTGTCGTGGCGCAAGGGCGTCGAGCCCTCGATCTGCGAGACCAGGAAGAAGTCGCGGCTGTTGCGGTGCTGCTCCGCGAACGAGGCGCGTGCTTCGAGGAGCAGGGTGTCGCCTGCGCGCAGCACGATGTCGCCGATCTTCTCGCGGATGCGCTCGCCGTTGCGTGCCACGGCGATCACCGCCGCGTTGTAGCGCGTGCGGAACTGGCCTGCGCGGATCGTCATGCCCTGGATCGGGCAGGCCTCCGAAACCACCGCCTCGACCAGGCTGCGGTTGGTGCGCTCGGCGTCGAGCTTGAACACCTGGTCCGTGGCGGGTGCCAGCCCGCGAATGCGTTGCAGGTCGACCACCGATTCGACCACACCGGCGAAAACGAGCCGGTCGCCCGCGCGCAGCACGACCTGCGACGAGACGGCCGGCAGCACCTGTTCCTCGCGGTCGATCTCCATCAGGTACAGGCCGGGCAAGCGCCGCAGCCCGGCCTGCTCGATGGTCTTGCCCGCGAGCGGGCTGCCGTCCTCGACCATCATCTCGACCACGTACTCGCGCGCGTCACCCTCGGTGCTGAGCACCGGGCGGCGATCCGGTATGAGCCACTGGCCGACGCCCAGCAGATAGGCGAGGCCCACGATCGCGCAGGGCAGGCCGACCCAGGCGATGTCGAACATGGCCATGCCGTACTCCGGCCCCAGCTCGGAGATCAGCAGCCCGTTCACGATCAAGAACTTGCTCGTGCCAATCAGGGTGCACGACCCGCCCAGGATCGACGCGTAGGAGAGCGGCATCATCAGCTTCGAGACGGAGATGCCGAGCTTCCGCGCCCAGCCATTCACGACGGGCAGCATGGCCGCGACCACCGGCGTGTTGTTGAGGAATGCCGACAGGATGGCCACCGGTCCCATGATGCGGAGCTGTGCGGACCCCACACCCTCCGGCCGGCCCAGTAGCGGCTCGGCGATCCAGCTCATCGCGCCGGTCTCGCGCAGGCCCGATACCACGACGAAGAGCACACCCACGGTGACCATCCCGGGATTCGAGAGGCCCGACAGGAGGTCCGCTTCGCCGATCACGCCGAGCGTCAGCAAGAGCACCAGGCCGCCGAGCAGGATCAGGTAGGGGGTGATGCGCGTGCCCGCGAGCAGCCCCATCACGAGAGTGACCACGCCGACCGTAATCCAGGCGTCGAGCGACATTCCTCTCCTACCAGGCCAGGAGGATTCCCTACCCCGACCGCGCGGGATGATGGACTCTTCGCCCGAGCATTGCCAAGCGGCTAGGCTGTCCCCGCATGAACGTGTCGCCGCTCACGCATGCCCTCGCGCTATTCCTGATCGGCTGGCTCGCGCTGCAGCTCCGGAACTCGGTACGCCGCGGCGAGTTCCGCGCCGCCCGAGTCTCGCTCATCGCGCTGATGCTGGGCTGGCTGCTCGCCACCTCGTGGCTGGCGCTGCGCGGTGCCTACCTGGCGCGCCCGCTGCTGGTGGTCGCGGGCAGCGCAGTCCTGCCCGCGGCGCTCGTGCTTCTGACTCTGGTCAGCCGCGACATGCGCGCGCTGCTCGGCTCGTTCGTCCGCCAGGTTCCGGCGGGATCGTTCGTGCGCGTCCAGGCGCTGCGCATCGCGGCGCTGGGCACGATCTACAAGTGGTGGATCGGGGTGCTGCCTGCCCACTTCATCCTGCCCGTGGGCGTGCCGGACCTGCTGATCGGCCTGTCTGCACTGCCCTTGGCTGCTCGGCTCGGGAGCGGCGCGAACGCTGCGCGCCGGCTCGAGCCGGCCTGGCACCTGATCGGCGCCGGCGTGCTGCTGCTCGCCTTGCCGCTCATGCAGCTCTCGCAGCCCGGGCCGCTCTGGATCTACCGCGACCTTCCCAGCACGGATCTCGTGCTGGCCTTTCCGATGGCGCTGGTGCCGACCTTCGTGGCGCCGCTCCTCGTGCTATTGCACGGGGCCGCGCTCTACGCGCGCACGCTGCGCCGGAACTAGCGCCCCTTGAAGGTCGGGGTGCGCTTCTCGACGAAGGCGCGCGCCGCCTCGCGGTGGTCCTCGGTCAGGCCGGTGTGCACGTGGTGAGTCGCTTCCAGATCCAGACAGTCTTCGAGCGGTGCACCCTCGAGAGCGCGGTGGATGTTCTCCTTCATATAGCGATACGCGACCGTGGGACCCTGGGCGAGGCGTTGCGCGAGGGCGAGCGTCTCGTCCTGCAGGGCCGCCGCCGGGACCACGCGGTTCACGAGTCCCAGGCGCTCGGCCTGCTTCGCGTCGAGGCGCTCCGACAGGAAGTAGAGCTCGCGCGCCTTGGCCGCGCCGACCAGCTGGGTCAGGAAGAAGGTGCCGCCGTAGTCGCCGCTGAAGCCGACCTTCGCGAACGCCGTGGTGAGCAGCGCGTTCTCCGCGGCGATGCGCAGGTCGCAGGCGAGCGCCAGCGACAGCCCCGCGCCCGCCGCGGCGCCGGGCAGCGAGGCGATCACGGGCTTGGGCATGCGATAGATGCGGCCGGCCGTGGCGCGTTGCGACACGCGCTGGCTGTGGATGCGCGCGTCGAGCGACGGGCCGCGGCCGCCGCCCCCTTTCCCGCGCTCCGCCATGCCTTTCACGTCGCCACCCGCGCAGAACGCTCCGCTGGCGCCGGTCAGCACCAGGCAGGCGACGTCGCTCGCGAGCTCCGCGTCCGCCAGCGCGAGCGCCATGCCCTCGAGCATCTCCTGCGAGAACGCATTGCGCCGCTCGGGCCGGTTCATGGTCAGTACGGCCACGCCTTCGTCCACGCGCGCCTGCAGGTGCTCGGTTCCGGTGTCGATCACTCGGGTCATGCGAACTCTCCCCTTGCTTCAAGTCGTTCCAGTGCGGCAGCGGCCAGGCCATCGACCTGCGCGCGAAAGGCGTCGGTGTCCGCGTCGCCGCCCATGACCCCCTTCAGGTAGCGGGCCAGTACGCCTTCCACGATCGCGGCGCTGCGCCAGAACTGAAACGCGCAGTAGTAGTCGATGCCGCCCAGGTCGCGCCCGGTGCGCTCCCGGTAGCGGCGCAGCAGCTCGTCCCGGTCCGGGAAGCCGGGCACCGCGCTCGGTGCGCCCGCGCCGCCGCGCAGCGCTGCGCCGCGCTCGCCCGGTTCGATCCAGTGGTTCACCAGGTAGGCGACGTCGGCCAGCGGATCGCCGAGCGTGCACAGCTCCCAGTCGAGCACCGCGACGATCCGCGCATCGCGCGTGATCATGTTGCCGAGCCGGTAGTCGCCGTGAGCGATCGTAGCGCCCTGCTGCTCGGGCCGGCGCTCGAGCAGCAGGTGGTACGCCTTGTCCATGTCAGGCAGCTCGCGGGTCTTGGAGCGCTCCCACTGGGTGTGCCAGCGTCTCAGCTGGCGGCCCAGGTAGTCCTCGCGACGCGCCAGGTCGCCGAGCCCGATCGCGTCGATGTCCACGGCGTGCAGGCGCGTCAGCACGTCGATCAGGGACTCGCCGATCGGGCCGCGCTGCTGCTCGCTGGTGTGCGCCAGGGCGTCCTGCGCTGTGGCCAGCACGTCGCCTTCCACGAAGTCCATTACGTAGAACGGGGCCCCGTTCACCGACTCGTCCTTGCACAGGCCGAGCGCGGGCGGCACGGGCACATCGCTCTGCGCCAGGGCCGAGATGATGCGGTGCTCGCGGCCCATGTCGTGCGCGGTGGCGAGCACGGCTCCGAGCGGCGGGCGTCGCAGCACGCAGAGCCGGCCTTCGTTGTCGCTCACGCGGTACGTCAGGTTCGAGTGGCCGCCCGGAATCCGCTCGAAGCGGAGCGGAGGCGCCAGCTCGCCCACGTGCTTGCAGAGCCAGTCCGTGACGCGAGCCGCGTCGATGCCCCGGACCTCCGGCTCGGCCATGGCGTGCCCTCCCGGTCTAGAGGAAGCGGGTGGCTCCCTGGAGCGCCTTCTCGGCCTCGACTACCAGCTCGTGCAGCACCTCGGCAGCCGGGCGGATCGAACGGATCATGCCGATGCCCTGGCCCGCGAAGCCGGGTGCCACATCGCCGCGTTCCGCCGCCAGGGCGGCCGCCATCACCGGTCCGGAGACGGCCCCCTGGAACGGCATGGGCAGCGGCTCGAGTCCCGCCTCGGACACGGCGTCGGTCCACTTGCTGCGGATGTAGCGGGCAGGCTTGCCGGTGACCGCGCGCGTGACGACTGTGCCCTGATCGGTCGCCTCGACGATCGCCTTCTTCTGGAACTCGGCGATGCCGGCCTCGCGCGTGGCGAGAAACGCGCTGCCGACCCAGGCGCCCTGCGCGCCGAGCATCAGCGCCGCCGCCACACCGCGCCCATCGGTGATGCCGCCGGCGCCCAGCACCGGGATGTCGCCCGCGGCGTCTACGACCTGCGGGATCAGCGCCATGGTGCCGACCGGGGAGTTGTGCCCGCCGGCATCGTGGCCCTGGGCGACGATCACGTCGATGCCCGAGTCCGAGATCTTGTGCACGTGGCGCACCGCGCCGACCACGGCCATGACCACCGTGCCGTTCGCGTGCAGGCGCTCTATCCAGGGACCCGGGTTGCCCAGGCCGGACGCGTAAACGGAGACGCGCTCCTCGATCACGACTTCCATCTGCTCGCCGAAAAAGTCCTTCGAGAACAGCGCGCGTCCGCTGCTGCGCGGCCGCGCTTCAGGCGCCTTCAACCCCTCGCGCTCCATGAACTCGCGCGCGAACGCCTGCTGCTCGGGCAGGCGCTCGGCGGGCGAGGGCCCGGGCGCCTTCTTGTACGCCTCGCGCTGCACCGAGGCGGGCAGCAAGGTGTCCACCCCGAAGGGCCGGTCGGTCAGCTCGCGGGTGCGGCGGATCCAGTCGCGCAACTCGTCGGGCCCGCAAGCCGCCGTGCCCAGGATGCCGAGGCCTCCGGCGTTGGAGACAGCCGCGGCCAGCTCGGGCGTGCTCGCTCCACCCATGCCGGCCAGGACGATCGGGTATTCGATGTCGAACAGCTCGCAGATCCGGGTGCGCAGGCTCATGGCCGCCATCATACCCGCTGGGCGAGGGCGCGGGAGGACTGCGGCCCTCCCGCGCCCCGGTCTCGAATTGCTACAGGAAGCGCACCTTCGTGGCCTGGTCGATCAGGTCCA
>CAXMNF010000191.1:0-5993 GCA_964194645.1 uncultured Gammaproteobacteria bacterium
CGCTCGCCAGCGCCTGCGTACACGCCGGCGTGGGCGCGTGCGTCGACTTCTACGGCGTGCATCCGAACGTCACCCTGGACTTCTCGGGCCTCGAGGCGCCGGTGCTCGGCCTGTTCGCGGAGCACGACGGCTTCGTCACACCCGAGGTCGTGCGCAAGCTCGAGCACGACATCCGCGAGGCCGGCAAGTCGGCCGAGTTCCACATCTATCCGGGTGTCGATCACGCGTTCTTCAACGACACACGCCTGGACGTCTACAACGCGGACGCTGCGGCCGATGCCTGGCAGCGCACGCTTGGGTTTCTGAATGAGCACCTCTAACCGCAGCCGGGATCCCGGGATTTCGCGCCGCGGCCTGTTGCTAGGCGCGGGTGCCGCATTGGGCGCGCTGGCGCTGCCGTTCGGCCGCGCGCGCGCGACCGACGCCGCGTTCTCGTTGCCCGAAGCGGCGCGCAGCGCGCTCGGCACGAGCCGGATCGTCTACGTCTCGCCTCTCAAGGGCGACGGCAGCGAGAGCCGCTGCCACGGAGAGGTGTGGTTCACGCCGGACGGAGACGACGTGCTGCTCGCCACCAAGGCCGATGCCTGGAAGAGCCGGGCGGTCGCGCGTGGCTGGAATCGCGCGCGTCTCTGGGCGGGGGACTTCGGCCCGGTCGCAAAGGCGGGCGACCGCTTCCGCAGCGCGCCGAGCTTCCTGTCCGAGGTGCGGCGCGACAGCGACCCGGCCGCGTTCGGGCGTCTCATGCAGGCGTTCTCCCAGAAGTACGCCGCCGAGTGGGGCAAGTGGGAGTCGCGCTTCCGCAAGGGCTACGACGACGGCTCGAGGGTGCTGCTGCGCTACACCCCGGTCGCCCCGTAGGCGGGGGTTCCCCTGCGCTGGCTGCCCGTCGCGCTCGGGCTCGCCGTCCTGGCGGGCGGCCTGTTGCTGCTCCCGCGGCTCCTGATCGACCGAATGGTGTTCCAACCGACGCCGGGCCGCTGGCTCTCGCCGGCGCAGCTCGGCATCGATGCCGAGGAGACAGAACTACTCAGCGAGGACGGCGTGCGGCTGCACGCGTTCTTCCTGCCCGCGCCCGGAGCCGACCGCGCGATCCTCTTCTTGCACGGCAATGCCGGGAACGCCTCGCACCGTCTGCCGAATGCTGCGCAACTCGCGGCGCTCGGCGCGCATGTGCTGCTGCCCGACTACCGCGGCTACGGCCTGTCGGAGGGGGCGCCTTCCGAGTCGGGCGCCTATGCGGACGCGCGTGCGGCGCTGGCGCACCTGCGCGAGGCGCGCGGCCTGCCCGAGTCGCGCATCGTGGTGTTCGGCCGCTCGCTGGGCGGCGCGGTGGCCGTCGAGCTGGCGCGGGAGCGCAGGCTCGGCGGCGTGATTCTCGAGAGCACCTTCAGCTCGGCCTCCGACCTGGCGGACCGGCTCTTCGCGCCGCCGCTCGGCCTGCTGCTGCGCGGCCGCTGGAGCTCCGACCGGAAGATCGCGGAACTGCGCGCGCCGCTGCTCTTCATCCACGGCGCGCGCGACGGCATCGTGCCGATCGAGCTGGGCCGGCGCCTGTTCGAGGCAGCGCCCCCGCCGAAGGACTTCCACGTGCTGGAGCGCGCCGGCCACAACGACACCGTGGAGCTGGGCGGCCGCGCCTACTTCGCACGCATCGCCGCCTTCCTCGAGAGCGCCGCGCCGCGGCGGCGCACGCCCTGAACAGAGTCCAGGCCCCGGCCGGGATGAGCCGGAGCCTGGACCGTGTGAGGGAGGGCGCGGACGCCGGCTACAAGATTGCGGCCTCGCCGCGCTCGCCCGTGCGGATGCGCATGGCGTCGTCGATGCTCGACACGAAGATCTTCCCGTCTCCGATGCGCCCGGTCTGGCAGGCCTTCTGCAGGGCCTCCAGCACGCTCTCGACGCGACCCTCGGAGACGATCAGGTCCAGCTTGATCTTCGGCAAGGTATCGACCACGTACTCGACACCGCGGTACAGCTCGGTGTGCCCCTTCTGGCGCCCGTAGCCCTTCACCTCGGTGATCGTCACGCCCTCGATGCCGATGTCCGCGAGCGCAGCCTTGGCTTCGTCGAGTTTGAACGGCTTGATGATGGCTTCGATGCGTCGCATGGTGGTCTCCTAGCTCTCGGCCTGTGCAGTGCGGATCGCCGCGGTGATGCCGGCGGCCTGCTGCCTGGCCAGCGGGAGTTCGTCGGCCATGCCGGTGCGGCCGATGCTGCCCAGCCCGTCGTAGGCGTGCATGCCGTGCTCGGCCAGGTCGAGGCCTTCCGCCTCTTCCTCGGGCGACACGCGCAGCCCCAGCACGAGCTTGAGCGCGCCGAAGATCACGAATGCTCCGCCGCCGGCTGCGACCGCGTACGCGCCCACGCCGATCAGCTGCGTGGCGATGCTGTGCTCCGCCGAGAAGATGCCTACGGCGAGAGTGCCCCAGATGCCGCAGATCAGGTGCACGGACACCGCACCGACCGGGTCGTCGATCTTGATGCGATCGAAGAACACCACCGAGAACACCACGATCGAGCCCGCCACCAGGCCAATCACGATCGCGGACCACATGGCCATCAGGTCGGCGCCTGCGGTGATGCCCACCAGACCGGCGAGGATGCCGTTCAGGGCCATCGACAGGTCGGGCTTTCCGGAGACGCGCTGCGAGATGAACATGGCCGCGAGGCCGCCCGCTGCCGCTGCCAGGCAGGTCGTGACCAGGGTGAGCGAGACGGCCGCCGGATCGGCGTTCAGCACCGAGCCGCCGTTGAATCCGAACCAGCCCAGCCAGAGCAGGAACACGCCGACCGCCGCGAACGGCAGGCTCGAGCCCGGAATCGGCGTGAGCCGGCCCTTCACATACTTGCCAATGCGCGGGCCCAGCATCCAGGCGCCGACCAGCGCGCCCCAGCCGCCCACCGAGTGCACCAAGGTGGATCCCGCGAAGTCGTAGAAGCCGAGCTGATCGAGCCAGCCACCGCCCCACTTCCAGGAGCCCGCGATCGTGTAGACGAAGGTCACGAAGATCGTGCTGAAGATCATGAAGCTCGACAGCTTGATGCGTTCGGCCACCGCGCCCGAGATGATCGTGGCCGCGGTCGCGGCAAACATCGCCTGGAACAGGAAGTCGGTCCAGTAGGTGTAGCCGCCGTCCGCGTAGGCGGGCGTCAGGTCGACCGCGCTGGGAAAGAGCCCGAAGCCGGCAAAGCCGAGCCAGCCGCCAAACTCCCCCGGGTACATGAGGTTGAAGCCGACCAGCGCGTAGGTGACGATGCTCATGCACACGATGAACGTGTTCTTGAACAGGATGTTCACCGTGTTCTTGGCGCGTGTGAGGCCGCTCTCGAGCGTGGCGAAGCCCAGGTGCATGATGAACACCAGGCCCGCCGCGATCATCATCCACAGATTGTTGGCGGTGAAGTTGGCGGTGCCCGCCGCCTCGCCCGCCGCGGCCGCGGCCGCGGCAGCCGCCTGTGCCGACTCCTCGGCGGCGCTGGCCATGGCCTGGGCCGCGCTGGTCGCCACCTGGGCGGCCGTGGCCGCCGGCTCGCCGGCGTTCGCGACCAGGACCAGCTCCGCGGTCTCGGGTCCCGGCGCCGCCTGGGCGAGCGCCAGCCCCGGCAGCACCAGCAGGCCGAGCATCCAGATCGTTCCAATTCTTCGCGCCATGGTTCGGGTCCCTCCCTCATTGCCGCAACGGGCTCGCAACTTCGCAGAGCAACCGCCGTGCCAGCCCCGCGGGCGTTGCCGGCGCCTCGGCAGCCTCGCTGCTGCCCGGAAGCTCGGCGCTGCTGCCCACCCCCTGGGCACGCTCCCGGCCGCCGGAGCGGGTCCTCAGCGCCTTCGAGTCCGGTCGAATACGCGCGGCGGGCCCACCGTCGTACAGGAGACCGAGAGAACGTGTTCCAAGAACCTTCCCTCTTCTTTGGAGCCGATAGACCCCCCGAGGCTGTCCCTGCCTCGGGGGGTCGCTTCCTTCTGGGGCCCCCGAGGTCTCAGGTCCCCCGGAAGCCCAGCGCCTCGGCCACGTGGGCCGCCGTGAGCGGGCCGCCGTCGGGGGCGTCGGGGTCCAGGTCGGCGATCGTGCGGGCCACGCGCAGGGTCCGGACCCAGCCGCGCGCCGACAGGCCGAGTGTGCGAACCGCGCGTTCCAGGAGGAGCAGCGCGTCCGCTGAGACCGGGAGTGGCGAGCCGGGCGATGGCGGGGGGAGCTCGGCGTTCGTGGTGAAGGGGCGGCCGGCGTGGCGCTGCGCCTGGCGGGCGCGGGCGGCGGCCACACGGGCGCGCACGGCGCAGCTCGTCTCGCGCGCAGCGGGGCTCCCCGCCAGCTCGCGCCACGGGACGCGCGGCACCGCTACGCGCAGGTCGATCCGGTCCAGCAGGGGACCCGAGACACGCGCGCGGTAGCGGCGCAGGGCCACCTCGTCGCAAGCGCACTCGCGCTCGGGGTCGTCGCGGTAGCCGCACGGGCAGGGGTTCATGGCGGCGACCAGCTGGAAGCGCGCGGCGAGTTCGATGGCGCCGTGGCCGCGTACCACGCGCACCCGTCCCTCCTCGAGCGGCTGGCGCAGGGCTTCCAGAACCGGCCGGCGGAACTCGGGGAGCTCGTCCAGGAAGAGCACGCCGCGGTGCGCGAGCGAGATCTCGCCGGGGCGGAGCGGCCGGCCGCCCCCGATCATGCCCGCGTCCGAGATGGTGTGGTGCGGTGCGCGGAACGGCCGCTGGCTCAGCAGCGAGCGCTCGCCGAGCGTTCCGGCCACGCTGTGGATGCGCGTGGCCTCGAGCGCCTCGTCGACCGAGAGCTCGGGCAAGAGCCCCGGCAGGCGCCGCGCGAGCAGGGTCTTGCCGCTACCGGGTGGTCCCGAGAACAACAGGTTGTGCCCGCCCGCCGCGGCGATCTCGAGCGCGCGCTTCGCACCCTCCTGGCCGCGCACATCGGCCAGGTCCGGACCGGCAGCGCGCGGCGCCGCGGGGCCGTGCGCGGGCTCGTCCGGGAGGGTGGCCTCGCCGCGCAGGAAGCGCACTACGCTGCCCAGGTCGGGGGCGCCGAAGGCGGCCAGTCCCGGGCACGCCACGGCCTCGGCCAGGTTCGCCTCGGGCACCACGGCGCTCTCGAGCCGGCCGCCGTGCGGCGCGGTGACCAGGGCCAGCACGCCGCGCACCGGGTGCAGCGCACCGTCCAGGCCCAGCTCGCCGATGAACAAGGTGCGCGTCAGCCGCTCGGCCGGGAGCTCGATCCGGGTGGCGACGATGCCGATCGCGATCGGCAGGTCGAGCGCGGAGCCCGCCTTGCGCAGCTCGCTCGGTGCCAGGTTCACGGTCACGCGGCCCGGAGGAAACTCGAGGCCTCCCTGGCGGAAGGCCGCGCGGATCCGGTCGCGGCTCTCGGCGATCACCCGGTCGCCCTGTCCGACGATCTGGAAGGAAGGAAGGCCGCGCCCCGCGTCGACCTCGATGGTGACCAGGACCCCGTCGACTCCGAGCAGGGTAGAGCCGTATACGCGCGCCAGCATGGTGCGCTCCCCGGGACCTGCGGGGTTCGGCGGGCAGGGTAGGGAATCGGTATCGTGCGGGCCCATGTGGAGACTCCCGCTCGCGTCGGCGCTCACGGCGCTGGTCGCCTGCGGCGGAGCCGTGGGGGACGCGCCGGGTTTCGACGGGACGCGCGCCTTCGCAGACCTCGCGGCACAGGTGCGGATCGGCCCGCGCCCGGCCGGGAGTGCGGGCGCCGCGCAGACCCGCGAACTGATCCGCGGGCGCCTGCGCCAGGCCGGCTGGCCGGTCCGCGAGCAGCGCTTCACGGTGACGCGTCCCGGCGGCGGCGACGTCGAGCTGGTGAACCTGGCGGCCACCCGCCGCGGCGCGCAGCCCGGGCGCATCTGGCTGGCCGCCCACTACGACACCAAGGACCTGGCGGGCATGCGTTTCGTGGGTGCGAACGACGGCGCGTCGGGCGTGGCCGTGCTGCTCGAGCTGGCTCGCGTGCTCCCTGCGAAGCAACGGCCCTTCA
>CAXMNF010000192.1:0-8161 GCA_964194645.1 uncultured Gammaproteobacteria bacterium
TACTGGGCCAGCTGGATCACCACCTCGCGCGCCTGCTCGGGAGTGAGCTCTCCGTTCTTCAAGGCGCTTCGCACCTGGATGCCGAAGGTGTCGCGCTCGCCGAGCGCCGCGATCACGCCCATGATCAAGAGCCGCCGGTCGCGCTGCGAGAGCTGCGGCCGCGTCCAGACCTCGCCGAAGAGCTGTTCGATCATCAAGTCGAAGAAATCCATGGCGCCGGGAGGCGGCGCCGGAAGATCTCCGCAGTAGACCTCGTTGAATTTGGCGAGCCCGCGCTCGCGGCGATCGTCGGAAGACATGGTTGGCTCCTGTATTCTGGAGGGTCAGTGTACGATACGGCGATGAGCGAAGGTCTGGCCGACTACGGCGGCGCGTTCGAACCGGGCTTCCGGCTGGAGCGGCTCTCGCACGCGGCACTCGCGCGGCTCGGCCGCGAGTACATGCTCTTCGGCCACATCCGCGACCGCGCGCTGATGCCGGCGGTGGGCATCCGCTTCGGCCCGCCGGAGATCGAGGCGCTGTCGATCCTGGAGTGGATGGGTGCGAGTCCCATCTACACGCAGCGCATGCGTCGCGCCATGAACATCCGGGGAGACGACATGGCGTCGCTCATGAAGTCGCTGCAGCTCGATGTGGGCTTCCCGCACCGCTACATGGACGTGCGCTATCACGTGGAGAACGAGCGGCTCGGCTACTTCTGGTTGGACTGCTGCGGGGCGCTGCTCGACGTGGAGCCCTTCGGCGAGAAGCAGGTCACCTCGATGTGTCACGCGATCGAGGACCCCACCTTCGATGCCACCGCCTACGCGACGAACCCGCAGGCGCGCATGCGGCCGGTGCACCGCCCGCCGCGCACACCGGCCGATCGCATGCCGCACTGCCGCTGGGAGATCGCGATCGACCCGGCGAACCCGCCGGCGCCGGAACCCGCGCCGACGCGCGCCGTCGCCCGCGCGCGCGTCGCGTCGTTCGAGTTCGACCCGCCGGACTGCGCCGACGGCGAGGGCTGGCCGGATTACGCCGGCGAGTTCGATCCCGACTTCCGGCTGGAGCGCCTGTCGCGCCGGGCGCTCGTGATCGCCTGCAAGGAATTCGCGCTGCAGAGCCAGCTGCTGGCACGTTCCGCCATGCTGGCACTGGCCGAGCGCCACGGCGAGCCGGCTTCGCGCGAGCTGCACCTGGCGCAGTGGCGCGGCCTGGCGCCACTCAGCACTCGGCGCATCTGTGCGGCGGCCGGCATTGCCGGGGACGATGCGGCGGCTCTGCTGAAGATGCTGCAGGTGCACCCGATCTTCCCGCCGGACTACACGCGCTGGGGCTTCGAGCTGCTCGATCCGTCGTGCGGCCGCTTCTGGCTGCGCGACTGCGAGGGCTGCGAAGACGAGGAGCCGCGCGGCTTTCTCTCGCTGCTCGACGATCCCGCCTGTCCGGGCCTGGACGCGATGGTCCAGGCGGTGAATCCGCGTGCGCGCTGCCGCCCGGTCGATCCCTCGGGGCACCCGGGCGCGCGGCTCGCCTGGGAAGTGCGAATCGACGAGGCGGCGGCCGCCGCCGAGGATCCGCCGGAGTCGGCCTTCCTGGCGCGCAGCACCGTAACAAGCGCGCAGCTCGAGGACTAACCCCCCCAGGGACGTTCCTGCTTAACTGCTTAACTCTTCGAGTTTACGCAGTTAAGCAGGAACGTCCCTGGTCTCAGTTTGGCTGGCGTAGGATGGCCTTGCCCGTGATGCCGCCGCGGCCCAGCGCTTCGAGGGCTGCGGGCAGCTCCTCGAAGCCGTAGTCGTGCGCCACGGGTACGCGGATCGCGCCCTGCTCGTGAAGCGCCAGCAGTTCCTTGTGCGCGGCCAGCCGAAAGGCGCGGTTGTAGCGGCTCGGGATCACGCCCACCACCGAGTAGTTGCGATTGGCCAGGTCCTCCGCCGATGCGTCTCCCCAGCGGCCGCTCGCGAAGCCCACCACCAGCAGCCGCCCTTCGTGGGCGATGCAGCGGGTGGCGGCCGCGAAGGCCTCGCCGCCCACCGGGTCGTAGATCACGTCGGCGCCGCGCCCGTCGGTCGCCGCGAGCACGGCTTCGGCGATCGGCTCGCGCCGCCGGTCGATCACGTGCTCCGCACCGAGTTCCCGGCAGAACTGCACGTTCCGCTCGCCGCCCGCCGTGGCGAGCACGCGCGCGCCCAGTGCGCGGCCGAGTTGCAGCGCGGCGGAGCCGGTGCCGCCCGCAGCCCCGAGCACGAGCAGCGTCTCGCCTGCGCGGAGCTGCGCGCGCCGCACCAGGCCCACCCATGCAGTGTGGTACGGGATCGCGAAGCCCGCGGCCGGCAGGTCGTCGAGCGCCTCGGGCGCGGGCAGGGCGAAGTCGCCGATCAGCAGCGCCTGTTCCGCGAAGCCACCCTGACCGGTGAAGAAGCAGGTCACGCCCAGTACTCGTTCGCCGGGCCGGACCGCCGTGCCCGGCCCGGCCGCGGTCACGACGCCCACGGCCTCCTGGCCCGGCGTGAACGGCAGCGCCGGCGTGAGCGGGTAGCGGCCGCGGCACATCAAGAGGTCCGGCAGGCCGAGTGCCGCCGCAGCCACGCGAATCCGCAGCTGGCCTGGGCCGGGTTCCGGTACGGCGCACTCGACGCATCGCAGCGCAGCGGCCGGCTCGCCATGCGCGTGGACCTGCCAGGCGCGCATGCCCGCCCTAGTCCCGCTCGTACTGAGACCCGGTCGGCATGGCTGCGATGCTATCACCCCGCCCGGTCTACAATGGAGGCCGAACCGAGGAGGGAGCCATGGCGAATAGACGCTTCCCGGTCGAGGCGGGGCACATCCTGATGTTCTCCCGCGCGGTCGGCGATCCGAACCCGATCTACTCCGATGCCGAGTACGCCGCGCAGAGCGAGGTCGGGGGCATCATCGCGCCCCCCACCTTCGTGCAGGCCAGTGCGCAGTTCGAGCCGAACTACGGCCTGCGGCCCAAGATCGGCGAACCCTGGTTCGGCTCGGGCAAGCAGCCCACCGGTATCAAGCGCCGGGAAAAGGGCGAGGCCAAGAGCGGCGCTCGCCCGAGCGGCGCTGCGGCCGGCGGCTTGCACGCCGAGCAGCACTTCGAGTACCACCGGCCGCTGCGAGCGGGCGACGCGCTCAGCGCCGAGACGAAGCGCGGCAAGACCTGGGAGAAGGAAGGCCGACGCGGGGGCAAGCTCGTGTTCAGCGAGACGGTCACGGAATACCGCGACCAGGACGGCGAGTTGGTCGTCACCGCGCGGGGCGTCGGCGTGCGCACCGAGCGCGTGATCGAGCAGTAGGGGGCAGACGTGGCACTTACAGCCAGCAAGCTCGAGGTCGGACAGAGCTACGAACAGGTCGTGGTCCACGATCTGTCACGCACGCAGATCGTGATGTGCGCGGGCGCGTCCGGCGACTACAACCCGGTGCACTCAGACGAGGTGTTTGCCACCAAGGTGGCGGGCTATCCCACGGTCTTCGCGCACGGGATGCTCTCGATGGGGCTCACCGGCAAGATGCTCACGGACTTCGTGGGCGACGGGCGGCTCACCCGCTACGGCGTGCGCTTCGTGCGGCAGGTCTGGCCCGGCGACACGCTCACCGCCAGGGCGACCGTCGAGGCGCTGCGTGAGGAGGGCGGCGAGCACTTCGTCGATCTCTCCGTGGCGACCGTCAATCAGGACGGCGAAGAAGTCGTGCGCGGCAGCGCCAGCGCGAGCATCGATCCCTAGGCCTAACAACGGCGAGCTTGCTCGCTGTTAGGCCGCTAGAGGTAGACTGGGGCGTGATGCCGTCTCTCGAGGAGCGTCTTGCCGATTACGTCGCGACCAAGCTGCCGTCCGCCGCCGACGTCAGGGTCGAGGGTCTGGACCGGATCTTCGGCGGCGCGTCGCGCGAGACCTATCGCTTCGTGCTGCACTTCCGCGAGGCCGGCGTTGCGCGCACCCGCCGGCTGATCCTGCGCCGCGACCCGCCCGGCAGCCTGATCGAGACCGAGCGCGCCATCGAGTTCGGCGCCTACCAGGCGTTCCACGGCAGCGCGGTGCCGGTCCCCGAGCCGCTCTGGCTCGAAGAGGACCCGAAGTGGCTCGACTACCCGTTCTTCGTGATGGAAGAGCTCGCCGGCCTCGAGGCGAGCCCGCAGGCAATCGTGCTGCCGCCGTACGCGCAGCACGCGGACGCCTTTGCCCGCCAGATGTGGACGATTCTCGGCGAGATCGCCAAGGCCGACCCCGTGTCACTCGGACTGGTCGGCGTGATGCAACCGGTCGAGCCCGCGCAGTGCTGGCAGCGCGAGCTCGAGTACTGGGAGGCGCGCATCGACCGCGACGAGCTGTGTCCCCAACCGATCGTGCGCGCGGCGCTCCGCTGGTGCCGGCGCAGCCCGCCCCCGCCCGCGCAGCGCGTCTCGGTCGTGCACGGCGACTACCGCACGGGCAACTACCTGTACGACGACGCCGGCCGGATCCACGCGATCCTCGACTGGGAAATGGCGCACCTGGGCGACCCGCTCGAGGATCTGGCCTGGGGCATCAATCCGGTCTGGCGGCAAGGCGACAAGGCCGGAGGACTCACGAGCCGCGACGAGGCGATCCGCATCTGGGAGAAGGCCAGCGGCCTCGTGGCGGATCCCGCCGCGCTGCACTGGTGGGAAGTGTTCAGCAGCATCAAGGGACAGGCGATCTGGGTGTCGAGTGCCAAGGAGTTCAGCGACGGCGTGAACCAGGACCTGATCCTGGGCCTGGCCGCCTGGCTGATGGGCAACAGCCAGGACCGCGCCGCACTCCACGAGCTGGGGCACCTGTCGTGAAGCCCGACCTCGGCCGCTTCCTGGGTGTCGCCGCGTCGCACTTGATGACGCGCACGGCGCCGGCCTTGCCGGCGGGCTACGAGCAGTCCAGCGCAGCCGCGCTCGGGGCGCTGATGATCGCCGTCGGGGAGGAAGCCGAGCGCGCGGCGGCGCGCCGCGTCGAGGAGAACGCGGCGTTGCGCACGCTCTTTGGGGACGCCGCGGCCCACGTGGAGCGCGCGGAGCTCGCCGGGCGACTCGAGCGCGCCGCGGCGGGAAGCGATCCGAGCTTGCAGCTCTCGGATCTCGAGGCCGCGAACGCGGAGCTGCGCGCCCTGTTGATCGAGCTGCACGAGCGCGTCGAGGCGCTCGGCACATCCGAGGCGCGGCGCATCGATGCGGCCATCTGGCGTGAGCTGGCGCGGTCCACCGAGCGGCGCAAGCTCCTGATGGGACCCTTCTAGGCCCGCTCGGTCTGGATCGGTGTGCGCTAGAGTGGCGTCCGGTATGACCCAGGCACGAGACGAGTTTCCGATCGCGATCATCGGCGCTGGCTTCGCGGGTATCGGCACGGCGATCCAGCTGCGCAAGCTCGGCATCCACTCGTTCACGATCTTCGAGCGGGCCCACGAGATCGGCGGCACCTGGCGCGACAACACCTACCCCGGTGCGGCCTGTGACGTTCCGTCCCACGTCTACTCGCTCTCGTTCGAGCCCAAGCCGGACTGGAGCCGCGCGTTCTCGGAGTCCGGCGAGATCCAGGGCTACCTGCTGGGCCTGGTCGAGAAGTGGGGTCTGCGCGCCCACCTGCGGCTCGGCACCGAGATCGTCGAGGCGCGCTTCGACGAGGCTGCGGGGAGTTGGATGCTCACGACCGACGACGACCAGACTTTCACGGCCCGCGTGGTGGTCTCCGCGGTCGGCGGTCTCGTGGATCCCGCGCTGCCCGACATCAAGGGCATCCAGAGCTTCGCGGGCGAGGTATTCCACACGGCTCGCTGGAACCACGACTACGATCTCGCGGGCCGCAACGTCGCTGTGATCGGTACGGGGGCCTCGGCGGTGCAGGTGGTCCCGTCGATCGCCCCGGAAGCGGCGCGGCTCTCGGTCTTTCAGCGCACGCCGGCCTGGGTGGTGCCGAAGCGAGACCGCGTCTACTCCAAACGGAAGCGGCGCTTCTACGCGCGATTCCCGCTGGCGCTCAAGGCCAGCCGCTTCGCCAAGTACGGGCTCTCCGAGATCTTCGGGCCGATGGTATTCCTCGACTCGCCGCGCCTCTCGGCGCTTGGCGAGCGCATGTCACTGGCGCACCTGAAGGTGCAGGTGAAGGACCCGGAATTGCGCCGCAAGCTCACACCGGACTTCCAATTCGGCTGCAAGCGCATCCTGATCTCCGATGACTTCTGGTCGAGCTTCGAGCGCCCGAACGTCGAACTGGTGACGGAGCCGATCGAGGAGATCGTGCACGACGCTATCGAGACCCGGGACGGCGTGCGTCATCCGGTGGATGCGATCGTACTGGCGACCGGCTTCTCGGTCAGCATCGTCTCCGCGCCCTTCCCCGTGGTGGGCCGCGGCGGCCGCACGCTCGACGACGCCTGGAGCGCGGGCGCGGTCGCCTACCGCGGCATGACGGTCTCGGGCTTCCCGAACTGGTTCGTCCTGATGGGTCCGAACACGGGGCCCGGCCACACCTCGGTGCTGGTGTTCACCGAGGCGCAGATTGCCCACGTGCTGGGCGCGATCGACGAGCTGCGCAGAGAGGGTCTGCGCTACCTGGATGTGCGCCAGGACGTGCAGGATCGCTACAACGCGAAGCTCCAGGCGCGCATGCCGCACATGGTCTGGACGTCGGGCTGCAACAGCTGGTACCTGTCGCCCGACGGCTCGAACCACGCGCTCTACCCCGGGTTTGCTGCCGAGTACGCGCTCGGCGCGCGCCGCTTCCGCGCCCGCGACTACGAGCTCGCGCGTTAGGCGGCCTTCCCGGGGGTGAAGCGGCACGGCATGTGCTTGATGCCGTGGATGAAGTTCGACGCGAGCCGCTCGGGCGGGCCGGTCACTTCCAGGTCCGGGAGCCGCCGGAACAGCTCGCGGAAGAATACGCCGATCTCGCGCCGCGCCAGGTTCGCACCCAGGCAGAAGTGCGGGCCGTGCCCGCCGAACCCCACGTGTTCATTCGGCCAGCGCCGCACGTCGAAGTGGAACGGCTCGTCGAAGACCGCCTCGTCGCGGTTCCCCGAGTTGTAGAACAGCAGCACCTTCTCGCCCCCGTCGAGCTTCTGGCCGCCCAAGGTGGTGGGCTGCGTGGTGGTTCGGCGCATGAAGATCACCGGCGACGCCCAGCGCACGATCTCCTCGACCGCGCTGCGCTGCACGGCCTCGAAGTCCGCCTGCCAGATGGCGCGCTGCTCCGGGTAGTCGCACAGCGCCTTCATGCCGTGGCTGATGGCATTGCGCGTAGTTTCGTTGCCCGCCGCGACCAGCAGCACGAAGAACGAGCCCATCTCGGTCTCGCTCATGCGCTCCCCGTCGATCTCGGAGTGGGTCAGGATCGAGGTGAGGTCCTCGGTGGGCTTGGCGAGCCGGTGCTTGCGCAGGTCCTTCATCAGCTCGACCAGCTCGGCTGCGGCGCCCATCAGGGCCGCGATCGGGTCGGCCCCCTCGGGCATGTACTCGGGGTCGCCGGCGCCCAGGATCAGGTTCGTGCGGTCGAACACCATGGCGTGCTGGCTCTGCGGGATGCCCAGCATGTCGCAGATGATCCGGATCGGGAACGGCGCCGAGAGCTCCGTCACGAAGTCGCACTCGCCCTTCTCGATCACGGACTCGATCACCCGGGCGGCGGCCCGCTCCACGTCCGCCTCGATGCGAGCCAGTTGCTTGGGCGTGAAGCCGCCGTTCACGAGCTTGCGCAGCCGCAGGTGCTCGGGGTCGTCCATGTTGATGAAGGACCCGAAGAACTCGAGCATGAAGGGCGGCAGGTCGAAGATCGACGTAGCCCCCCGCGCCGAGCTGAAGATCTCGGCATTGCGGCTGGCCTCGAGGATGTCGGCCTGGCGCGTGACCGCCCAGTAGCCGGGCCCGCGCGGGATGACCTCTGCCATCTCGGGGATGTCCATCTCCTCGTGGAACGACATGGGCCGCTCGCGGCGCAGCGTCTGGAACGCGCCCTCGCGCTCCTCCCAGGGACGCACCCAGAATTCCAGGTCGGACAGGTTGATCTCGTCGGCGGATAGCACGGACTGGGGCTTCATCAACTCCTCCTGCGGAATCCGATCCTACGCTGCGACCGCCATGAGTTTCCAGTACCCCTGGACTCGTGCGCAGCTTTCCTCAACACGCCTGGAAGGCGCTCTTCTCGGGTCCGATGCGCGCCAC
>CAXMNF010000193.1:0-8707 GCA_964194645.1 uncultured Gammaproteobacteria bacterium
ACGCTGCCCGGGTGGGTCTCGGTGTCCAGGTAGACGAAGCGGCCGTTCGGGCCACCGATCTCGCCGGACTGCGCGATCTTGTGGCCGGCCCGCGCGATGCGGGCCAGGTCCTCATCCATCGTCTCGGTCCAGTACGCCAGGTGTTGCAGGCCCTCGTGGCCAGCGCCCAGGAAGTCGCGATACATCGACGGGGCGTCGTTGCGCGGCTGGATCAGCTCGATCTGCAGGTCCCCCGAGTTCGCCAGCGCGATGCTGACCTCGAGCGGCGAGGGCTCCCCCCGGTAACAGAAGCGCTCCAGCGGCACGCGCTCGAAGTAGTAGAAGGGCCCGACCTCGAGGACCTCGGTCCAGTGCAGCAGGGCGGCCTCGATGTCGCGCACCACGTAGCCATTCTGGCGGATCGCGCCGAACAGGCGGCTCATGGCCGCGAGCGTAGCACCGGGAGCTCGCGCCGGTTCGTGTAAGATTGGGCGCGCCCCGAGCCCTGGAGGAGCGATGGACCTGCGTTTCAGCGAGGAGTACGAGTCGTTCCGCGGGGAAGTCCGCGCCTTCCTGAAAGAGCACTGGCCGCTCAGCGGCGCGGAGGCCGAGTTGCCGCCGGCCGAGCAGGCCGGCCGCTTCCGCGAGCGCGCGACTGCGGCGGGCTACCTGTATCGGTCGATTCCAAGCCACTACGGCGGCGCCGAGCAGCCCCCTGACGTGCTCAAGGCCACCGTGATCCAGGAGGAGTGGCGGCGCGCCCACGCGCCGGGGGAGATGCGTGGGATCGGTCCCTCGATGCTCGTGCCGACCCTGATCGAGTGCGGCTCCGAGCAGCAGAAGGAGAAGTTCATCCGGCCCACCCTGCGCGGCGACGTGCAGTGGTGCCAGGGCTATAGCGAGCCCGGCTCGGGCAGCGACCTGGCGTCTCTGCAGACTCGCGCGGTGCTCGAGGACGGCGAGTGGGTGATCAACGGCCACAAGATCTGGACCAGCGGCGCGCAGCACGCGGACTACATGTTTTGCCTGTGCCGCACCGAGCCGGACGCCGGCAAGCACGGCGGGATCTCCTACCTACTGATCGACATGCACCAGCCCGGCATCGACGTGCGCCCACTGCGCCAGATGACCGGGTCCGCGGACTTCAACGAGGTCTTCCTGAACGACGTGCGCACGCCCGCCGACTGGATTGTGGGCAAGCGAGGCGAGGGCTGGATCGTCTCGCGCGCAACCCTCAAGCACGAGCGCAACATGATCGGCAGCGCCGAGCAGAGCCAGGCGATCTTCGACAGGCTGGTCGGACTGGCGCGCGCCGAGCGCCCGGGTGGACCCCGCAGCCGCGACCCGCATGTGCGCCAGGGTCTCGCCGAGATCGAGGGCTACGTGGCGGCTCACCGCTACTCGGGCTACCGGCAGCTCACCCAGGCGGCGCGCGGCCGCGACGCGGGCATGGCGCCTCTGCTGAACAAGATCACGTCGACGAATCTCGGCGACAAGATGGCGAAGCTCGCCTACGACCTGATTGGCGAGCAGGGCCTTTGCTCGCCGAGCTTCGAGAACATGCGGGCCGGGCGGGGCGAGTCGGGCTGGGTCGGCCAGTACATGTGGTCGCTCGGCATGGCGATCGGCGGGGGCACTGCGAACATCCAGCGGAACGTGATCGCAGAGCGCGGCCTGGGCCTGCCGCGAGACCGGGCCGCCGACCAGAGGAGCAAGTGACGTGAACTTCGGTCTTTCGGAAGAGCAGGAGCTGCTCCAGGAGACGGTGCGCGGCTACGCCGCAAACGAGTGCCCGGCGTCTCGCCTGCGCGAGATCTTCGACGGCGACGCGCTTCACGACGAGACACTGTGGCGCGGCCTGGCCGAGATGGGCATCGCCGGTCTGGCGCTGCCGGAGCGCTACGGCGGCGCCGGTCTGGAGATGATCGACCTGGCGCTGGTCGCCGAGGTGCTGGGACACGCGGCCCTGCCCGGGCCGTTCCTGGGCCACTCGCTGGCGGCGCAGGCGATCCTGCTGGGCGGCAGCGACGCGCAGCGGGAGCAGTGGCTGCCCCGGCTGGCCGCGGGCGACGCGCTGGGCAGCGTCGCGATCGCCGAGGCGGGCGACCGCTGGGATCCGGCTTCTCTGGAGCTGCGCCTCGAGGACGGCCACCTCTCCGGAGAGAAGGGCTTCGTGCCGCACGCGAGTGCCGCGGACGTGATCGTGGTGGTGCTCGCGGACGGCGGGCTGGCGCTGGTCGAGCGCGCTGCCGACGGGCTCAAGATCGAGGGCGTCGAGGCAGTTGACCGCACGCGCCGCGTCGAGCACCTGACCTTCGAGCGGACCCCGGCCGACCCGCTGGCGCAGGCGGCGGGGGCGCGTCTGCGCGACGCAGGGTTGGTGCTGCTCGCGGCGGACGCGTTCGGTGGGGCCTGGCGGCTGATCGAGGACTCGACCGAATACGCGAAGACGCGCGAGCAGTTCGGCCAGCAGATCGCGATGTTCCAGTCGGTGAAGCACAAGCTCGCCGATATGGCCGTCGAGATCGAGCCGTCGCGCGGCCTCTACTGGTACGCGGCGCACGCCTTCGACCATCTGCCCGACGAGGCGGAGCGGGCCGCGGCGCTCGCAAAGGCGCACATCACCGACCGCTTCATGCAGGTGGCGCGCGACGCGGTCGAAGTGCACGGAGGGATCGGCTTCACCTGGGAGTGCGACGTGCAGATCTGGTTCAAGCGAGCCATGTTCGACCGGGGCTTTCTGGGCGGTCCGGTCCACCACCGGGAACGCTGCGCAGAGCTGGCCGGCTGGTAGTTCAGTCCGGATAGCCGTCCGGGTGTGCGCGGTGCCATGCCCAGGCGCTGGCGACCACCTCGTCGAGCTGCGCGTACTGCGGCGACCAGTCCAGTTCGCTGCGCGCGCGCCCAGCACCTGCTACCAGCCGCGCCGTGTCGCCTTCGCGGCGCGCCGTCACTTCGCGCGGAACGCGCTTGCCGGTCACGCGCTCGACCGCTTCGATCACTTCTAGCACCGAGCTGCCCGTGCCCGTTCCCAGGTTGTAGGCGCCCCCGGCCGGGTCTTCCGGGTCCGCCAGGCGCAGCACGGCGCTCTGGTGGGCCCGCGTCAAGTCGTCCACGTGCACGTAGTCGCGAATGCAGGTGCCGTCCGGGGTCGGGTAGTCGGTCCCGTACACCTGTACGGATGCGCGCTGGCCGAGCACGGCCTGGATCACCAGGGGGATCAGATGGGTCTCCGGCTTGTGGTCCTCGCCGTGCGCGCCGTCCGCGCTGGCCCCCGCTGCGTTGAAGTAGCGCAGCAGCACGTAGCGCAGGCCGTAGGCGCGCGAGAAGTCGCGGATCATCTGCTCGACTGTGTGCTTGGTGAACGCGTAGGTGCTCTCCGGGCGAATCGGCGCGTCCTCCCTGAGCGGCATCTCGGTGGTCTCGCCGTACACCGCGCAGGTGCTCGAGAAGACGATGCCGCCCACGCCCGCCTCGCGCATTCCCTCGAGCAGGCCGAGCGTGTGCGCCACGTTGTTGCGCCAGTAGCTCTCGGGATCGCGCATCGACACGCCCACGTAGGTCGACCCGGCGAAGTGCAGCACAGCCTCGACGTCGTGCTCGCGCAGCAGACGCGCCAGCAGTGCGCGGTCGGAGAGGTCGCCCTCCACAAGGGTCCCCGGGGGCGCCGCCGAGCGGTGGCCCTCCGACAGGTTGTCGAGTGCCACCACCGTGTGGCCCGACGCGACCAGTAGGCGCGCCGCGGCGCTTCCCACGTAGCCCGCGCCTCCGGTGACCAGGATCTTCATGCACGCTCCTTCGGGCCCCTTGGTACACTCCGGCGGCCTTCGAGGGAAGGCCACGGAGGATGAGCCATGGAATACGTTGCGATCGTCACGGCGCTGGTCCTGCTGGAGTACACGGTGTTTGCCCTTATGGCCGGGGCGGCGCGCGGCCGGCTGAAGATCTTGGCGCCGGCCACCACGGGCAATCCAGAGTTCGAGCGCTACTTCAGGGTTCAGCAGAACTCCATCGAGCAGCTGATCACCTTCCTGCCAGCGCTCTGGCTGTTCGGGCGCTTCGTCTCGGGTCCGATCGCCGCGCTACTGGGCGTGGTGTTCCTGGTGGGGCGGCTGGTCTACGCGCTCGGCTACTGGCGGGACGCGGAGAAGCGCGCGCCGGGCTTCGTGATCGGCGAGCTCGCGAACGTGGCGCTGATCCTCGGTGCGCTGGTAGGGGCGATCCTGGCGGTGCTCTAGTCCGCTCTGCGCGGCGCCGCCGCGAGATCGCGCTTCAATTCGAGCGGCAGGTTGAACTCCACGTCTTCGTGCGTGATCTCGACCTCTTCGACGCGGTCGCAGCCGAGCGCCTGGAGGCGTTCGATCACCTGATCGACCAGGATCTGGGGCGTCGAGGCGCCGGCCGTCAGGCCCAGCGCTCGACAGCCGTCGAGCCAGGCCGGTTCGACCTCGGCGGCGGACTCCACCAGCCGGGCCGCGGCGCCGTGCGCTCGGGCCACCTCGACCAGGCGGTTCGAGTTGCTCGAGGTGGGCGCGCCGACCACGAGCACCAGGTCGGCGCGCGTCGCCAAGGCCTTCACCGCGTTCTGGCGGTTCTGCGTGGCGTAGCAGATGTCGTCCTTGCCCGGCACGCGGATCCGCGGGAAGCGCTCGCGTAGTACTTCGAGGATCTGGCGGGTGTCGTCGACCGACAAGGTGGTCTGGGTGAGCACGGCCAGGAGCTCGGGGTTTTCGACCGCCAGCCGGCGGGCGTCCTCGACCGTCTCGACCAGGTGCATGCGCTGCGGGGCGTGGCCCAGCGTTCCCACCACTTCGACGTGCCCGCGGTGGCCGACCAGCACGATCTCGTAGCCCTCGCGTGCGTACCGCAGCGCCTCGACGTGCACCTTGGTGACCAGCGGACAGGTCGCGTCGAGCGCGCGCAGACCGCGCTCGCGCGCCTCCTCGCGCACGCGCGGCGAGACGCCGTGAGCGCTGAAGATCACCAGGCTGCCTTCCGGCACATCGGCGAGTTCGTCCACGAAGACCGCCCCCTGCTCGCGCAGCGATTCGACCACGTGGCGGTTGTGCACGATCTCGTGGCGCACGTAGACCGGCGCGCCGTAGGCCTCGAGGGCCAGCGTGACGATTTCGATGGCGCGATCCACGCCCGCGCAGAAGCCGCGCGGGCTGGCCAGCAGGATCGAGGGAGCGTGCGCCACGGCTAGCTCGCCTCCGCCTGGCCTTCGCTGCGCGGCCCGAGGTTCAGCACCAGCGAGAGACCCACGTAGTAGGCCGGCCCAAGCAGCGAGAGCCGCACGAGTACCGGTTCTGGTTCCGGCCGCACGCCGACCCAGGAAATGACCAGCAGCCAGGCGGCGAGCACCGCCAAGGTCACGGGACGCAGCGTGCGCGTGCGGCTCGGGTAGACGTACTTGAGCGGTGCGAACACGGCGGCGGACAGTCCCAGCACCCACCACAGCCCGGCCGCTGGCGACACGTCGAGCAGGTACAGGTAGATCGCCAGCACGTTCCAGTAGGACGGAAAGCCGGTGAAGAAGTGGTCTGGAGTCTTGGCGCCGTCTTGGCTGAACCCGTAGCACGAAGCCAGGATCGGGACGGCGACCCAGGCCGGGTGCGGCAGCAACTGCGCCTCGACCACGAAGCAGGCCGGCAGGATCACGTAGGTGAAGAAGTCGCAGATGTCGTCGAGGCGGCGTCCGTCGAACCACGGAATACGCCCGCGCACATCGACCAAGCGGGCCAGCGCCCCGTCCGTGGAGTCGATCACCAAGGTGAGCAACATCAGGTAGATCGCCAGACGGAACTCGTGGGCGAAGCAGGCGGCCACGCCCCAGACGCCGAAGACGGCCGAGGATGCCGTGTAGAGGTGTACGCCCCAGGCTGCCAAGGTGCCCACGGGACGCAGCATAGCGGAGTAGCTATAGTCCGGGGCCGATGGGCGAAAAGCGCGAAATCCTGCGCCAGGGCAGCGATTCCTTCGTCACCACGAAGGTCGACGCGGTGGTCAACTGGGGCCGCAAGTACTCGTTCTTCCTATACCCGTTCGTGACGGCCTGCTGCGGCATGGAGTTCATGTCGGCGGTCGGTCCGCGCTACGACATGGACCGCTTCGGGGCGGCGCTGCCGCGCTTCTCCCCGCGCCAGGCGGACCTGCTCATGGTGGTCGGCACGATCAGCCATCGCCAGGCCCCGATCCTGAAGAAGGTCTACGACCAGATGGCGGAGCCCAAGTGGGTGGTGGCCTTCGGCGCCTGCACCTGCTCGGGCGGCCCCTACAACAACTACTCGACCGTCCAGGGCATCGACACCGTGGTCCCTGTGGACATCTACATCCCCGGCTGCCCCCCGCGGCCGGAGGCCGTGATCGATGGCTTGCTGAAGCTCCAGGACAAGGTCCAGAACTCGCCTGGGTGGAGCCGCCCCCGGCACCAGGAGTCGAACGAACTCCTGCTGCCGATCATCGAAAAGCCGGTTGCCTAGCTGCCTTCTGGCTCCCACCTGCGGATTAAAGTTAGGGTGATATTCCCCGATGTAGGGGTGATGTCCCGAGTTTTGGAGACCTCCCGAGATGCAGTCCTATGACCTCGTCGTAATCGGGGCGGGACCGGGCGGCTACGAGGCCGCGATCCGGGCCGCCCAGCTCGGCATGCAGGTGGCGATCGTGGAAGCCGAGCACCTGGGAGGGGTGTGCCTGAACTGGGGGTGCATTCCGACGAAGGCGATCCTGAAGGCGGCCGAGCAATACGACGAGGTGCGGCGCGGCGTGGTGCCGGGCCTGCTCGCCGAGAGCGTCAAGCCCGACTACGGCGCCGTGATCGACGCCAGTCGCAAGGCCGCAGCGCGCCTCAACAAGGGCGTCGGCAGCCTGATGAAGAAGAACAAGATCGACGTGTTCATGGGCCGCGGCCGCCTGGCGGGCGGCCGGCGGGTGCAGGTCGAGGGCGATACGCCAGCCGACCTGGAGGGCGCGAACGTCCTGATCGCCACCGGCTCCACCGAGTTGGTGCTGCCCGGCGTGGAGGTCGACGGGCGGCGCGTGCTGACCAGCCGCGAGGCGCTCGAGTCGCGCGAGCTGCCCGCGAGCCTGATCGTGGTGGGCGGCGGCGCGGTCGGTCTGGAATTCGCGTACGCCTATGCGGCCTACGGGGTCGAGGTGACCGTGGTCGAGATGCAGGACCAGATCCTGCCCGGCTTCGACGCCGAAGTTGCCCAGGCGCTGGCCCAGTCCTTCACGCGCCGCAAGATCAAGCTGCGCACCGGGACGGCCTACCGCTCGCTCGAGCTGAACGGCGACCAGGTCAGCGTGGGCGTCGAGAGCGAGAAGGGTGAAGAGGAGCTGGTGGCGAGCCAGGTGCTGTTCGGCATCGGGCGCCGGGCGCTGGTCGACGACATCGGCCTGGAGCAGGCCGGCGTGACCGTCGAGCGCGGCTTCATCCATACCGGCGATGACTATCGGACCAGCGCCGCGGGCATCTGGGCGATCGGCGACGTGATCGGCCCGCCGCTCCTCGCGCACAAGGCGAGCGAGGAAGGCATCGCGGCGGTCGAGTTCATGGCCGGCGCGCGGGACAAGCCGCTCGACTACAGCCGCGTGCCCGCCTGCATCTACTGCCAGCCACAGGTCGCGTGCGTGGGCCTGGACGAAGCTGCCGCGCGCGAGGCCGGGCACGACGTACGCGTGGGCAAGATCCCGTTCGTGGCGTCGGGGAAGGCCGTGGGCACCGGGCACACCGAAGGCTTCGTGAAGCTGGTGTCCGACGCGCGCTACGGGGAGATCCTGGGCTGCCAGATTATCGGCGCCGATGCGACGGAGCTGATTGCCGAGGTCACGCTCGCGATGACGCTCGAGTCGACGGTGCACGAACTCGGCGACACCTGCCACGCCCATCCGACTCTGTCCGAGATGGTGAAGGAGGCGGCGCTCGCCGCGCAGGGGCGCGCGATCAACTTCTGATGGCCGTCTCGATCACACTGCCGCAGATGGGCGAGAGCGTCGTCGAAGGCACCGTCGAACGCTGGCTGGTCGCTGAGGGCGATCGCGTGGAGAAGGACCAGGTCGTCTGCGAGGTGACGACCGACAAGGTGGACGCAGAAATTCCGGCGCCGGAGAGCGGCGTGGTCACCAGGATCCTGGTCGCGGAGGGCACGACCGTGGACGTCGGCGTCGAGCTGGCCGTGATCGATCCCGCAGCCGAGCCCGCCAGGACCTCGGAAGCCGCACCGACCGCGCCCGCGCCGGTGCAGGGCGAGTCACAGACCAGCGAGCCCCAGGCCGCTTCCCCGGCGGACGGCGCGGACGACGCGCGCATCTCGCCGCTGGCGCGGCGCATCGCCGAGGAGCGCGGCCTGCCGCTCGCCGACTTGCGCGGCAGTGGTCCGGGCGGCCGCGTGCTCAAGTCCGATGTGCTCGACCAGCTGGAGCGCGGCAAGCAGACGCCGGGCGCCGCGCCCGCCCCGGTCGCGGCCGCAGCGCAGAGCGCCGTGAAGCCGGGTAGTCTGCTCGAGGCGCTCGGCAAGCTGCGCGTGCCTCAGTACCAGCCGCGCGAGGGCGACCAGGTGATCCCGTTCACCACGATCCGCCGGCGCATCGCCGAGCACATGGTCGTCTCGAAGATCGTCTCGCCGCACGTCGGGACCGTGGCCGAAGTCGACCTGCACGCGGTCTTCCGGCTGCGCGAGCGCGCCAAGCGGGCGTTCCGCGAGCAGCACGGCTTCAACCTGACCTA
>CAXMNF010000194.1:0-12234 GCA_964194645.1 uncultured Gammaproteobacteria bacterium
TGCTCGGCGTGTTCTTCGTGGCGTCGATCGTGTCCGTACCGGTCTGGATCGTGCTGGGCCGGCGCTTCGAGAAGAAGCCACTGGCCCTGGCCGCCATGTGCGCGATCGGGGCGGTTCTGTCGAGCCTGTTGGTGCTCGGAGAAGGCGATCTGGCCGCGCTGCTGGTGGTGGCGGCGTTCGGCGGAGCGGCCGGGGGCTGCCTCGACGTGATCTTGCCGTCGATGCAGGCCGACGTGATCGACTACGACGAGTACCACACGCGCGAACGCAAGGAGGGCGTGTACTTCTCCGTCTGGGCCCTTGCCGCGAAGAGCGCCGGGGCGCTCGCCGGGGCGCTGCTGGGTGTGCTGCTCGCCGGGGCGGGCTTCCTGCCGAACGCCGAGCAGTCCGCAGAGGCGCGCTTCGCGATTCGCCTGGGCGTGGCTGGCGTGCCGGTCGCCTGCTACGCGCTCGGCACCCTGGTGTTCCTGGCCTTCCGCTTGGATCGGCGCGCGCACGCGCAGATCGCCGAAGAGCTGCTGGCTAGAGTACGCCGCGACTCTTGATGTCGAGGTAGCCGTTCACCAACGCGACGGCGAGTTGGTCCGGCTCGGCGTCGAGCGCCAGGACCCCTGCCGCGCGCAGCAGCTGGTGGGCCCGAGCGCGGCCCGCCAGGTACTGGTGCGTGGCTGCCACGCGCACGGCGTCGTCCGCGCCGCGGATCGGAGCGTCCAGGGCGGACGACAGCACCCGCTCCTTCATGCTGGCCAAGAGCACCAGGTGACGGCGCGCCAGAAGGCGTACCGCCAGTAGCAACTCCTCGTGGTCCTCGTCGCGCAGGTTCGAGACCAGCACCACCAGGGCGCGCTTGCGCACGCGCGCGATCAGCCCGCGGGCGGCCAGCACATAGTCCGAGGCCCGCGTGCTGGTTTCCAGATCGTACACGGAGTTGAGCAGCGGGTGCAGGTGGCTGGCGCCCTTGCGCGGCGCGAGCCAGCGGTTCGGCCCGCTGAAGGTGAGCAGGCCGACTGCGTCACCCTGGCGGAGTCCCACGTGCGCGAGCAAGAGCAAGGCGTCCAGCGCGTGGTCGAAGTGCGACAGCTCCTGGTCGCGCGCGTGCATCTTGCGGCCGCAGTCGAGTAGGAACACGATCTGCTGGTCGCGCTCGTCCTGGTACTCGCGCGAGATCGTGCGGTGCACCCGAGCCGTGACCTTCCAATCGATTTGCCGCAGCGGATCGCCGGGCCGGTACTCGCGAAGCTGATGGAACTCCAGGCCCTCGCCGCGGCGCGGCCGGCGGCGCACGCCGAGCTGGCTGGTGCGGTGCTCGGTCGCGAGCAAGGTGTAGCGCATCACGGCCCGGAAGTTCGGGTAGACGCGCACGCTCTGCGGGTTGCCCGGCCGGCGCCGCGCGCGCCACAGGCCCCAGGGTGAGAACAGCAGCAGCTCGGGCCGCTCGAAACGCAGGCTGCCGCGCTCGAGCGGGCGCACACCATAGGCGAGTTTTGCGGCGCTGCCTCCGCCAAGACGGAGCGTGCGTGGCAGCCCGCGCAGGTACGCGCCGGCTGGCGGGTGATCGTAGACGGTGAGGCGCAGCGCCCGGCGCGACGGGTTCTCGAGCGAGAGGGAGACGCCGCTCCAGACGCCGAGCGCCAGCGAGTGCGGCACGCTGCGCGATGCCGGCAGCTCGGGCAGGGCGGCCAGGCGCATGCCGTCCAGCGCCAGCAGGATCGCGAGCGCCGCCGCGGCTCCCCACCAGAACGCGAGCAGCTCGGGCCGCCAGGCCGCGGCTCCGGCCAGCAGCAGCCAGCCGCCGAGCAGGGCGGTGCTGCGGCCCGAGGGGCTCACTCGCGCGGCGCCTCCACGTGGGCCAGCACCGCTTCGAGCACGTCGTCGGCGCGCTGTTCCTCGAGCTCGATCTCCGGAGACAGGAGAATGCGATGTCGCAGGGCCGGTCGCGCCACGGCCTTCACGTCGTCGGGTGTGACGAAGGTCCGGCCGGAGAGCAGCGCCCGGCCGCGCGCAGCACGCACCAGGGCGATGCCGCCGCGCGGTCCGGCGCCGAGTGCGACGCCCGCCCAGGTGCGGGTGGTGCGGGCGATGCGCACGGCGTAGTCGCTTACTCGCGGCTCCACCCGCAGCCCGGCCGCCACCGCCTGGATCGCCGCAATCCCCGCTGCGTCGGTCACGGTGCCCACGTCGTCGGTGCGCAGCCCATCTCCAACCTGGCCCTGGGTCACAGTGCGAATCAGATCGAGCTCCTCGTGCTCTTGCGGGTACTCGATCTGGATCTTCATCAGGAAGCGGTCGAGCTGTGCCTCGGGAAGCGGATAGGTTCCCTCCAACTCGATCGGGTTCTGTGTGGCCAGCACCATGAAGGGGTTCGGTACGCCGAGCGAGCTTCCTTCGAGGGTGACCTGGTGCTCCTGCATCACCTCGAGCAAGGCCGCCTGCGTCTTCGCGGGCGCGCGGTTCACCTCGTCGGCCAGCAGCAGGTTCGTGAAGACCGGACCCCGGCGCAGCTTCATTTCGCCGGTCTGGATCTCATAGACGACGTGGCCGACCACATCGGCGGGCATCAGGTCCGGCGTGAACTGGATGCGCGATGTCTCGCCGCCGAACGTGCGCGCGAGCGAGCGCACCAGGAGTGTCTTGCCCAGGCCGGGCACGCCTTCGATCAGCACGTGGCCGGCGGCGAACAGCGCCACTAGTACCTGTTCGATCACTTCGTCCTGGCCGACGAAGGCCTTGCGAATTTCCTCGCGCAATCGGCGCGCCAGCTCGGCCGCGCTCCCGGGGTCGGAAACGATGGGCGTCGCGTCTGTGGTCGGCTTCTGGCTCATAGCCCCTTCCTGATGCTCTCCAAGGTGGTGATGCGCCGGGCGAAACGCTCCTCGCCGCGTTCCTCCCGGTAGGACAGGGCCGAGTCGATGCGCTTGCGTTCGACGCCCGTGGTCTCGGCCAGGCGTGCGTGCAGCTCGGCGGGGACGAGTCCCAGCCAGCCCGGGTGGCGGGCCGCAATCCGTTCGCGCAGCGCGGTACGCACCGCTTCGACCAGGGCCCGCTCCGCGCCGTCGCGCAGCCCGAAGCGTCCGGCGGCCTCGATGTGCTCCATCAGGCGGCGCCGGTGTGGTGGCGGGTCCGGGCGGATCGGGCCGAAGCGCGGCGCGCGCCACCAGAGCCAGGCCGCGAGCGCCGTTGCGAGCGATACCAGTACCATCCAGGCGTTCTCCAAGAGCAGCTCCCAGGCCCCGGGGTAGCGCGTGTTCCAGACCATCCAGACCGAACCCGCGCGTCCCTCCAGACGGGCCAGACGCCAGACCAGCTCCGCGTGGTCGTGGCTGCCGATGTCGGTGTTAGAGAGGAACGCATCGTCCGTCAGCACCGTGACTCGCCCCGCGCCGGCCCGCACCGTCAGCAGATGCATGCCGTTCGCGTCGCCCGCGACCAGCTGCGCTTCCGGCGAGCCCTCGGCCTGCAGCAGGTAGTACTGGGGATCGAAAGCGATGCGCAGCGGCTTCACACGGCCGGACACCGCGAGCGCTGCGAGTTCTGGGGGAGCCTCGGAGTCCAGGTCCCCTCCCCGTCCTTCGGGCGGCCACATGTACTGCTCGATGCCGAGCGGATCGACCACCGGGTCCGGCGTGCGCTCCTCGTCGTCCCACAGCGACCAGGTCACGACCACCAGGTGCCCGCCGCGTTCGGCCCACTCGCGCAGCTGCAGCGAGCGTTCAGCCGGGAGGACAGTGCGGTCCACCGGGACGATCAGGGTCGAGTTCGGTGCCGGCAGCGGGTCGAGAGCATCGACTCCGTCGATCGCGTGCACGTCCCTGCCCATCGCCTCGAGCAGCCGCTGCGCCGCCAGGTACGGGTTCGCGCGCGCCTCCCCCTGGAGCCCCGTGTAGACGCTGCGCGTCTGCTTCTCGCAGCTCGTGAACCACACCCCGAGCGACAGCGCGAGCGCGAGCACTGCGAGCACCGGTGCCAGGAACGAACGCTTCACCGGACCGGTCCGAGCCGTGGCTGCCAGCGGCGGCACAGCTCCAGGAACGCCGCTTCGTCGGGGACGCTGCGCGCGTACGCGCAGTACTGCCAGGCACGCACGAGGGATGAGAAATCGCTAGCCAGCGCCGGCTCGGCGCGCTGCTCGGCGGCTCGCTGGCACTCCTCCTCGGTCGCGCCGAGGTGAAGCGCGAGTCCCGCGGCGCCCGCCAGGTGTTCGAGCGCCGCGCGGTAGAGCAGCCCGAGCGCTCCCACCGCGTCGCCAGAACGCCAGCGCTCGCGCGCCGCGGCCACCGGGTCCGCGGGCAGTGCGTCCGCGGCGCGCAGGTCTTCGCGGCGAACCGGGTCGAGTGGGTCGTCTGTGGCGGGTCCGTAGCCGACGGCCCAGGACTGGCGGGAGATCCAGTAGACGAGCGCAGTCACCGAGACCAGCAGCGCGAGCCAGGCCAGCAGCCGCACGAGCCGCGCGATGGCTTCGGCCAGGCCCAGCCAGACCACACTCGGCTCGCTCGCCTCCCGAGGCTCGCTGCTCCAACCGCGCGGCCACCAGTAGGTCTGCTCGCGCGTGGTCGCGAATTCCTCGCTGTCGAGGATCCGCTCGATGCAGGCCGCCGCGTCGTTCGCCGCCGTACCGCACTCCACGCCGAACGGCGCTGCCTTCTCGGACGGCGCTGCCTGGTCGGACGGCGCTGCCTCGTCGGCATGCGCGGGCAGCGACGGCAGTACGAGCAGTAGCGCGAGCATTCCGGCGGCCGCAGCCGTCCCGTTGCGCGGCCGCCGCTGCGCCAGCCGACGAAACATCAGATCGATGTCCCAGCCCTCCAGGTAGACGCGCCGGTTGATGTACAGGCCAAAGCCACCTGCCACGTACAGAGGCTCCACGATCGACAGGGCCACGAGGTAGGCGGCGACCGTCCAAGATGCGCCCTCCGGTGCGGTCTCTCCCAGCAGGCTCGCCAGATTGCCCACGCCCGGCGCCTGCGGTGCGAACAGCTCGAGGGACTGCAGCAGGCCGATCAGCAGCACGAGTTCGAAGTGCAGGCAGACCACGTGCAGTCCCACGGCCAGGCGCGAATCGCGCCCGATGAGCAACCGGGTTCGCTCGCTCCGAGCGGGGCCGCGCAGCCGCTCGAGCTGCACCACTGGAAGCTGCAGGGAGCGCAGCGGCGACAAGCGCAGCCAGGTGAGCGACGCGAGCAAGCGCGTGCGGAGCAGTTCCGGCAGCGCGCGTACGACGGCCCGCAGATTGGGCGCCTCGCCGAACAGCGCCTCGCTCAGCACGAACAACGCGACGCGGTCGTAGAGCGGTTTCAGCCACCAGATCACCAGCAGGGCCAGCCAGGGAGACTCGACAAGTGATGCCTGGATGGCGAGCGCCAGCGGCAAGACGATCGCGAGCCAAGCAGTAAAGAGTGGCCGCCACCAGGCGCGCACCATGCGGAAGCCCAGGTCGATCGCCTCCCATCCGTCGCGGGGGCGCAGCGCCACGGCGATGCGCTCGGCCACGGCTTTGCCGGCGTTCGGTTCAGTTGGCACGCGGCCTCCCGGCGAGCAACAGGTAGAGCAGCAGCAAGGTCCAGAGAACTGCACCGACTCCGTACTTGACGGACGCGGCCAGCGGCAGCGGCGACCAGAAGGCCTCGATGGCCGCAGCCAGGAGCAACATCAGCGCGGAGCCGTAGACCAGGGGCAGGGCGCGGTGCGCGTCTTCGCGCAGCGCGAGCCGGCGGCTCCTGCCCCCCGGCGAGAGCAGCGAGAGGCCGAGCCGCATGCCGGCGACTCCGCAGAACAGGATTGCCGTGAGCTCGAAGGCGCCGTGCGCGATCACGAAGGTGCGGATCGGCTCGCCGAACCCGATCTGCGTCAGGTGGCCGAGCACGAGCCCAAGGTAGACCGCGTTGAACGTCACGATGAACAAGGTGCCGGCCCCGAACAGCAGCCCGGCCGCGAAGGTGCGGAACGCGATCGATACGTTGTTCCAGATGTAGTAACCGAAGCGCGCCAGGTCTTCCTGCGCGTCCGGGGCGACCCCGACCCGCGCGCCGGCGGGGTCGTACATCTCTTCCAGCTGCGCGACGCTGCCCGGCTCGAGGAAGCTGTAGACCAGCTCGGGCTCGAACTGCACGGCGCCCGCGAGTACGCCGGCGCTTCCGTAGAAGAGCAGGGTCACGAACAGCACCAGCCGCCATTCGGCCCGCACGGCGCGCGGGAAGTCGCGCCCCACGAAGGCGCCGAGCTCGCGCAGGCTGCCGCGCCGCGCGCGGTACAGGCTGCGGTGGCCGCGCAGCGCCAGGTCGTTCAGCTGCTCGACCAGACTGCGCGAGAAGCGCCGGTCGCGCGCCAGAGCCAGGTCCTGGCAGATGCGGCGGTAGCGGAACGGGTAGTCTGGCGCCTCGCTGCGCCCGCCGGCCTCGAGACGCCCGAGCAGCGCCTCGAACTCCTGCCAACGCGGACGGCCGCGCTGCTCGAACTGCTGCTGCTTCACCGGACGGTCCGCCGCATCAGCCGGTTCGGCCCACCAGCCAGGCGGCCATGCGCATCAACCGCTCGACCGCGTCCGCGCGATTCTCGGCGAGGGGCTCGGCAATCGCCGCCAGCTCGGCCACGCGGGCCGGCGACAGGAAGGGCGCGCGCTCGGCGAAGGCGATCACGGCTCGCTGTTCGTCCAAGGTCAGCGGGATCGGCGGCGCGAGCGGCGCTACGCTGGGCACCTCGGCCGACGCCGCGTGAACACGCTCGGCGTAGACCACCAAGGTGCCCGCTGCCAGGTCGCCCAGCCGGCGGAAGCTCGCGTCGATCAGCATCGTGCACAGACCGGCCACATAGAGGAAGGGCAGGAAGTCGACCACGCGCAACAGGTTGCGCAGCAGCGACGCGGGCCAACCGACCGGGGTGCCGTCCTCGTGCACCACCTCGAGCCCCATCACGCGCTTGCCCGGCGTGGCGCCGCGTCCCAGCACCTCGAACAGCACCGGGTAGAACCACCACACGAGGAAGGTCACGATGAACAGCACGCCCATGCCCGCGGCGCCGAATGCCAGCAGGCCCAGGCCGGCTGCGGCGAGCAAGGCCGCGCGCAGAAGCGCGTCGACCCCCCAGGCGAGCGCGCGCGGCACGGGCCCGGCGGCGCGCAGGTTCAGGTCCACGCCCTCGGGCGTCTGGACCGGGTGCAGCGTGTCGAGCATGCGCGCAGAGACTAGCCGACGGCGCCGCGCAGCGTGGCGCGGGAGCGCCATCAGCGTTACGCGCAGCTTCGGATCATCCGGCGAGGAGCCTGCGGCGCAGCTTCAGATAGGCCGCGATGCCGGCATCGGCGTGCACCAGGGGATCCCGGTGCTGGTCCGGAAGGCGCGGCTCCTGGGTCGCCACCATCGGAAGATCCTGCCGCGATTGTACGATGCGCAGCTCCAGCCAGATTCCGAGCCACGAGATCACCCGATCGAAGCCGGGCAGGTAGTCGGAGTAGTAGCGCGCGAAGCGCCAGGTGTTCTGATCGTCGATCGGGCAGTCTGCGCTGATCAGCCGGAGCTTGGGCGTGAGCTCGATCAAGGTGACGCTCGGCGCGCGGAACTCGATGCGGAAAGGCATGCCCCGGGTGCGTCCCTCGCGGCGCAGCACCCCCCGACAGCGGATCTGATCGTCTTTCGTCTCGACCTCGAACGGATCGACTCGGGCGCCCGTCGGCACGATCGAGCCGTGCAGCCAGGGTGTGTGGTGGATGTCGAAGTTCGTCTCGAGCGTGCGTGAGTAGTTCTGCGGCCAGTCGAACGACGTACTGCAGGTGCCTCGCCGACGCTCGCCGAACTCCGGGAACCAGGGGATCTCGGGCAGACGCTCGCAGGGCTCGCCCCAGTACAGCCAGATCAACCCGTAGGCCTCGCGTACCGTTCGCGGGGTGGCGCGTATTCCCGCGGGGATGCGCGCGTCCGGGCCCTCGCAGGGCATGAGCACGCAGGCGCCATCGGGCCTGAAGCGGAAACCGTGGTAGCCGCACTCGAGCGTGCCGTCGCGCACCCGGCCGCGCGACAGGGCGACGCCGCGGTGCGGACAGCGGTCGGTCATGCAGACCATGGCTCCGTCCGCGCCGCGCCACAGGACCAGCCGTTCGCCCAGCCGGCGCACGCCGATCGGCTTGCGCTTGACCCGGTGCGCTTCGAGCAGCGGATACCATTGGTTCGGGATCATCCGTTCCTCCTCTCGCGCTCGAGCACCAGCTCGAGCGGCGCCGCGACGCGCACGTGGAGCTCCAGCGTACGGCGCGGATACTCTGCCAGGTCCTCGGGACCGAGGTCGTCCCAGTGCGCGAGAAACCAGCGGTCGGTCACGTCGCCCAGAGCCGTGAGCAGGCGCGCCAGCAGCGACGTCGACAGGTCGTCGCGCACCGCACCGACGGCGCGGCCCTGCTCCAGGAAGCCGCACAGCCAGCGCTCCAGCTGGGCAACATGGTGCGCCACCGCCTGGCCCAGACTCGTCGGCACGGGGCGGGTGAACACACTCTGCAGGAGCCCCGCCATGGTCGGCTCTGCGGCCACGAAGCCGACCGCCCGCTCGTAGAGCTCGCCCAGCGAGTCCCAAAAGCCGTGCGCGTCCTCGAAGGGCGGCGGCTCGCCGAGCACGCGGCGCGCCCGTTCGACGGCGTCCAGGAGCGTGGTGAGGACCAGGTCTTCCTTGCCGTCGAAGTAGTAGTACATGGCGCCCTTGCTGACGCCGGCCCGCGCGATGATGCGGTTGTAGGAGCTGCCCTCGAAGCCAGCCCCGGCCAGCTCGGCTGCGGCCGCATCCAGGATGGCGGCGCGACGATCGGGCTCCAGGCTCTCGAAGCGAGGACGGGGCATGACTTAGACCAGGTGGTTCGACCAGTTGGTCTAACAATATCGAAGCGGGCGGGGGAACACAAGCGCCGTGGCTCGGCTAGGCTACCGGCGGGAAGGGGCGGAGGAACAGCATGAGCTCGCTCAGCATCGACACGATCGACATCATCGGCCCCGACCACTACGCCCGGAACGGCTACCCGCACGAGGAGTGGGCGCTCTTGCGCCGCGAGGCCCCGATCTACTGGTACGACCGGACCAACGGCATGCCGTTCTGGGCCGTCACGAAGCACGAGGACATCGTCACGCTTTCGAAGCAGCCGCGTCGCTTCCAGAACGGCCCGCGCCTGGCTGTCTTCCCGCCGGATCCCGGCCAGACAGAGGACGAGCGGCCCGACGAGTTCGGCCGCCACCTGTTGATCATGGACCCGCCGCAGCACGCGCAGTACCGGCGACTGATCTCGAGCCGCTTCACCCCGCGCGCGCTGCGTGCCATGCACGGCGACATCGACCGGATCGCCCGCGACATCCTCGATGAGATCGTTACGGACGGCGCGACGGCCGAGATCGACTTCGTCGAGAAGGTGTCGTCGATTCTGCCGCTCGCCGTGATCGCAGACATGCTCGGCGTGCCACGCAGCGACTGGAAGCTGATGTTCCAGTGGACCAACGAGATGATCGGCTCGGGCGATCCCGAGTACCGGCGCGAGGGCGAGACGGCCGACGAGACCTCGGAACGCGCGCGCATGGGCATGCTGTCGTACTTCACGGACATGATCGAGGAGCGGCGCCGCTCGCCCAAGGACGATCTGCTGAGCGTCCTGGGCAATGTCGAGATCGACGGCGAGCCGCTGCCCTTCGAGAACCTGATCGCGTACTTCAACTTGATCGTGATCGCCGGAAACGAGACCACGCGCAACGCGACGAGCGGCGGCCTGCTGGCGCTGATCGAGCACCCGGGCGAGCTCGAGAAGCTGCGGCGCGATCCCTCTCTGGTGCCGAAGGCCGTCGAGGAGATCGTCCGTTGGACCACCCCAGTGATCCAGTTCTGCCGGACGGCCATCGAGGACGTAGAAATCCGCGGCCAGAAGATCCGAGCCGGACAGGCATTCTGCCTGTTCTACCCGTCGGCGAACCGCGACGAGGACATCTTCGAGGATCCGTTCACGTTCCGTATCGATCGTGATCCGAACCCGCACCTGGCCTTTGGCATTGGCGAGCACTTCTGCCTGGGTGCCAATGTGGCGCGCCTGGAGCTCCGCGTGATGTTCCGCCACCTGGCCGAGCGCCTCGACCACGTGGAGCTGGCCGGGTCGGTCGAGCGGCTGCGCTCGAGCTTCCTGGGTGGGGTGAAGCACATGCCGATCCGCTACGCGCTGCGCGAGGCGGCCTAGGGCAAGCTCCGTGCCGTACCGGCGTTCCTACGCCGAGGACCCGGCGCTCTGCGATCGCGTCTTCGAGCTGCTCGCCACCTGGCGTCCGGAGCTAGCCGAACAGCGCGTGCGGGCCGAGCGCTTGAACTGGCGCTGGGAATCCTGCTCGACGCCCTTCGCGATCGTCGAGGAAGGACGCGTGCTCGCCCACGTGGGGGTGCTCGAGGATCCCTTGTGGGTGCAGGGCCGGGAGCTGCGCGTCGGCGGCATCCATGCGGTGTGCACGCTGCAGGAACGCCGGCGCCAGGGCCTGTACCGGCGTCTCATGGATGAGGTGCTGCCCTGGTGTGACGAGCGCTGGGCGACCCTGGTCCTGTCTACCGAGGATCCCTTCCTGTACGAGCCGTTCGGCTTTCGCGTGGTGCCCGAGAGCGCCTTCCTGCTGCGCCGGGCGATCGGCCCGGCGTCGGGCGACCTGCGCCCGCTGGAACTCGGCGACGCGGCCGACCTGGCGCGGCTCGAGCGACTCCTCGAGACGCGCACGCCGCTCTCGGACGTGGTGAGCGTGGTTGGCGAGAGGGACGTCTTCAAGTTCAACCAGGCACACGGAGGCATCTGGCTGTCCGAGCGGCTCGATCTGGTCGTGGTGCTCGGCCGCGAGGGCGAGCGGCTCGTGCTTCGCGACGTGGTTTCCCCGCGGCTCCCGACGCTGGACGAACTCTTGAGCGAGTTGCCGGGACCGGCGGCCGAGGTGCTGCTCTGCTTCAGTCCCGACAAGTTCGAAATCGATGGCGTTGCGCTGCCCGTCCCCGAGGCCGAAGGGGTGTTCATGGTGCGCGGACCCTTCGCCGCCGAGGGTCGGCCGTTCATGCTGCCGCCGACCGCGCGCCATTAGGTACACTGGCTGGCAATGAGCGAGGCCGTGTCGCTGCTGCTGTGGCTCGCCGCCGGCTGGCTGGCCTGGCCGCTCGTCGAGTACGGAATCCACGGCGTGCTCGCGCACGGCTTGCGCACCCCGGTCTCGCCGCTCCACTGGGCGCACCACGCGGATCCGCATCGGGTCTTTACCTCGCCGCTCGCATGGCTCCCCGCCGCGGGTCTGGGCCTGGCCTTGCTCTGGAGCGCCGTCGGTGCCGAGCGCGCCATTGCGGCCGCAGCTGGACTCCTGGCCGGCTTCCTCCGCTACGAGTACGTCCACTGGCGCATCCATTTCCGCGAGCCACGCGGCGCGCGGCAGCGGCTGCTGCGCTGTCACCACCTGGCGCATCACTACCGCAACCCTCAGGCCTACTACGGCGTGAGCACGCGCTTCTGGGATCGCGTGTTCCGCACCTTGCCAGACACGCACGCGCGCGACTACGCCGCCGTCGCGGCGCGTGCGCCGCTCGAAGGGCCCAGCAACCTGGGCCAGTTGCTGCCGCCGGCCTGAGTCGCCGCGGGCACTCAACCGCAAGAATCGCCCTTCCGAAGTAGTCCGTGACGTGTTGCGCATCCCGCTACGGCTGGCCGCGGCTCTGGCAGCCGCGGCGCTCTCATGGCTCGTCGCGTACCCCGCGGCGGGCGACGGCACCGGCGCGCCAGAGGCGCCGCGCGCGCAGGCATCCGCGCCAGCGCCCGCCGGCCCACCACCGGGGCCGGGCACAGTCGAGTGGGTCGAACGGTTCTGGGTGGAACACGCCGAACAGCTGTCCCGCCGCTTGTTGGACCGCGTGCCCGCGCGCTGGCGGCCGTACCTGGATCCGGTCCTCGACTTCGCCACCGACCCAGTCGGTCTGCGCGTCGGGGTGGGGCTGATCGTCGGCCTCGGAATCCTGTTTGGACTGCTGCGCCTCGCGCGCCGGCCCGGCGATCTGGTGGTGTGCCTCGACTATCCGGCCGAGCTGCGCGGCACCTTCAGTGTGCAGATTGGCTCGCGAAAGAGCGCGCTTCGGCGCCGGCCGCCTGCTGAACGGACGCGCCCGCAGGACGCCGCCTCCACGCGCACGGAACACCACCTGGTGGCGCGCGAGACCCACTTCCGCGGCTTCGCCCCGGGGCGCTACTGGGTCGGAGTGGAGGGGGTGCTCGAG
>CAXMNF010000195.1:0-7142 GCA_964194645.1 uncultured Gammaproteobacteria bacterium
TTCGTCACGCAGGCGACGTTCGGGTCCTCTTCGCAGTGGCCGCCGTTCTGGGGCCAGACGCAAGAACCCGATCCCTTGGTGCAACGTCCGGCCGGCACCAGAGCCAGGTCGCACACCGTGTTCGGCTGCGCGCTGCACAACGCGCCGAAGCGGGTGAAGCAACCTGGAGTGGGCGAAACACCCGTACTGGTGTTGCCGCAGAGGCCGGTCGCGGCCGTGACGCCGGTGTCGACATGTCCGTTCGGGTCAGCCTCATTCCGCGTCTCGTACGGGATGAGCTTCCCGGCGTTCGCATCGGATGCCAACCCGGCGCCGAGCGCCAGCGCCAGCAGCAGTGACAGAATCCTAATCGCGACCATCTCCCCCTCCCAATCTTGAACGCTCCAGAAGCTTCCGTCGCCCAAGCCAGTCCGCAGTCGTACGCGGCACGGCCTGAGAACTAAGTGTCTCCGAACACCCAAAGGTGTCGCTTCACTCGGCAAGGCCAGAGGCACACTCGTGCCCGGCTGCGGGGTATTACAGCCCCGGCTGACACCAAATGACAAGGGGGAATCTGCGATTTCGCGGGGAGAAACCCCATATTGAGCCCGACAGACCTCGACTCAACCCTGCAAAATTCGCAAATTCCAAGAACTTTGATGTTGAGTTGCGCCTGCGGTGCGTCTCCCTGCTGGCGAAAGAAATGGAGACGCCGGCGCGTTCTGGGGACGCCACACAGAGAAGGGCCCCCCACCCGAAGGCGGAGGGCCCCAGGAAACGCGGCCACCGACCTGCGGCGCGCTAGAGGTCTGCGAAGGCCTCCAGCAGTCGCTGCTTCGAGGAGTGGCGCAGCTTCTCGATCGCGCGAGCCTCGAGCTGGCGCACGCGCTCCCGCGACAAGCCGAGCTTCTCGCCGATCTCCTCGAGCGTGTGGTCCTGCTCGCCCTTCATGCCAAAGCGCCAGCGCAGGATGTTCCGCTCGCGCTCGTTCAGCTGAGCGATCGAGTCCTCAGTGGCGATCTCGAGCCGCACGCGGTCCAGCCCCTCGAGCGGGGACGCGGTCGTCGGGTCCTTCACGAAGTCCTTCAGCACCTTCGAATCAGTTCCCTTGACCTGCGTCTCGAGCGACACCGGCTCGCGCGTCATCTTCTGCAGCCGCTCGGTCTGCTCCACCGAGATCTTCAACTCCTGTGCCAGCTCGGACGTCTTCGGCTCGCGGCCCAGCCGCTTGGCCAGCGCGTTGTACGAGCGGTAGTACTTGAGCAGGGTGTCGTGCATGTGGCTCGGGATACGGATCGTGCGCGACTGGTTCTGGATCGCGCGGATCAGCGCCTGACGGATCCACCACAGGGCGTACGTCGAGAACTTGTGGCCGCGCCGGTAGTCGAACTTCTCGACGGCGCGAATCAGACCGAGGTTTCCTTCCTGGATCAGATCCTGGAAGGCGATGCCCATGTTCCGGTAGTCCTTCGCAATGGCGATCACGAGCTTCAGGTTGTGCTGCACGAACCTGTTCTTGTGGTGCATGAGCCGGTCGTAGGCGAGATCCACGCGGTCCATCACTTCGATGTAATCCGCCGATTTCATACCGACCAGGCTCTCGACCTCGCGCAACTGCTTGCGCGCGACACGCACCTCCTTGTCGCGCTGCACCTTGCCCGCGGCCGAGCGCGGTGCGCGCTTGGGCGAGCGCAGATCCTCGACCTGCAGGTCGAACTCGACCATCGTGTCGCGAGCGCTGCGCAGCTTGCGCCGCACGCGCTCGAAGATCTGCATGGACAGGTCCGCCTCGCGCAGCGCACGCTGGATGCTCTTCGTCGCCTTGTCCGCCTTGTCTTGCGCCTTCTCCTGGACCGCCTCCTGGTAGCGCGCGAGCAGCGTCTCGACGCGCTTCAGCGATTTGTCCAGGCGCTCGCCGCGCTCCTCTCCGTCCGGCGTGCCCGAGCCGTACGCCTCGGACATCTTCGCGGTCACGCGGTTCTCCGCTTGGAGCCCGCGCCAGATCCGCACGGCCTCCTGCCAGGTGAACGGCACCGCCAGGATGCCCGTGCGCATGTCGAAGGTGGCCGACTCCATTTCCTTCGCCAGCATCACCTCCTCTTCCTTGGTCAGGGTCGGGATGCTCGCGATGTCGTTGAAGTAGGAGAGGAGGGTGTTGCGGTTGCGCGCAACTTCCTCGTCGGGGTCGACGTTCTGGTTCTCTTTAGTCTTGGTCGTCATGTCATTCTCCGCCCGCCGGCCTCTGGCGACGGTCTGCCCGCCGCGGCTGTTCCCAAGCTTCGACGCATCGTGTCAATCGCTCAGAACAAAAAGATACACCGCGGCCACTCCACTTTGCCGTTAGTCCGGCGCTTGGAGGGGGGCGTTCGGAAAGACGAATCGGGCCTGCTGACTTTTCGGCCCGCACCGTACGGGACTTTAGCACTTGTGTCAACAAAAATTGCCGGTTGAAAAGTCTAGATTTTTCAGCCTCTTATGGCATCGGACGCAAGGCCGGTTCCGGCTCTGTGCGGCCCGTGGGCCCCGGGCCCGGAGCACCTCTCCAAGGCTGGATCCGCACCCCCGGCCCTCTGACGCAGCCCGGCACGCCGGAATTCGCGATCAGGGCGTGAAAACCTATTGAAGGGCGCTGCGATGGCGGATCAGCTGCATGAACTCGGAGCGCGTCTTGGAGTCGCTCTCGAACTCGCCCAGCATGGCACTGGTGATGGCATGCGAGTTCTGCTTCTGGACGCCCCGCATCATCATGCACAGGTGCTGGCCCTCCATCACGACGCCGACCCCACGGGGCCGCAGGACCTTCTGGATGGCGGCCGCTACCTGGTTCGTGAAGCGCTCCTGCACCTGGAGGCGGCGCGAGAACATCTCGACCAGGCGGGCCAGCTTCGACAGGCCGACGATGCGGCCGTCGGGCACGTAGGCGACGTGGACGCGCCCGAAGAAGGGCAGCATGTGGTGCTCGCAGAGGCTGTAGAAGTCGATGTCCTTCACGATCACCATCTCGTTGCAGTCCTCTTCGAAGACCGCTTCGTTGAGCAGCATCAGGGGATCTTGCTGATAGCCCTGGGTCAGGAATTGGAGCGCCCCGCTGACCCGCGCCGGGGTGCGCTGCAGCCCTGCGCGGGACGGGTCCTCGCCGAGTTCCTTGAGCACGGCCTCGATCAGTCCTTCCAGGGAGGTCATGAGCGCTCACCTTCTTCGCTGTATTCGACGGAGTTGTTTGCGGTTTCGACGAGGCGCACACGGTCCAGGACGGCGGGCGCCAACTCGCCCTTGAGTGCGCGCCACGCGTAGCGCGCGATGTTCTCGGCGGTCGGCACCTCGCTCTTGAACTCGGGCACGTCCCTGTTCAGGAAGCGGTGATCGAGCGGCTCGATCACGCGACGCTGCACGAGCGCGTCCATGCGCTCGATCGGCACGAGCCTGCCGCTCTCGGGATCGAGTGCGCCGCGCACCGTCACCTCGAGCACGTAGTTATGCCCGTGGCCCGACGGGTTGGCACACTTGCCGTAGACATCGCGGTTGCGCGCTTCGCTCCAGTCGGGCCGCGCCAACACGTGGGCGGCGCTGAACGGATAGCGGCGGGTCAGGCGGATCACCGGCGGGCCTCCACCTCGTAGTCGGGTGTCGGCCGGAGCGTGACGTAGCTGAGCATGCCGTCGGGCAGTGCGCGGTCGAGCAACCCGAAGATCACCCCCGCGAAGACCTCCGCGGTAGGCTGCTGCCGCTCGAACAAGCCCGTGTCATCGTTCAGGTCGCGGTGGTCGAAGCGCTCGCCGATCTCCGCATCCATCACGTCCTTGAGCCGCTTCAGATCGATCACCATGCCGGTCTCGCCATCGACCGAGCCATCCACCGTCACCTCGAGCTCGTAGTTGTGCCCGTGCGAGACAGGGCCGGCGTGCCGGCCGAATACGGCGTGATTTCGGGCGTCGTCCCACTCGCCCCGCCAGAGGCGATGCGACGAGGAGAACTCCATGCGGCGTGTCAGCAGCATCCCACACAGCATAGCAGCGTCGGCGAGGGCCCGGCGCCGGCGGGGTGACGCCTAGTAGTGTCGCAGGAGCCCGACCACCACGCCCTGAACCTCGATGTCCTCGGCCGGGAACTGCATGGGCTCGAGGCGCGGGTTGGCCGGGATCAGGGTCACGGTGGGTCCGTCGAGCCGGAAGCGCTTCAGGGTGACCTCCTCGCGGCGCACCAGAGCCACCACCGTCTCGCCATTCTGGGGCTGCTTGCGCGACTCGAGCAGGACCACGTCGCCATCCACGATGTGATCGTCGATCATCGAGTCACCCTGGACCCGCAGGGCGTAGCACTCCTTGCGTCCCACCATCTCGGCGGGCACCGAGATGGTGTCGCTGGTGGCGACCGCCTCGATCGGCGCGCCCGCGGCTACGCTGCCGTACAGGAGAACCTCGACCGCGCCCGCACCGTCGGAATCGACCAGCTCGATCGATCGGCTGCGATTCCAAGCCTTTCGCAGCAGCCCCTTCTCGACGAGATTCTGCACGTGCTTGTGCACGGTGGCGACCGAGGACAGCCCGAACCGGGCCCCGATTTCCTCGAGACTCGGAGCGTACCCTTCGGACTGCAGGTACTCTCGGATGAAATCCAAGATCTCTTTCTGGCGTTTGGTGAGGTGCATGGTTCCCCCCTGAGAAGCTCGCAAGGACCCGACGCTTCGCTTCCAGAAATCGAGCCCTGTCGACCGCTGACGACCGCTCTTGCACAACTCTACCGCAGGGCCGGTACCGACTGTCAGGAAACAAGGCCTCGGGCGCGAATGAACGTATTCGAAAGAAGAGCGAAAATCAATACGAGGCCCGCCTGCACGGCGGACTGGCCGTGGCCTGTGGGACCTGGCGGCCCGGGGCGCCTAGCGCGCGCAGGAGGGGAGCGATGAGCAAGGAAGAGGCACCGTCCGTCCGGATCGAGGCGCTGGGCGAACACGTGGACCAGCGCGTGCGCTTGCTCGGCTGGCTGTACAACCGGCGCTCGAGCAAGAAGCTGCACTTCCTGGAGCTGCGCGACGGCAGCGGACTCGTGCAGTGCGTGGCGTCGAAGGCGGACCTCGGCGAGAAGCTCTTCGAGAGCGCGGGTGCCTGTGGACAGGAGTCGTCACTGGAACTCACGGGAACAGTGGCGGCCGAGCCTCGCGCGCGCGGCGGCTTCGAGCTGCAGGTCGATGGCCTCGCGATCCTGCACGACGCGATCGACTACCCGATCACGCCGAAGGAGCACGGCGTCGCCTTCCTGCTCGAGCACCGCCACCTGTGGCTGCGCTCGCGCCGGCCGCACGCGATCCTGCGGATCCGCGCCGAGGTCGAGCAAGCGGTCCACGAGCACCTGCACGCCCAGCGTTTTCTGCGGCTCGACACGCCGATCCTCACGCCCGCCGCCTGCGAGGGCACGACGACGCTCTTCGAGACCGACTACTTCGGCCAGAAGGCCTACCTCGCGCAGAGCGGTCAGCTCTACGCCGAGGCCGGCGCCGCGGCCTTCGGACGGGTGTACACCTTCGGTCCCACGTTCCGCGCCGAGAAGTCGAAGACCCGGCGACACCTGATGGAATTCTGGATGATCGAGCCGGAAGCTGCCTTCTTGGGCCACGAGGGCAACGTCGCGCTGGCCGAGGGGCTGATCACGGCCATGGCCGCGCGCGTGCTGGAACGCTGCCGGCCCGAGCTCGAGGCCTTGGAGCGCGACCCGGCGCCGCTCGAGGCCGTGCGTCCTCCCTTCCCCCGGCTCTCTTACAGCGAGGCGGTCGAGCGGCTCCAGGCCGCGGGCCAGGCGGTACGCCACGGCGAGGACTTCGGCGGCGACGAGGAGACCGCGCTGGCCAGGGAGTTCGACCGCCCGCTGGTGATCGACCGCTATCCGGCTGCGATCAAGCCCTTCTACATGAAGCGCGACCCCGCCGACCCGAGCGTGGCTCTCAACATGGACATCCTCGCTCCGGAGGGGTACGGCGAGATCGTGGGCGGCAGCGTGCGCGAGGACCGCTTGGAGACCCTCGATGCACAGATGCTCGAGAAGGACGTGGAACCTGGTCCGCTCGAGTGGTACCGGGACCTGCGCCGCTACGGCAGCGTCCCCCACGCCGGCTTCGGCCTCGGCCTGGAACGCACGCTGGCGTGGCTCTGCGGGGTCCACCACCTGCGCGAGACCATCCCCTTCCCGCGCCTGATGGGTCGCCTGCACCCCTGACCCCCGGACCGGCGGCGCCGGGGTTTGACTTTCGAAATCGGAACCTTAGATTCCGCCACAACGCGCTGGCACTCTCCTCGCGAGACTGCCAACGCACTCTGGAACCCGTCAGGCGGCTGACGCAAGTCCCTGAAATTACAAGCGTTCTCAAAAGGATGGGAGATGCGAAGGTGAAGATCCGACCGCTCCAGGACCGGGTCCTGGCCCGCAGGACTGAAGAGGAAGAAAAGACGGCTGGCGGGATCATCATCCCGGACACGGCCAAGGAGAAGCCCCAGGGAGGCGTCGTCATCGCCGTCGGCAAGGGCAAGCCCCGCGACGACGGGGGCATCACGGCGCTCGACGTGAAGCCCGGGGACCAGGTGCTCTTCGGCAAGTACGCGGGTAACGACGTGACCCTGGATGGCGACGAGTACGTGATCCTTCGCGAGGACGACATCCTCGCGATCCTCGAAGAGAAGAAAGGCAAGTAGATGGCCGCGAAGATCATCAAGTTCGAACAGGCAGCCACGGACGCGATCCTGCGCGGCGTGAACACGATGGCGAACGCCGTCAAGGTCACGCTGGGCCCCAGGGGCCGCAACGTCATCCTCGAGAAGAGCTTCGGCTCGCCGGTCGTCACCAAGGACGGCGTCACGGTGGCCAAGGAGATCGAGCTCGAGGACAAGTTCGAGAACATGGGCGCGCAGATGGTCAAGGAGGTGGCTTCGAAGACCTCCGACGTGGCCGGCGACGGCACCACAACCGCCACGGTGATCGCGCAGGCGATCTTCCGCGAGGGCCTGAAGATGGTGGCCGCGGGCCACAGCCCGATCGAGCTGAAGCGCGGCATCGACAAGGCCGTCGAGGCGATCGTGGCCAAGCTCAAGGACCTGTCCACGCCGACGCGGGGGCGCAACGAGATCGCGCAGGTCGGAACCGTGAGTGCGAACAACGACACGGAGATCGGCGAG
>CAXMNF010000196.1:0-13477 GCA_964194645.1 uncultured Gammaproteobacteria bacterium
ACGCGTCCGCGGCGCTGCGCACGAACTCGGCGATCTGCGCGAGACCGCCGCTCATGAAGAAGTGGTCGATGCCCGGCAGCACTTCGAGCTGAGCCGTCGGCAGCTCGGCGAGCCGCCCCGACAACTCGGCAGCGGGCGAGAACTCGTCGCGTGCCCCTACGATCACGTGCAAGGGGCGTTCGAGGTCCTCGAGCGGCACGTCGGCCAGCATCGCTACGAGAGGCGCCACGATGACCACCCGCTCGATGCGCGGGTCGGCGAGCGCCACGCGCAGCGCGGCCGCGGCGCCGAAGGAGTAGCCGCAGGCGAAGATCGGGCGGCCGGTCGTCTCGGCGATCTGCTCGAGCGCGGCGCGGTAGTCGAGGTCCGCCGCCTCGGGCGCGCCGGTGATCGCGCCCTGGCTGCCGCCCACGCCCCGCCAGTTGAAGCGCAGCGAGGGCGTGTCGGCCTTGTGCAGCCCGTACGCGATCTCGTTCACGACCGGGTTCTCGAGGCTGCCGCCGAACTCGGGGTGTGGCGGCGCGATCACCGCCCCACCACGCCCACCCGCCTGCCAGACCCCTTCGAGGACCAGGTCCTCGCCGGGCAGCGGGATCGTGGTGGCTTGTTCCTTCCAGACGGCCATGCGCCAGAAGGTATCAGGCGAGGCGCAGCGCGCCGCCGATCAGGTGCTCGGGGTCGAGCGGTGCGAAGCCCAACTCGGCGGCGACAGCCTCGGCGGTATAGGTCGATCCCGTGTGCCACAGCTCCTGGAGCAGCGCGCCGGCGCGCCGCTCCTTCCAGAAGGTGCGGCCGTAGCGTTCGCGCAGCCACTCGGCGAGCTGCAACGCAAAGGCTCGCCCGCGCAGCTCGTGCAGGCTCGGCAGCTCGGCATCGCAAGCCGCCAGGTAGCCGTCCGGGGTCGCCGGGACGCCGAGCGCGCCGGCGCGCAGCTCGGCCCAGCGATCGGCCAGCCGGTGGGGATCGTCGCCGCCTGGGACCAGGGACAGGATCTGCTCGAAGCAGAGCCGTCCCGCCAGCTCGCGCAACGTGAAGAGCCGGCGCAGGCTCGCCTCGTGCCCTGCTTCGTCGGCGCGGGCCTGGCCGGGGCCGCTGGCGATCCAGGCGGGGTCGTCGAGCCGCTCGGACAGGAGCCAGCCCCAGCCGTGGGCGCACGCCGGGTCGAGGCCGCGGCGCCGCTCGACCGGGAGCTCCGACGAGACGTGTGCAGCGGCGTGCGCGCGACCCGCGGCCGCAAAGAAGTCCGCGTAGGCGGCCACGCCCCCCGCCGGCGCCGCCGAGACCACGATCTCGCCGGGCAATCGCGGGTAGAAGCTCTGCGCAGCCGCGGCGCGACCCGCCCGCGGCTCACAGTCGAGCGACACGCCCGGCGAGCGTTCGAGCGCGAGACCCAGGCCGGCCGTAAGGTGATCCAGGCACGCGAGCCGGCGCGCGGCGTCGAAGAAGCGGTCGGAGCCGCTCTTGCGCAGCATCTGCAACAGGTCTTCGGGACGCGCGGGCTCTGGATCAGCGCGCGCGCGGGCGAGCAGCGAACCGATCCGGTCGCGATAGGCCGGCTCGGTCGCCTCGAGCAGGCGCGCCGCGCCGCGCGCCCAGGCATCGACGTCGACCTCCGGGTGGCGCGCCGCACAGCGCGCGCGCCCGTGCTCGTAGCCAAGCTTGCGGCGCGCGTCGCCGAGCAGGGCGAAGCGCTCCTCGCGCAGCTCGTCGGCGGCGCGCGGCTCCAGGTGTGCGCCGCTCGCGCGCAGCTCGCGGCCGAGCCTCCAGCTGCGCGCCGCGAGCACGGCGTCCTCGACTAGCGCGATCAGGCGGTCGTCGGCCTCGCGCTCGCCGGCCAGGCGGCGCGCGTCGCGCTGCGCGCGCAACGCCTCGAGCGGCTCGCCCGCAGTCAGGTCCCCGAACCGATCGTCGATCTCGTCGAGTGCCGGCGTCTCGGCGTACCCGGCATGGACGCGCAGCAGCTCGCGCTCGCGGGCTTCCCGATACGAATCGTAGCGCTCGCGCAGCTGCTCCATCGCCGGAGTCTAGGCTACTCTCCGTCGATGGCACTCGACCCGCGGCGCGTGCGCGAACACGGCCGCCGGATCCTCCACGAGGGATCCGTCGGCAGCTTCGCCCTGCACGACATCGAGCTGCCGTCGGGACACCGCTTCACGCTCGAGGTGATCCGACACCCCGGCGCAGCCGCGGTGGTGCCATTCCTGGACGAGGAGCGCGTAGTATTGATCCGCCAGTACCGCTTTGCACCCGGACAGGTGCTGTGGGAGGTGCCGGCCGGCAAGCTCGAGCCGGGCGAGGCGCCCGAGGCCTGCGCGGCCCGCGAGCTTGCCGAAGAGACCGGCTACCGCGCCGCGCGCATCGAACGAACCGGCTCGATCCTGACCACCCCGGGCTTCACGGACGAGCTGATCCACCTGTTCTGTGCCTGGGACCTGGAACCGGGCGCTCCCGAGCGGGAGCAGAACGAATGGATCGAGGTGCGGGACATCGAGCTGGGCGAGGCCTTGGCCATGATCGAGCGGGGCGAGATCCTGGACGCGAAGACGATCGTGGCGCTCCACCACGCGGCACGCCGGGCCGGCCACCGGGCGGACGATCCGGGGATTCCGTAGGATAAGCGCGTCCGAAAGGAGCGCCGTGTACAACCGACAAGGCCCCTCCGGAGGCGGTTTCGGCCCCGGTCTCACCCCAATGGTGCAGCGCATCATGATCATCAACGGGGTGGTGTGGTTGCTGCAGCAGTTCGCGCCAGCGGTGACCGTGATCGGCGCCGTCAGCGTCGACGGCATGCTGAAGGGCTGGCTCTGGCAGCCGGCGACCTACATGTGGCTGCACTCGCCCACGTCGATCATGCACATCCTGTTCAACATGTTCGCGCTCTGGATGTTCGGCGGGCAGATGGAGTCGCTCTGGGGCTCGCGACGCTTCCTGAACTTCTACCTGACCTGCGGGATCGGTGCGGGCTTCCTGATCTTCTTCTGGAACCTCTTGTTCCCGAGCGTGTACGCGGTTCCGACGCTCGGCGCATCGGGTGCGATCTTCGGGCTGCTCACCGCGTTCAGCCTCACCTGGCCGGATCGCACGATCATGCTGCTCTTTCCGCCGATCCCGATCAAGGCAATCTGGTTCATCCCGTTCCTGTTCGTGATGCAACTCTTCGCCGGCGGCGGCAACGTCAGTCACGTGGGACACCTGGGCGGCGTTCTGGTCGCCGCCTACCTGCTGCGCGACCAGCTGCGCGGTGCGCTCAACTTCAAGGGCCTGCGCTATCGCTGGCACCGCTACCGCATGAAGGGACGCCTGCGCGCGGTGCGACGCGACGAGTGGGAGCGTCGGAAGAACGACGAAGGGGACGTTGGTTAACTCCCAACGTCCCCTTCCTGCTCTCCGACCCGCGGGCGCTTCGAAATCTCTTCGTACGCAGTTCTGCTAGTGGCAACCTAATCGCATTGGCTAGAACGCGCCCGCTTCTTCACCCCGACGAGATTCTATTCGCGTGAGACTCTGAGTGTCAAGCACGGCGAGTGATTCGACCGAGTTTGTCTGCGGCAGAGCGTCGATTGCGACGACGCGACGAACAAGATACGAATCGCGCAGAACTGCAATGTCGCGCGCCAGCGTCGCCGGGTCGCAGGACACGTAGACGACCCTCTTTGGCCGCGCCGCGGCAATTGCGTCAATCACCGAACGGTCGCAACCGACCCGCGGCGGATTGAGCAGGATCAGGTCCGGGCGGAGCTCCGGCAGCTGCGCCGCAGCGAAGGCCTCCGCCGAGCTGTGCGCGACCCGGGCGCCGGTATTGTGACGAAGGTCACCCGCAGCGCGCGAACGCTCGACGGCGATCACCGTCCGGAAGGAGCGCTCGAGCCCGACGGTGTAGAAGCCCGCGCCGGCGTACAGCTCGACGGCCAGCTCACCCGCGCCGCACGCCTCGGCCACCAGCCGGACCCAGTCCTCCAAGAGAGGCGCGTTCGCCTGGAAGAAGCTGTGCGGCCCGACACGCAGGCCGAGCGCTCGATCGAAGCCGCGGATCTCGACGTCGCCCTCGCGGAACGGTCGGGCGCGCAGTGCCCGGAGCTGCGCCTGGGTCGCTTCGTCGAGGACCAGGCATTCCTCGACGTCGACCACGGCGTGCGAGCGGCGCGAGCGGAAGCCGACTGCTCCGCCGGCGCGAGCGATGCGGGCGCGAGCGCGGTAGCCGAACGGCCGGGGCGCGGGCAGCCACTCGATCTCCGGCAGCGCGGCGAAGCCCCCGATCCGCTCGAGTGCGTCGCGCAACACATCGCGGCGCGCCGTGGCCTGCGTCTCCTCGTCCAGGTGCATCCAGGCGCAGCCACCGCAGGTGCCGGCGTAGCGGCAGGGCGGCTCGCGCCGGCCGGGACCCGGCTTGCGCAGCTCGAGTGGCTCCGCCCGGGCGAAGCGCCGGCGCGATTCCACGATTCGGCCGAGCAGGCGGTCGCCGGGCGCACTGGCGGGGACGAAGACCACGATCCCCGAGTGGTGCGCAACGCCGTCACCGCCTGCGGCCAGCCGCTCGACCTCGAGTTCGAGCTCGGCGCCGACCTCGAGGGTCACGGTCCGATCACGAAGCCCACGTCTCCGAGCCGGAACTCGACCGATCCGGGGTCGATACGATGCACGACGACGCCCGAGATGATGTCGCCCTCGCGCGCGTCAATGGGCCGCATCTCATCCAGCAGGATCAGCGCTTCGCGGCGCTCGGGCTGGGGATGCCAGCGCACCCGTTGCACGGAGAGGTCCGGGAACCCGGCGGCCGTCTGGCTGGCGATCAGGTCGTGCGGCTCGGCGCGATCGCGGTCGCGGTCGCGGGGCGGCGGGAGCGGCTCGAGCTCGAAGCCGAAATCGAGCGGCGGCGCGGGCTTCGGGGACGGAGCGTTCAGGAAGGCGGGGTCCAAGGCCTGACGGGCCGCGAGCTGCTCAGCCGGCCCGGGCGAGGGCGAGGCGTTCGCCACCGGATCGGGCTCACGAGGTGGCCGCGAAACGCGGCCGCGCGCCACGCGCTCGGCTCGTTCCTTGGCTCGCTCGCGCGCCGCGGCGCGCCGCTCGGCCAGGGCCTCGGGCGTCAGGCTCGGTGGACGGACACCGAGCCCGGCCGGCGCCTCGCGCTCTGGCACGGTCGCCACGCTCGGGGCGGGCGCGGTCGTCGTCGACGTCGCAACCTCGACTGCTGCCGCGTCGGGGGCGCGCTCCGGCTCGAATAGCGCGCGCCACGACTCCTGGAACGCCTGCGCGCCCGGCCAGATCGTCCAAGCCGCCGCGCCTCCGGCAAGCGCCAGGAGCAGGACCAGGCCCGCGAGCCACGGCACGTAGCGGTCGCCCCCACTGGCCGGGCCCGGGTCGAGCGCGACCGACTCGTGCAGATCGTGCGAGCGATCGCGCTGCAGACGGCGCAGGGCATCGAGGATCGTGCTCACGTGGCATCCTCCTCGTGCAACAGCCGGGGCGTCTGGTAGGAGAGCTCCTGGTAGAGGGCGATCAGGGTCTCGGGCCCGACCTGGCCGGTGTCGTCCAGGCGGTGCTCCGACTGGAAGCGGCGGATCGCGGCCACCGTGTAGCTGTCGAAGTCACCCGAGGCGTCCCCGCGATTCAGGTAGCCCAGGTCCGTGAGCCGTGCCTGGAGCCAGCGCACGGCGCTGCCGTTCATGCCCGGCACCAGGGCGGGCATGGATTCGAAGTTCGACCACAGAAAGAACGTACGGCCGGTCCAGAGCAGCTCGAGCTCGCCCGGCTCGAGCGTAAACAGCCGGTCTCGCAGACCCACGTAGGCGGTGCCGTCGGGGTCGAGCGCGAGCAGCGCGGCGTAGCGGAGCTGGGTGGGAGCCGGCTCGAGCTCCAGGATCGCGGGCAGGTTCAGGTGACCCAGCTGGTCCAGCGTGGAGCGCGTCACGAATACGCGCAGGGGCGCCACCTTGCGCACCGCAGTGGCCAGCATGTTCGGATCAACCTCGTGGTCCACGGGTGCGTAGTGGCCCCACTGATCCAGCAACGCGTCCAGGCCTCCGGCCGCCGTGACGCGCGGCGGACGTTCGGCCAGGTAGCCGAGCAGCGCCCCGCGGTCGTTGCCGATCACCTCCGCATAGGTGATGGCCGAGTCGAGCGCGGCTTCGCCGGCCGTGGTCTCGGGCGGCGCGGCGGCCACGTCGACCTGGGCCGGGACCGGCGCCGCGGCGTCGCCGGTCGGGATCGCAATCTCGATGCGCGAGGAGAGCGCAGCCGGCCACCAGGTGGTGGCGAAGAAGCCCAGCACCAGGCCGCAGACCACGAAGGCGGTGGCCGCGCCGGGTCCGAGCCCGAGCGGATGGAGTAGGCGCCCGCGCTCTGACGCCGGCAGCTCGCGCGCCACCCGGCGCACGAGGCGCCCATCAATCGTGCGGCGGCCCGTCGAGTAGCCAGCCAGCAGCGCACGGTCGGCAAGCGCGTTGATGATCCGGGGGATGCCGCGAGACGCCCGGTACATCGCCTTGACGGCCCCGCGCGTAAAGATGTCGGGCCGCACGAGGCCGGCGACCTGCAGGCGGTGGTTCAGGTACTCGCCCACCTCGCCGCGGTCGAAGGAGTGCAGATCCCAGCGCACGGTGATGCGCTGACGCAGCTGGCGCAGGTCGGTGCGCGCCAGGTTCTCGTCCAGCTCGGGCTGACCGATCAGCGCGATCTGCAGCAGCTTCTCGTGCTCGGTCTCCAGGTTCGAGAGCAGCCGCACCTGCTCGAGCACGGCCGGCTCGAGGTTCTGCGCCTCGTCGATGACTAGCAGCACTCGGCGATCCCTGCCGCGCTTCTCCAGCAGGAAATCGTTCAGCTGCTCGATCAGCTCGCTGCGCGAGCGAGCCGTGGTCGGCAGACCGAACTCGCGATTGATCGCCGAGAGCAGCTCCGTCTCGTTGGGGCTGGGGTTGAAGATGTAGGCGATCTCGACGTCGGGCCCGATCCGGCCCAACAGGGTGCGGCACAGCGTGGTCTTGCCCGTACCCACCTGCCCCACCACTTGGATGAAACCCTCACCGGCCTCGATTCCGTACAGCAGGTGTGCAAGCGCCTCGCGATGCGAGCGCGACAGGAACAAGAAGCGCGGGTCGGGCAGCAAGGCGAAGGGGCGTTCCTTCAACCCGTAGAAGTCGGTGTACATCGAGCCCTTGTCCATCTTGCGACCGCCTTGCACCAATGTCTCGTTCGTCCGGCGGCCCCCCCGGCGCCGTCCGCCGAGTGATACGCTCCGCCGCGTATGTCCATTCCCCCCGGCGCCCTCGCCCCCGACACGGTCGGGCTCGACGCGGGTGCGACGCTCTGCAAGCTCGTCCGCCGGACCGACACGCTCGAGACGCTAGCGTTCGACTCCCGGGACCTGGACAGCCTTCATCGTACCATTGAACGCTGGAAACCCGAACACTTGGCGGCCACTGGGGGCGGCGCCGGCAGGCTCGGCGATGCCTTCTGTGGTGTGCAAGTCACGCGCATCCCGGAGTTCCAGGCGTGGGCAAGCGGGGCCCCGATCCTGGCGGATCTGGAAGGCATCGAGCTGCCCGACTCCTACCTGCTGGTGAGTCTCGGCACCGGTACCTCGATCCTGCACCTGGCGCACGGTGAGTCCCGGCGGGTGGGAGGCAGCGCGCTGGGCGGCGGCAGCCTGCTCGGCCTGGGCCGCCTGCTGCTCGGCGTGGACGCCTTCGACGAGATCACGGGCCTGGCAGCGGGGGGGGATCGCCGCAAGGTGGACCTGCTGGTTGGCGACATCTACGGCGCGGACGAAGTACTGCCGCTGCCCGCTGAGCTCAACGCGGCGAGCTTCGCGAAGCTCGCGTCGCGCGAGCCGGCCGACGTGGCGCACGCCCTGATCGGCCTGGTCGGAGAGAACACTGCCCTGCTCTGCGGCCAGCTCGCCGTCGCGCTCGGCGCGCAGGCCGTCGTGTACTGCGGCTCGACGTTGCGCGGGAACCCGGCGCTGGCGGAGATCCTGACCGGCGTCACTGCGATGCTCGGCGCGGCGTCGCACCTGCTCGAGCACGGGGCGTTCTGCGGAGCCGTCGGCGCAGCGTCGCTGGTGCGCGGCGCCTGAGCCTCAGCAGCCTTCGCGCTGCTGGCGCGTCATGCGGCGCAGGCGGTCGCGCAACACCTTCTGCTCCTCGCTCATCTCCGCAAGCCGCGACTCGAGATGCAGGCGTTCGCGGGCCTCTTCGTCGATCCGCTTCTCGAGTAGCTCGATCCGGTCGCCGCGCGGCAGCAGATCCTCGGGCCCGATGTCGGCCGACACCGGTTCCAGGGCGGCGCTGGCCGCGAAGCTCGCGCGGCGCCGTCGGCGGCGCAGCAGCAGCCCCGTGCCGGCCAGAACTCCAAGCCCAACGGCGGCGGCAATCCACCAGGCCGAGGAGCCGCCGCCCGGTAGCTCGAACGCCGGCTTTCGAGCGACAGGAGGGACGGGGACGCGCGCAGCCGGGCCGGCAGGGACCCGAGCAGGCGCGGGCCTGGTTTGCGGAGGCGGCTGTGCGGCGACGTCCGCGCCCGCAGCGGGCGCGGGCTCGGCCTCCGGGCGCAAGGGGGCGGGGAAGGGACGGGGCGGTCGACTGGCCGGCGTCTCGAGAGCAGGCGGGGCCTCGACTACGAGCGCGGCTTCCTCGGGCGCTTCTACGACCGGCTCGGGGACCGCTTCGAGTTCGACTTCGGCCGCGGGCTCAGCTTCGACCTCGGGCACGGACTCGGGTTCGACAGGCAGGGGCTCGAACAGCGGCCGCACGGCCGGGCTGGGCGCGGCCAGCGCGTCCGGCTCCACATCCGGGCCCGCCTCGGGTTCGACTTCGGCCGCAGGCTCGGCAGCCGGTGAGGGCGGCGCCAGAGGCTCCGAGGGTGGTGCCGGTCGCGGCTCGGCTTCGGCAGCCGTTGTGGGCGGCGGCTCGGCAGGCAGCACGCTCGAACCCGCGAAGATCGGGGTGCCATCTTGGGGCGCGACGAACGCCGTGAGCCCCGCGTCGCCCAGGTCGATCACTAGACGCGGCGGCGAAGGCAGGGTGAACACCCGCACCTGGAGCGAACCGATCGCGGCCGAGATGCGCGTGTCGCCCTCCTCGGTCTGCTCGATCCGGATCGCGCCGGCGACGATCTGACGCTCCTTCGCGGGCCTTGCGCGCAGGAGCACTTCGAGCTGTCCCGCCGCGGCGGCCGGGCGCTCGACCGGCGCCCCGCGATCCAGCTCGAGCACGATGCGCTCGAACTGCGCGTATCTGCGATGACGCACCTCCGTGACATGCGCCGGCTCGGCGGCGTCCGCCGTCACATCGAGCAGCAGCGCGCAGGCAAGTACGTACAGAAAGCAGCGCAGCCAGGTGCCGATCCGCAGGTGATTCACGAGCAGCCACCTCTCCGACTCACCCCTTGGGGTATAGATACCACGACTGCGGCGGCAGATGTGGGAATGACCGGGGCCGGCGAGGTCGCGCGCCGGGTGCGTGCGATCGTCGAGTCGGAGTAGGGTAGGCGCGTGGAGCAAGCGTACGAAGCGGCGGTCTCCCGCGTTGGAGCGGCGACGCTCGAGGTGCTCGCGGCCTTCGAGCAGGCAGCGCGTCATTTGGACCCGCCGCTCCTGCCGCGGGTACGCGAGCTGCTGGCGCCACGCAGCGATGCGCTGCGCGACGCGCTCGACACGTTTCTCGACGAACGGCCGCCGGACGGGCTCGAGGAGCTCGGCAAGCAGCTCGGCGAGGCGGCGGGCCTCGCGTCGCGCGCGGTCCGTCAGTTCGTGGAGCCGCCGGCCGACGCCGGCATCGTGGCGATCCTGGAGAGCATGCGCCTGCACTGCCGCGCGCTGGAGTCGCTCTACCCGCTGCGGCGCCCGCTGCCGCCGGTGGCCCGCTTCTTCACCGAAGCCGCGCTGCACGAGCGGGTCGAGCAGCTCGATCCGGAGCCGCCCACCGGGCTGAAGACTGGCATCCTCCACGCGCCCGGTCCGGGCCGCGACGGGGAACGCGGCGGCTTCTGGCTGTACGTCCCCGAGCGCTACGACGGAAGCAGCGACTGGCCGCTGGTCGTGGCGCTGCACGGGGGCTCGGGGCAGGGCCGGGACTTCCTGTGGACCTGGCTGCGCGAGGCGCGCAGTCGCCGCGTGCTGCTGGCCGCGCCCAGCTCGCTCGGTCCCACCTGGTCGTTCATGGGCGAGGACGTGGACGCCGCGCGGCTGCGGGCGCTCGTCTCGCGGGTCGCGGAGGGCTGGCGCGTCGATCGCGAGCGGGTGTTGCTGACCGGCCTGTCCGACGGGGCGACCTACACCCTCTTCTCCGGCCTGCAGGAAGACGCACCCTGGACCGCTCTGGCGCCGTTCTCGGGTGTGCTCCACCCGACCCTGCTGTCCGACGGGAGCCTGGCCCGGGCACGCGGCCGGCGCATCTGGCTGGTCCACGGGGCGCGGGACTGGATGTTCCCGGTCGCCGTGGCGCGCATGGCGCGGGACGCGCTCCAGAAGGCCGGCGCGGAGCTCAGCTACCAGGAGCTTCCAGACCTGTCCCACACCTATGCCCGCGAGCAGAACGGGCCCATCCTGGAGTGGTTCGACCCCGCCCTGGCGGCGGATTGACGCAAGACCCGATTCGCGTACACTCCGCCCTCCTATGTACGCCGTGGTTCGCACTGGTGGAAAGCAGATCCGGGTCGTCCCGGGCGACGTCGTGCGTGTGGAGCGCCTGGCGGGCGACCCAGGCGACAAGGTCGAGCTCGACTGTGTGCTGCTGATCGGCGGCGACCCGGTCGTGGTCGGCACCCCGCGCGTCGCGGGCGCCAAGGTCGTCGCGACCATCCGCGGCGCCGCCAAAGGCCCGAAGCTCCGCATCTTCAAGATGCGGCGGCGCAAGCGCCATCGCGTGAGCCAAGGTCACCGGCAGCGCTACACCGAACTGCAGATCGATTCGATCGAGGTCTAGGCATGTCGCACAAGAAGGGACAGGGCAGCACTCGCAACGGCCGCGACTCCAAGGGTCAGCGCCGCGGGGTGAAGATCTACGCCGGCGAGACCGTGAACGCGGGCCAGATCCTGGTGCGCCAGCTCGGCACCCGCATCCACCCGGGACGCGGCGTGGGCAAGGGCCGGGACTACACCCTCTTTGCCCTGCGCGCGGGCCAGGTTCGCTACTACGAGTCTGGCAAGCGCCGTTACGCCTCGATCGAGCAAGCCTCCTAAAGGCCGGCGCCCCCGGAGCGAGCCCGGGCCGCGCGCGGCTAGAATCAGCGCGGGATGGCCACTCCGGACTTCATCGACGAATGCCGCGTGTTCGTGCACGGCGGGGACGGCGGGCGCGGCTGCGTGTCGTTCCGGCGCGAGAAGTACGTGCCCCGCGGGGGACCCGACGGGGGGAGTGGCGGGCGCGGCGGCTCGGTGATCTTCGAGGGCGACCGGGGACTCTCGACCCTGATCGACATGCATCACCACAAGCACATCCGCGCGGATCGCGGCGCCCACGGGCAGGGCTCGCTGAAGGACGGGCGCGGCGGCGCGGACCGCGTGCTCTGCGTGCCGCTCGGCACCGTGATCAAGGACGACGAGAGCGGCGAGGTGCTGAGCGAGGTGCTGGCGCACGGCGAGCGCTGGCAGGCTGCGGCCGGCGGGCGCGGTGGCCGGGGCAACACTTCGTTCAAGACCTCGACAAACCGCGCGCCGCGCGAGGCGCAGCCGGGTGAGCCTGGCGAGGAGCGCTGGCTGCGCCTGGAGCTGAAGGTGCTGGCTGATGTGGGGTTGCTGGGCTTTCCGAATGCCGGCAAGTCGACCTTGATCTCTCGGCTCTCGGCCGCGCGGCCCCGGATCGCCGACTACCCGTTCACGACGCTCCAGCCGAACCTGGGCATGGTGGAGCGCGGCGAGCAGCGTTTCGTGATGGCCGACATTCCCGGTCTGATCCCGGGCGCCCACCAGGGCGCCGGCCTGGGCGACCGCTTTCTGCGCCACGTGGAGCGCACGCGCGTCTTCGTGCACATGCTGGACCCGGAGCCTGCCCTGCGCGCCGAGCCCGGGCGCAGTCCCGCCGCGGATTACACCAGCCTGCGCAACGAGCTTGCGGCCTACGATCCCAAGCTCGCGACCCGCACCGAGCTGGTCTGCTTGTCGAAGGCCGACGTGGTCAGCGATCCCGAGCAGAGGCGCGCCTTCGAGGGCGAGCTCGATGCCCTGGGCGTCCAGGCGCGCTGGATCTCATCCCCGACCGGCGAGGGCCTCGCGGAGCTGGTCGAAGCGCTGGCCAAGCTGCTCGCCGATCCTGCCCCCGAGAGCGACTCGTGAACCGCGCCGATCTGCGCAAGGTGCGCCGCCTGGTCGTGAAGGTGGGCACATCGCTGCTCACCTCGGCCGAAGGCGCAATCCACGCTGCGCGCTTCGGGCAGCTCGCGCGCCAGGTGGCAGAGCTGCGCGGCCAGGGGTGCGAAGTGGTGCTGGTCTCGTCGGGTGCTGTCGGTCTCGGGCTGCATCGCCTGGGCTTGGACGAGCGCCCCGATGCGATCCCCGAGGTGCAGGCCGCCGCGGCCGTCGGCCAGATCGACCTGTGCCGGCGCTACGAGCGCGCCTTCGCGAAGCACGGGCTCCGGGTCGGCCAGATCCTGCTGACGCACACCGGGCTCGCGGATCGCGAGCGCTTCCTGAACGCGCGGCACACCCTGCAGGCGCTACTCGCCGCAGGGGCGGTCCCGATCATCAACGAGAACGACTCGGTCGCGACCGACGAGCTTCGCTTCGGCGACAACGACGAGCTGTCGGCCCTGGTCGTGAACACCTGCAACGCCGACCTGCTCGTGCTGTTGACCGACATCGACGGGCTCCACGACCGGCATCCGAAGGAGCCCGGGGCCCGGCGGGTCGCCGAAGTGCCCGAGGTCACGCCGCGCGTGATGGCGCTCGCCACGCCCCCGACCTCGCGCACCGGGACTGGCGGCATGCCCTCCAAACTCGAGGCGGCGCGCGCCGCAGCGCGCTTTGGGGTGCCCACGGTGATCGCCGGCGGCCGCAGCCGCAACGTGCTGCGGCGCATCCTCGACGGGCAGGACGTCGGCACCCTGGTGTTTCCCTCCGACCGACAGCTCTCCTCGCGAAAACACTGGATCGCCTACTCGTTGAAGCCGCGCGGCCGCTTGCAGCTCGACGCGGGCGCGGTTCGCGCGATCGCTGAGCTGGGCCGCAGCCTGCTGCCGATCGGCATCGTCGATGTCGAGGGGCGCTTCAGCGTGGGCGACGCGGTGAGCTGCCGAGCCGACGACGGGCACGAGGTGGCCCGCGGCCTGATCTCCTACGGATCCGACGAGTTGCAGGTGATCAAGGGACACCGCACCCCGCGCATCGCCGAGCTGCTGGGCTACTCGAACGGGGACGAGGTGATCCACCGGGACGACCTGGTCCTGCTCTAGGCGCTACACTACGGAGCATGGACTCCCAGGCCTACGTGGAGGACATCGCGCGGCGCGCCCGCGCCGCCGGTGAGCGCGTGTCGGAACTGGACGG
>CAXMNF010000197.1:0-4669 GCA_964194645.1 uncultured Gammaproteobacteria bacterium
AAGCAGCTGCGCAAGCTGGTCGACGTGCTGACCCTCTCGGCCACGCCGATCCCGCGCACCCTGCAGATGTCGCTGACCGGCATGCGCGACCTGTCGCTGATCACCACGCCGCCGCCCGACCGCATCTCGATCCGCACGCAAGTCTGCCGCTTCAACGAGGAAGTGGTGCGCGCCGCCGTACAGCGCGAAATGCGTCGCGGCGGCCAGGTGTTCATGGTGCACAACCGGGTCGAGACGATCAACGAGTTCGGCGAGTACCTGCAGGGCGTGGTGCCCGAGGCGCGCATCGCGATCGGGCACGGCCAGATGAACGCGCGGGATCTCGACCGCGTGATGCTCAAGTTCGTGTCGGCCGAGATCGACGTGCTGCTCTGCACGGCGATCATCGAATCGGGCCTCGACATCCCCAACGCGAACACCATCCTGATCCACCGCGCCGACCACTTCGGGCTGGCCCAGCTCTACCAGCTGCGCGGCCGGGTCGGCCGCAGCGACCGGCGCGCGTTCGCCTACCTGCTGCTGCCTCCCCAGGGCACCATGACCGAGGACGCACGCCGCCGCATCGAGGCGATCCAGGAGCTGTCCGAGCTCGGCGCCGGCTACCGGCTCGCTACCGAAGACCTGGAGATCCGCGGCGCCGGCAACCTGCTGGGAGCGGAGCAGAGCGGCAACATCGCCTCGGTTGGCTACGACCTGTACATGGAGATGCTCGAGCAGGCGATCGCGGCGCTGCGCGGTCAGGACCTGGAGGAGATCCTCGAGCCCGAGATCCGCCTGCCGCTGCCCGCGTTGTTCCCGGAGTCCTTCGTGCCCGACGTGAACCAGCGCCTGGTGCTGTACAAGCAGCTCTCCTCGGCGCGCGACGACGGGGAGCTCATGGCGATCCGCGACGACCTGCTGGATCGCTTCGGTGCGCTGCCCGAAGAAGCCCGCAATCTGATCGAGGTGATCCGGCTGAAGATCCGCTGCCGCGGGCTCGGCATCGAGGCGGTCGACGTCGCAAACGGCGAGCTGGTGCTGCGCGTGCACCAGAAGAGCCGGATCGACCCGAGCCACCTGGTCCGGCTGCTCGCCCAGCCAGGTACGCCCCTTCGTGTCAGCCCCGACCACCGCATCTACATGGGGCTGCGCCGCAAGGAAGACGCCCTGGCCGAGAGCTTCGGGCTGCTCGATCTTCTCACTCCCCCGGACGCGGGCCCCGCGTCCGCAGGAAACCGCAACGACCCCCCCGCGGAGGCACGACAGGCGCGATGAAGCTCCCGTACAAGCGAATGGTCTATCCGGTGGGACTCCTGGCCGCGGCACTCTGGCTGGGCTGCCAGGGCGCGTCTTCGGACGCATTCGTGGTCGAGATCGAGGACGGCGGCGTGCGGCTGGCAGAGCTGCAGAGCGCGCTCGAGGCGCGCCTTGCGGACGAGGACCCAGCGCACCGCGGCGAGATCCTGGATGAGGAGCTGGATCGTTTAGTGAACCAGAAGCTGGCGATGCGCCGCTCCCGATCTCTCGGCATCGAGATCGAGGACTCGGAGCTCGAAGCCTGGCTGCGACGCCTGCACGGCCCGGAGTACAAGACGCGCGACGAGGCGTACCGGGAGTCGGTGCGCCAGCAGTTGGAAGCGGATCGGGCTGCCATCATCGACCTGGCCGAGCAGGTCGAGGTGCCCCACGACGCAGTGGTCGAGCACTTCGAGGCGCACCGCGAGGAGTACCGCATGCCGGCGCGCATCCAGATCCGCCAGATCGTGGTGCAGGATCCCCCGCGCGCCCAGGCCTTGATCGACCAGCTGCGCGGCGGCGCCGACTTCTCGGAGCTGGCGAAAGCCCACAGCCTGGCACCCGACGGGAGCGAGGGCGGTCTGCTGCCGCCCTTTGCCAAGGGCGAGATGCCCGACGTGTTCGACCACGCCTTCGCGCTCGAGGTCGACGAGATCTCCGACACCGTCGAGTCCCCGTTCGGCTACCACGTGTTCCAACTGGTGGGGCGCTTCCCGCCGCAGGAGCCCGAACTCGAGGATGTGCGCAGCCGCATCGCGGCCGATCTGCAGACCGAGCGGCTCAGCGAGCTGCGCCGCGGCTGGTTGCGCAACCTGCGCAAGCGCTCGCGCATCCAGGTGAACGAACGGCTGGTCGAGACGCTGCGGTGAGACGCGCCCGCCTCCCGCCCGCCCTCGCGCTGCTCTGCGCTACAGCGTTGCTGTGTGTTGCGGCGTCGCTCTCTGCTGCGCGAGTCGCACGCGCGCAGCTGCTGGACGGAGTCGCGGCGATCGTGGACAAGGACGTGATCCTGTACTCCGACGTGCAGCTCACAGCGCGCATCACCCTGGAGCGGCTGCAGCAGCGCGGGCCGCTCAGCCAGCAGACGGTGGAGACCGTGTTCCGCGAGGCGCTCCAGACCCTGATCGAGTCGCGCCTGCTCGAGCAGTACGCAAAGCGCGCCAAGCTTGTCGCGGAGCCCGAAGAGATCGAACGCGCGGTCGAGAGCATCGCCGTCGACGAAGGCGTGACGCCCGACGCCATCTACGCCGCCGCCGAGTCGCAGGGCCTGTCCCGCGAGGCCTACCGCCGGGAGCTCGGCGCCCAGATCACCCGCATGAAGGTCATGTCGGGTGCCGTGCGCCAGCGGGTTAGCGTGAGCGACGAAGAGGTGCGCGCGCTCTACGACGAGCGCTACGCCTCGCAGGAGCCGGGCATGCGCGTGCGCGCACGCCACCTGCTGCTGCCCTGGCCGCAGACCGAGAAAGACGGGAACGGCCAGCCGCTCGAGTCGACAAAGGAGCTCGAGAAAAAGCGCATGCGAATGCGCGAGATCGCCGGCGAGATTCGCGAGCGCGCCATCGAAACCGGCGACTTCGCTTCACTCGCACAGCAGTACTCGCGCGCGCCTTCCGCCCTGGACGGCGGGCTCACCACCTTCCGCGCAGGCGAGGTGGCCGATGAGATCCGCGCGGCGATCTTCGAGCTCCCCCCGGGCGAGATCACCCCGGTGATCGAGACTGAACACGGCCTGAACGTGTTCCAGATCGTCAATCGCTTCGACCCCGCCGAGGTCAGCTACGAGGACGTCGAGGCCAACCTGCGCTTGGAGCTGATCGAGCGCAAGGTGAAGCCCGAATTCGTGGAGTGGATCGGAGAGCTGAAGGAGCACCGCTACATCGAGATCCTCGCCGTGGAGCTGCGGCCGTGATCGGCCTGACAGTCGGCGATCCGGCCGGGATCGGCCCGGAGATCGTGTCGCGCGCTCTCGAGCGGGACGCGAGAGAGATCTGCGTGTACGGAGACCTGGACGCCGTGGAGCGCGCCGGCGGCCTCGCGCCCGGCGTCGAGCGTTGCCAGCACGCGAGCGCCGCGGTCGAGCCCGGCAAGCCCGACCCCGCAGCGGCTGCCGGCGTCGTCGCAGCCATCCAGGCCGCCGCGCAGGACTGCCTGACTGGGCGGCTCGAAGCCATGGTGACCGCGCCCATCTCCAAAGAGGTGCTGGGCAATGCGGGCTTCCCCTGGCCGGGCCACACCGAACTGCTCCAGGAAGCGGCCGGCGAGGGCCGCGCGGTCATGTTGCTGGTCGGCGGCCGCCTGCGCGTGGCGCTCGCGACCATCCACTGCGCACTGCGCGAGGTCCCGGAGCGCCTGGCCGCGACCGACCTCGCCGAAATCCTGACAATTCTCGACCGCGACTTGTCGCGGCGCTTTGCGCTGCCCGCGCCGCGCATCGCGGTGTGCGGGCTCAATCCGCACGCCGGAGAGGGCGGACGCTTCGGCGACGAGGAGGCCAGGCAGATCGGTCCGGCCGTCGCCGCGGCCCGCGCGAGCGGCGTCGACGCGCAGGGACCCTTTGCGGCGGACAGTCTGTTCCACCGGGCCGCGTCGGGCGAGTTCGACTGCGTGCTCGGCATGTACCATGATCAGGCACTCGGGCCGCTCAAGGTCCACGCGTTCGGCAAGGCGGTGAACGTGACGCTGGGGCTGCCCCTGATCCGCACCAGCGTCGACCACGGCACCGCCTTCGACATCGCGGGACAGGGGCGCGCCGACGCGGGCAGCCTTGTCGAAGCCATCCTCCTGGCCAGGACACTCGCGCGGCACGAGCGCATGCAGGGGGGATCCGCTTGAGCAACGCGACCGACACGATCCACGTTCGCGGCGCGCGCGAACACAACCTGAAGTCACTCGACGTCGAGATCCCGCGCGACAAGCTCGTGGTGATCACCGGGCTTTCGGGCTCGGGCAAGTCGTCGCTCGCCTTCGACACGATCTACGCCGAAGGACAGCGCCGCTACGTCGAGAGCCTGTCGGCCTACGCGCGCCAGTTCCTGGAGCAGATGGGCAAGCCCGACGTCGACTCGATCGAAGGGCTCTCGCCAGCCATCTCGATCGAGCAGAGAACCACCAGCCGCAACCCGCGCTCCACCGTCGGCACGGTGACCGAGGTCTACGACTACCTGCGGCTCTTGTTCGCGCGGGTCGGCGTGCCGCACTGCGTGAACTGCGAAAAGCCGATCCAGCCCCAGACCATCCAGCAGATGGTCGACCGGGTGCTGGCCCTCGGTCCGGGAACGCGCCTGCAGATCCTGTCGCCGGTGGTGCGCGACCGGAAGGGCGAATACAAGAAGGAGCTGCGCGAGTTCGCCCGCCAGGGCTTCGTGCGCGTGCGCATCGACGGGCAGATGCACGA
>CAXMNF010000198.1:0-2593 GCA_964194645.1 uncultured Gammaproteobacteria bacterium
ACCACCAGGCCGCGCTCGCGCAGCAAGCGGTAGGCCCCCGCGACCGTGGCCGGACTGACCCCGAGCGCCGCTGCGGCCGCGCGCACGGTCGGCAGGGCCTGCTCCGGGGCCAGCCACTCCTCGCGGATCGCGGCCTCGGCCCGGTCCGCGATCTCGCGCGCCGAGGATCCCGTGATATACTTCTGTACTGCGACAGACATAAGTTTGTACTGTAACAAAATATCCGAAAAAAGAGACCCGGCCATGGCCAGCCCGCTCCTGACCCGCACCCCACGAACCACCCTGAAGCGCCAGGCGCAGCGCGGCTCGTTCGAGCGCGATCAGGTCCACGCGATCCTGGACGAGGCGCTCATCTGCGAGCTGGCCTTCAGCGTCGATGGCCTGCCCTCCGCGATCCCGACCGTGCACGGGCGCATCGGCGACACGCTCTATCTGCACGGCTCGAGCGCCAACCGGGCACTGCGTGTGCTGCGCGACGGCGGGCAGGCCTGCGTGACTGCCACCCTGGTCGACGGCCTCGTGCTGGGACGCTCCGCATTTCACCAGTCGATCAACTTCCGCTGCGTGATCCTGTACGGGCAGGCGCGCGAGGTGGACGACCCGCAGGAGAAGCTGGCTGCCCTGCGCGCAATCGTGGAGCACGCCATCCCGGGGCGCTGGGCGGACACGCGCGAGCCGAACCGGGAGGAGTTGCTGCGCACCCTGGTGCTGGCCATCCCCATCGAGGAGGCCTCGGCCAAGGTCCGCACCGGCCAGCCGGTCGACGAGGACGAGGACTACGCCCTGCCCTGTTGGGCCGGCGTGATTCCCCTGCGCATGCAGGCCGAGCCTCCCGTCGCCGACCCGCGCCTGGCCGCAGAGATTCCGCTGCCCGAGTACGCACGAGCGTACCGCCGGCCGGGGAGCCGCGCGTGAGCCGTACGCTCGGGATCCTGCTCTTCGACGGGGTCGAGGAGCTCGACTTCGCGGGGCCCTGGGAGGTGTTCACGGCGCTGCGCGCGGCCGTGGACGATCCGCTCCAGGTCGTGACGATCGCGGAGCGTGACGGGCCGGTGCACTGCGAGAAGGGCCTGCGCGTACTGCCCGATCACAGTTTCGCGAATGCACCGGCGCTAGACGTGGTGCTCGTACCCGGCGGCCAGGGTACGCGGCGCGAGGTCGAGAACCCGGCGCTGATCGAGTGGCTGCGCGAGACCGGCCGCCGCTGCGAGTGGGTAACCAGCGTGTGCACCGGGGCACTGCTCCTGCACGAGGCGGGCTTCGCCAAGGGACGCCGGGTGACCACCTACTTCGACTTCATCGAGGCGCTGCGCGCGCGCGGCGATGTGACCGTGCTGGAGAACGTACGCTACGTGCGCGACGGGAACCTGGTCACCTCGGCGGGCGTGTCGGCCGGGATCGACATGGCGCTGTGGCTGTCCGGACAGCTCTACTCGCCAGACGTTGCGCGCCAGGTCCAGCGCACCATCGAGTACAACCCGGCCCCCCCTTACAGCGCAGAAACCTGTGCCCGCTAGTCCCGTCCGATGATCAGGGTCGCGACCCCGTGGGTCGGCTCGCGCACGGTCGCGACGCTGGTGCCGGGCTTGCGGCCCACGCGCACCTCGGAAACGTCGAGCCCCGCCTTGGCGATGCGCTCGCACGCGCGCGGCACACTCGGCACCCGGTAGGCCAGCCCCCAGAGCTCGTCGGGCGCGTCCGGCTCTGGCTCGGCCCCGAGCTGCGTGCCGATCTCGACGGTCGCCCCGCCCACACGGAAGAACAGAAGCCGCGTGCCCCGCTCCGGGAAGCTCCGGTCGAGTGCCAGGCGCAGGCCGAGTGCATCGCCGTAGAACGCGCGCGTCGCCTCGGCGTCGCGGCTCATCACGACCACGTGATCCAGGCCCGAGACTGCGCTCGCCGCGCTGGCCAACGGCTCGGCCTCCGGCAGGCTGTCCGGCGGGCAGAGGTGCTCGATCGCGAAGATCAAGACACCGCGCGTGTCCTTCGCGGGCAGGTAGACGTTACGCCAGCGGCGCTCCGCGCCGGTCTCGCTCTCGCGGCCCTCACCGGCGACCGGGTCGGCCGCGGCCAGGCCCCGCTCGCGCAGCAGCTTGGCGCAGCCATCGGCGTCGTCGGTGGCGAAGGCCAGACCGAAGAGCCCCTCGCCACGGCCCTCCAGGCGCTCGCGCAGCGCGTCGGCCGCCGGGCCGGGGCCGGCGGGCGCCAGCAACTCCAGGTAGGTGTTGGCCAGGCGGAACAAGCTGTTCGCCGTACCGAAGCCGGGGTGCTCGCCCGACCAGGACGGGCGCCGGCCCAGGATCTGGATATAGGTCTCCCGCGCGCGTTCGAGGTTCGAGACAGCGACGATCACGTGGTCGAGTGCGTGGATCACGGCGCGCAGAGTATCACGCCGCAGCTGTCATACTGTCGGCGTGAGTCCGATCCGACGCGTGCATATCCACCACGAGGCGCCGGCCCCGTTCGCGGCGTCGCTCACGGCCCTGCGTCCCGAGCTCGAGATCGTCAGCTGGACTGACGACGACGCGTTTTTCCGGGAGCTTCCCGATGCCGAGGCGCTGATCTGCTACCGGCCGCCGCGCGGGCACTGGGA
>CAXMNF010000199.1:0-36772 GCA_964194645.1 uncultured Gammaproteobacteria bacterium
TGAAGGACTTGTGCGACACGGCTGGCGTGCGCACCACCGCCGGTACGCGTGTGCGCGCGGATTCGATTCCCACCGAGAATGCCGCAGTCGTCGTACGGCTGCGCGAGGCCGGCGCGGTGCTGCTTGGCAAGCTAGCCATGACGGAAGGGGCGTTTATCGAGCACCATCCGGACTACGCGGTGCCGGTGAACCCGTGGGATCCGTCGCGCTGGACGGGAGTGTCCTCGAGCGGCTCCGGCGTCGCCGTGGCGGCGGGCCTCTGCTACGGCGCGCTCGGCAGCGACACGGGCGGCTCGATCCGCTTTCCCTCGGCGTGTTGTGGAGTGGTCGGGCTGAAGCCGACCTACGGCCGTGTGCCGCTGTCGGGCGTGTTCCCGCTGGCGCCCTCTCTCGACCACGTCGGTCCGATGACGCGGAGCGTTGCCGACGCCGCCAGTCTGCTGGGTGTATTGGCGGGCTACCACGCGGGCGATCCCGGATCGCTGCGCGCAGCGGTGCCCGACTATGCGGCGCAGCTCGAGCTGGGCATCGAGGGTGTGCGCATCGGGGTCGACGAGCGCTATGCGTTCGAGGGCGTCGCGGCCGACGTGGCCGAGGCGCTGCGCGAGGCGCTGGACGTGCTGCGCGAGCAGGGCGCCCGGGTCGTGCCGATCCGCATGCCTTCGTGGCAGGAGCTGGTGCAGAGCTGGACGCTGGTCTGTTCCGCCGAGGCCGCCGTGGCCCACCGGGAGACCTTCCCCGCGCGCGCGGACGACTACGGACCCGCGCTGCGCCGCGTGCTGGAGGCGGCGCCCGTCCTGTCGGCCATCGATCTGGCGGCGGCCCTCGAGCTGCGCCGCAAGTTCTCGGGCGAGCTCCAGGGAGTGTTCGAGGACGTCGACCTGATCGCCTGTCCCTCCGTCGTCATGGCGGCCCCGCCGCTCGAGTTGATGGCTGCGGCCGCAGCGAGCGACGCGGACACCTCGCCTTTCATGAAGTTCACGGCGCCCTTCGATTTCTCGGGCAGCCCGACCTTGTCTGTTCCCGCCGGAGTCTCGCCCGAAGGGCTGCCGCTAAGCCTGCAGCTCGTGGGGCGTCACCTGGACGAGGCCTTGCTGTGCCGCGCGGGCCACGCGTTCGAGAGCGCCACGAACTGGCACACCCGACACCCTCCGGTGTAGCAGCTAGAAGAGTTCCAGCTGCGCGTCTGGCGGACGGCGGAAGCCGCTCGCGTCGAGTTTCGGACCCTGCTGCGCCAGACCCGCGCGCCGGCAGCCGAGCTCGAACACGCTCCGGATCTGCTCGGCCCAGGGCCCGGCGCCGCGCATGCGCGTGCCGAAGCGCGGATCGTTCAGCGCGCCGCCCCGCAGCTCGCGGATCCGGTTCAGCACCTTCGCGCTGCGCTCCGGGTAGTGCCGCTCGAGCCAGGCCGGAAACAGCTCCTGGAGCGCGAGCGGCAGGCGCAACACGAGGTACGCGGCCGAGCCCGCGCCCGCGTCGGCGCACGCGGACAGGATTGCGGGGATCTCGTGGTCGGTGAGCCCGGGAATCACCGGAGCCACGTTCACGCTGACCGGGATCCCGGCCGCAGCCAGCGTGGTGATCGCCGCCAGGCGCGCGCGCGGCTGGGCGGCGCGGGGCTCCATGCGCCGCGAGAGGTCGGAATCGAGGCTGGTGACCGAGATCGTGACGCGCACCGCCCGGTGGCGCGCCAGCTCGGCCAGCACGTCCAGGTCGCGGGTCACGAGCGCGCTCTTGGTGATCAGCCCGACGGGATTGCGCAGCTCGGCCAGCACCTCGAGGCAGCGCCGTGTAATGCGCAGCCGCCGCTCGATCGGCTGGTAGGGATCCGTCACGCCCGAGAGCGCAATCACCTGGGGCTGCCAGCCGGGGGCGAGCAGCGCGCGGCGCAGCAGCGCGGGCGCGTCCTCCTTCACCAGGATGCGCGTCTCGAAGTCCAATCCGGGCGACATGCCCAGGTACTCGTGGCCCGGCCGCGCGTAGCAGTAGCTGCAGCCGTGCTCACAGCCGCGGTAGGGATTCAGGCTCGCCACGAACGGGATGTCCGGGCTGCGGTTGTACGAGAGCACCGAACGAGACGCGTCGCGCAGGTAGACCGTGCGGGGGTCGGGAGCCTGTTCGGCATCGGGGTCAGGCTCGAAGGCGATCCGGTCGAAGCGGTTCGCCGGATCCTCCGCAGCCCCCCGGCCCCGGATCGCCTTGGTCATCGTCTCAGCATGAGCGAAGAAAACACGAAAATCAAGCCGCCCGAGGCAGCTACCAAAGCCAGGCGAGCAGGGCGACTCCGAGCAGCGGGGAGAGGGCGAAGAGGCCGGCCAGCGCGGACCAGAGCGCGAAGGCCAGCCGGTCGCCCGGGCGGGCCCGGGGCGCCGGACGGTCCAGCGCGAGCTCGGCTCGCAGCTCGCCGACCGTGCGGGAGAGCAGGCCGTCGTGGTACTCGCCTTCGGTCCGGTACAGGTTCGTCGAGTGGCGTCCGCGCAAGAAGGCGCGCCAGCTGAGCCGCGGTGCGCGGACCAGGCCGATCACCAGGCCGCCCAGGTTCAGGTACCAGGCCCACAGGTGGTGGGCGCAGCCGCTGGCGATCTCCCAGGCGCTGATCTCGGCCTCGCCTTGCCAGGACGTGTCGTAGCCGGTCGCGACGTGGTGCAGGTCGTGGAGCCGCACCGCTCGGCGCCGCCCCGGCGCGTTCGGGAAGGCCAGCGGCAGCGGGCCGACCTTCAGCCAGACCCAGCGATCCTCGTAACCGGGTGCGAAGCCGGCCGCCTCGAAGTAGCGCTCGCGGGCCACATCGAGCGTGCTCGTCTCGTCGTAGTGGGCCATGGCTCGCAGAGAGGATGCGCTGCGCGCCGGGGGCCGGCAAGAGCGTGTAGCATGTCGCGGATGACGCCTGCCGAGGCTGCGGACCATGCTGAGATCGCCCAGCTCTTGCAGCGCTACGGCCAGGCGCTCGACGAGAAGCGCTACGAGCTGCTCGACACGGTCTTCGTGCCCGGCGCGGCGCTCCGTTACGAGATGGAGGGCGGCCGGCCCAGCACCTATCCCGAGATGCTGAAGCTGTTCGCCGAGTTCAACTCTGCGTTCTGGTACACCCAGCACATGTTCAGCAACCCGGTGCTGGAACTCGACGGCGAGCGCGCCCGGTCCGTGTGCCGTCTGTTCGCCAGCCACGTGCAGCAGCCGCTGGCCGGTGGGCGAAACCTCTGGGTCGTGTACGGCGTGTACCACGACCGGCTGGTGCGCCGGCCCGAGGGCTGGCGCATCGAGGAGCGCGTGTTTCGCGGCCTGCACACCGAGGGCAGCCTGCTTCCGCCCGACAAGGTGCGCCGCTTCGACGCCGCGCCGGGGTAGAATCAGGCAATCGCAGGGAGGGCAGAGGATGAGCGAGCTTCTGATCGAGCGGAACGCAGCGGTCGAGACCATCACCCTGAACGCGCCCGAGCGCATGAACGCCATCTCGGTGCCCATGCTCGACGAGCTGTCCGAGGCGCTGATCGCTGCCGACCGCGACTCCGAGGTGCGTGTCATCGTGATCACCGGGAAGGGCCGCGCCTTCTGCGCGGGACTCGACCTGAAGGCAGCCACCTCGGGCGGCGGCATCGGTGCGGACCTGGGCAGCCGCCCGCCCGCGAGCCTGGACCTGCGCAACGCCCCGCCCACCGTCCTGCACTCGCTCGACACGCCGACGATCTGCTCGCTGAACGGCGGAGCGGCCGGCTACGGGATGGACCTGGCGCTCGGCTGCGACATCCGCATCGCCGCGCAGAGCGCGAAGCTCGCCGCGGCCTTCACGCGTCGCGGCGTTCTGCCCGAGAGTGGCGGTACCTGGCTGCTGCCGCGCTTGGTCGGCTGGGCCAAGGCTTCCGAGATCATCTTCACGGGTCGAACCTTGCTGGCCGACGAGTGCCTGGAGTTGGGCCTGGTCAACAAGGTCGTGGCTGACGAGCTGCTCGCCAAGGAGACGCAGGCGTTGGCCGAGGAGATCGCGGCGAACGCCCCACTGGCCGTCCAGTCGTCCAAGCGCATGATGCGCATGGGCTTGTCCGAGAACTTCGACGAGCATGTGCACCACGTGTTCCTGCAGCTCCTGCCGTTGTTCGCCAGCAAGGACTTCCGCGAGGGCATGGCGTCATTCCTCGAGAAGCGCAAACCGAATTTCGAGGGCCGCTAGCGGGCTCGACGCGGACGATCGATCGATACGGGAGGGACTCAAATGAGCGCCATCGTGATTGCCGGCACCCCGAAGGGCGCCATGATCTACCGTTCAGACCCCAGCCGCGAGCGCTGGGAAGTGCTGGGCTTTCGGCTCGAGGGCTGGGGCGTCACCTCGACGACGCGCGACGCTTCGGGCCGCACTTACGCGGCCGTGAATCACGCCGTGTACGGCGCCACCGTGATGGTGAGCGAGGACCTGGAGCGCTGGGATCAACTCGAAGCGCAGCCGCGCTACCGACCGGAGGAGCGCGGCAACCCCGACCACAACCGCATGCTCGGCGGCGGCGACCCGCTCGGCGTGTACAAGGGGGATGCGCGCTTCGTCGACCAGATCTGGAAGCTGCAGGTGGCTGGCGACACGCTCTACGCGGGTGTCTCGGAGGCGGGGGTCTTCCGCAGCGACGACCGGGGCAAGTCCTGGCAGCCGCTTCCCGGCCTGAACGACCATCCCAATCGGCCGAACTGGATCCCGGGGGCCGGCGGCCTGTGCCTGCACTCGCTGCTCACCGACGCGCGCGACCCGAACCGCATCTGGGTGGGCATCTCGTCGGCCGGGGTGTTCCGCTCGGACGATGGCGGCCAGAGCTTCCACCAGAAAGACGCCGGCGTGTCGCGTGACGAAGGGGTTTGCGTGCACAGCCTGGTGCACGACCCGGAGGACGCCGATCGCATCTTCCGCCAGGACCACCGGGGCTGGTACCGGAGCGACGACGGCGCCGAGAGCTGGATCCTGATCGAGAACGGCCTGCCGCAGTCGACGCTCGGTGACGAGCACCGCTGCGTGTTCGGCTTCGCGTCGGCTTTGGATCGACGCTCCGGCAACGTCTTCGCCGTGCCGCTCACCTCGGACAGCTTCCGCTATCCGCACGGCGGGCGCCTGCGCGCCTATCGCACGCGAGATCGCGGCGAGAACTGGGAAGAGCTGTCGCGCGGCCTTCCCGACGACTGCTATGCGGCGGTGCTGCGCGGGGCGATGGCGAGTGACGGACTCGACCCCGGCGGCATCTACTTCGGCGACACATCGGGTTGTGTGTACGCAAGCCCGGACCTGGGAGAGCACTGGGCGCGCCTGCCCGGCACCTTGCCGCGCGTGGTGCACGTCGGGGCCTACGCTCTGTGAGCGACGCCTCTCGCGTGACCGTTCAGTTGCCGCGCGTGCTGGCCCAGGTCACGGGCGGCGCTCGGCACTTCGAGGTGCCCGCCGGAACCTTGCGCCAGGTGTTGGACGGGCTGATCGAGCAGCAGCCCGGGCTCGGCTACCACCTGTTCGACGAGGCGGGCGCCATGCGACGCCACATCCTGTGCTTCTGCAACGACGAGTACCGGCGCGGCCGCGACGGGCTCGACGTCCCCGTGCATGCCGGCGACCGCGTTACGATCCTGAACTCGGTGTCGGGCGGCTGAGCTCGGCCCGCGCCACGCGCGAATCGGCGACCACGCGAGCGGGCGGCTCGCGCAGGTCCCAGACCACGCCGAGCGCCGCCAAGGCGCGCAGAACGTAATAGGTCACGTCGACCTCCCACCAGAAGAAGCCCTGCCGGGCCGACGCCATGAAGTGGTGGTGGTTGTTGTGCCAGCCTTCGCCCAGCGTCAGGATGCCGAGCAGCCAGTTGTTGCGGCTGTCATCGCGCGTCTCGTAGCGGCGTCGCCCCCAGACGTGCGCGAGTGAGTTGATCGCGTAGGTCAGGTGCCAGAGCAGCACGGTCGAGATCGCGAAGCCCCACAACAGGCCGCTCGCGCCGCCGATCGCGAAGCACAGCACGGCCGTCGTGATCGGCGGAACCAGGTGCCAGCGGTTCAGCCAGAGCAGCTCCGGATAGCGCGTGAAGTCGCGGATCGCCTCGACCTCCGTCGCTCCCCAGCGCGGGTCGAAGATCCAACCCTGGTGCGCGTACCAGAAGCCTTCGCGGGGCGAGTGCAGGTCGCCATCGCGGTCGGAGTTGCGGTGGTGGCGCCGGTGGCCGGCCGCCCACCAGAGCGGGCCCTTCTGCAGCGCGCTGCAGCCCAGCCAGGCCAGCACGAACTGGAAGGCGCGTCCGGTGCGATAGGCGCGGTGGGCGAAGTAGCGGTGGTAGCCGCCGGTGATTCCGAACATGCGCAGGGCGACGAGCCCCGTGCAGAGCACCAGGTCGGTCGCCGACGGGCTCGAGAAGAGCGCCAGCAGGCACGCCAGATGAATCCCCCAGTAGCCCAGCTGCGACAGCAGAGCGACCTGCGGCCAGATGCCGTCTGCGTCGACTGGGGTGAGAGATTCCGCGGGAGCCGCCACGAACTGGACCATAGATCTCCCTTCGGCCGTTCGCGCCCGGTGCCGTGTGAAACTTCCGTCAAAGCGCAGCCGCGCCCGGCTAGAATGGCCGCCAAGAGGAGGGCGGATGTCCGACTGGCGCTACAAGAAGGGGCTGCACGAGCTCGGCAACGGCTGCTACGCCTGGCTGCAGCCTGACGGCTCCTGGGGCTGGAGCAACGCGGGGTTGATCCGCGACGGCGACGCGTCGCTGCTGGTCGACACCTTGTTCGACCTGCGGCTCACGGGCGAGATGCTGGACGCGATGCGGCGCGTGACGGACGCGGCTCCGATCCGCACCTTGGTGAACACGCACGCGAACGGCGATCACTGCTGGGGAAACGAGCTGGTGACCGGCGCCGAGATCGTCGCCTCGCGAGCCTGCGCCGAGGAGCTCGGGCAGCTCCAGCCGGAGGCCCTGGCGGCGCTCGTCGAGTCCGACGAACTCGGCGAGGCGGGCGCGTTCTTCCGCAAGATCTTCGGCGCCTTCGACTTCCGCGGCATCACCCTGACCCCGCCGACGCGCACCTTCGAGGGTGAGCTCACCGTGCAGGTCGGCGACCGCGAGGTACGGCTGATCGAGGTCGGGCCGGCACACACGCGCGGCGACGTGCTCGTCCACGTGCCCGCCGACCGCACCGTGTTCACCGGCGACATCCTGTTCATCGGCGGCACGCCGATCGTCTGGGAGGGACCAATCTCGAACTGGGTCGCGGCGTGTGACCGAATCCTGGCGATGGACGTGGAGACGATCGTGCCGGGGCACGGGCCGGTGACGGACAAGAAGGGCGTGGAGGGCGTGAAGCGCTATCTCGAGTTCGTGTCCGAGCAGGCGCAGCTTCGCTACGAAGCGGGCCTGTCGGTGGCCGAAGCCGCGGCCGACATCGCGCTCGGCGAGTTCGCCTCCTGGACCGACCGCGAGCGCATCGCGGTGAACGTGCAGACCGCCTACCGCGGGCTCGGCGCAGACGCGCGCGCCAACACGGTCGAGCTCTTCGCCCTGATGGCACGCCTCGCATGAGCGAGCGTATTCCGCTGCCGTTTCCGTTCGGGTGGTTCTGCGTAGCGGATTCCGTGGAGCTGGCACCGGGCGAGCTGCTCAAGCTGCGTCGCTTCGGGCAGGAGCTCCTGCTGTTCCGCGGCGAGGACGAAGAAGCCCATCTGCTCGACGCGTACTGCGCCCACCTGGGCGCGCACCTCGGCGTGGGCGGCGAGGTCGTGGGCAACACCGTGCGCTGCCCGTTCCACGCCTGGCGCTACGATGGCAGCGGCCAGTGCGTCGAGATTCCTTATGCGAAGCGCATTCCACGTGCCGCGAAGATCCGCTCCTGGCGGGTCTGTGAGCGCAACGGGCTGATCTTCGCGTGGCACCACCCCGACGACGCCGAGCCGGACTGGGAGATCCCGGAGGTGCCGGAGTGGGGCGCGCCCGGCTGGACCGCCCCGGAGCAGCGCGACTTCCAGGTGCGCAGCCACGCCCAGGAGATGGCCGAGAACGTCGTCGACCCGATCCACTTCCAGTACGTCCACGGAGTGCCGCGCACACCGGACATGCAGGCGGAGATCGACGGGCACTGCTTCCACGCCTACCAGGGACTCACCTTCACGACGCCACGCGGTGAGATCCAAGGGCGCGTCGACGTGCGGAACTACGGGCCGGGATTCGGAGTCACGCGCTTCCAGGGCGTGGTCGAGACCCTGCTCTTGATCACGGGAATTCCAATCGACGATGAGCTGCACCAGACGCGGATCCGCTTCCAGGTGAAGGAGATCGAAGGGAACCCGGAGGGCACACGCGGGGTGGCGCGGGCGTTCATCGCGGAGCTCGAGCGGCAGTACGGGCAGGACATCCCCATCTGGGAGAACAAGATCCACCTGGCGCAGCCCGTGCTGTGCGACGGGGACGGCCCGATCCCACTGCTGCGCCAGTTCTACCGGCAGTTCTACCCGCCGCGCCCCGACGCGTAAGCGCGTGCCCCAGCAGCCAGCCACCAGGGACGTTCCTGCTTAACTGCTTAACTATCCCGAAAGCGCCACCCACGCGCACTCCCACCTGGGTAGTTAAGCAGTTAAGCAGGAACGTCCCTCAGCGCCAGGGTTCGACTAGGATCTTGGCGTGCCGCTCGGGGCTGGCCAGCTCCTCGAACGCGCCCGCCACGCCTTCCACGCCCACCTTGCCGGTGATCAGTGGGGCCACCGGGATCTCGCCCTCGGCGATGTGGCGCAGGGTCGCCGCGAACTCGAGCGGCTGGTAGCCGAGCACGAATTGCAGGCTGAGCTCCTTGTTGATGCCGAACATCGGCTCCAGGTGGTCCTGCTCCATGCACACACCGACCACGACGATCCGCGCGTTGCGCGGCGCACCCTCCATCATCTGCTGGATCACGCCGGGCACGCCGACGCACTCGAAGAGCACGCCCGGCCGCAGGTTCGAACCCAGGCCCGGGATCAGCTCGACGGCAGGTGCCCCGCCCTCGGGCGCGGCGGCCTCCTCCCAGGTCTTGAAGGGCGAACTGTCGGCGGGATTCACGACGATCTCGGCGCCCAGCTGCTCGGCCAGCCCGCGTCGCTTGGCCGAGAAGTCCGCGGCGATGATAGGCGACACCCCCTTCAACTTGAGTGCCGCGATCACGGCGAGGCCGACGGGCCCGCAGCCGATCACGAGCGGCACGTCGTCCGGCTGGACTTGGCCCTTCTCGACCGCGTGGTAGCCGACAGCCATCGGCTCGGTCAGCGCGGCGTGGTCGCTCGACAGCCCGTTCGGCGCCTCGAGCAGCAGTATCTCGTTCAGGACCGTCAGCTCGGCGTAGCCCCCGGCCACGTCGTTCGAGTAGCCCACCGTCTTCAGTCCCGACGCGTCCATGGCGATCGGGATCGAGCAGACCCGGCTGCCCGGCGCAAGCGTCTTCGAGCAGTTCGGCCCGTGGTCCACGATCTCCATGCAGAACTCGTGGCCCATCACCACGTCGCGCCCGAGGTCCATGGCGAACGCCCCGCCCACGGTGCGCTTGGTCATCTCGACCAGGCGGCTGGCGTGCTTCAATGCGTGCAGGTCCGAGCCGCAAATTCCGCAAGCCAGGGTCTTGACCAGCACCTGGCCGGGCGCCGGCTCGGGATCGGGCAGGGTGTCGACGACGAGCTTCTGGTCACGCATGACGGCGGCGCGCATGGGGAGTCTCCTTCAGGACGGGTCGGGTTGCTAGCTGGGGGTCTGGAGCGAGTGGGTCGTGAACCGCGCGGTGTCCATCTCCTCTAGCTCGAAGTCGCCGGCGAGCACCGCCTGCTTCCATTCCTGGTGTTCGGCGTCGCGCTCCTGGAACTCTGGCATCACCTCGCGGCCGAACAGTTCCAGGCTCGCGCAGATGTCCTCGTGTGAGGTCTTGCCGGTCTGGTTGAGCAGGATCACCTGGTCCACGTGCGACGCCTCGAACTTGCGCAGCTTCTCGCGCAAGGTGTCCGGCGAGCCGATCAGGCCGCCACCGCGCATCTTCTGCCCCTCTTCACTCTGGCGCCAGACCTGGTACTCGTCCCACAGGTTGATGCTGCCGGGCTTCACGGGTCCGTGGCGGTTGTAGAAGAGCAGCGCGAAGCGGAAGAAGGTCCAGCCCTCGGCGATCCGCTCGGCCTCCGCGTCGGTCGGCGCGCACGTGAAGCCCGAGACCACCGCCAGGTTCGGATTGGTCTGGTAGTCGCAGAGCTTCTCGAGCCGCTTGGTGTAGGCGTTGTAGTAGCTGTGGATCCAGGCACGCGCCGCATCGGCGGACAGGAACTGGAAGGCCAGCGCCCCCATGCCGCGCCGCCCGCACATCTCGATCGTGTCCATCTGCGAGCACGCCACCCAGAGCGGCGGGTGCGGCTTCTGGCGCGGCTTCGGGATCACGTTGCGCAGCGGGAACTGGAAGTGGGGGCCGTCGTATTGCCAGCCCTCCTCGCTGAACATCGGCAGGATGCAGCGCACAGCGTCTTCCCAGACCTCGCGCTTGTCGCGGAAGCGCCGCTCGAAAGGGTGAAGCTCGGTTACGCTCGAGCCCTCGCCGATACCGAACTCGACGCGGCCGTGGCTCACCAGGTCGAGCGTGGCGATCCGCTCCGCGACGCGCGCCGGGTGGTTCGTGGTGAGCTGCACGATGCCGTGACCGAGGCGGATGCGCTTGGTGCGCTGGCTCGCCGCCCCCAGGAACACCTCGGGCGCCGAGCTGTGCGAGTACTCCTCCAGGAAGTGGTGCTCCACCTCCCACGCGTAGTCGTAGCCGAGCCCGTCCGCCAGCTCGATCTGGTCGAGCGAGTTCTGGAGCAGCTGGTACTCGCTCTCCTCGCCCCAGGGACGCGGGAGCTGGTGCTCGTAGAAGATTCCGAACTTCATGGCGGCAAGCGGGATCGTCTCAGATCGCCCCGCCCCTGTCACGACGCGAGCCCGCGCCTCGCGGAAGCGCGATCGTGCTCAGTCGAGACCGGCGGAGCGCAGGGCGGCGACCAGCCGCTCGCGCTCGCCGGCGTCGGCGAACGGGAGTCCCGCTGCGTAGTCTGCGGCATTGAACGTGGGCCAGTCCCGGCGCAGCCGCGCGGCGGCGTTGCGAGCCAGCTCCGGCTCGCCCTGCTCGACGCGCGTCGCGATCAGGGCGACGCGCGCGGCGTCGAGCCCAGGGTCGCGGTCGAGCGTCGCCTCGAACGCGCTTGCGGCCGCGGGAAGCTCGCCCAGCGCGCGGTGCGCCAGGCCCATGGCGAAGACGGGCAGGGCGGCGCCCAGGTCCGCGCGCGCGGCCCGCGCAGCCTGCTGAAGCGCCGTCTCCGGGCGGCCGGCAAAGACTTCGAGCAGGGCGCGGCGCGCCGCCGGAGTGGCGGTCTCGGGCGACACGCCAAGGGCGAGGAGCAGGGGCTCTGCGTCCGGCTCGGCGACTGGGATCGCGCGCTCGGCCTGGGGAGCGCTGGGTGTGGTGCCCGACTCCGCAGTGGGGAGGAGGCGCAGCGCGCCTACGCCGCCAGCGATCAGCAGCGGCAGCGCGCCAATTGCGACGGGCAGGCGCCAGCGGCTGGCGCGCCGCGCAGCCACCCGCGGCTCCGAGCCCTGCATCTGCCAGACCAGGATGGGCTCGGCGCGAGCGGCGAGCTCCTGTTCGCCGAGTTCGTCGAAGCGCGCCGGGATCCGGGCCTTCACCGCGTCGTGTACCGCGTCCGAAACGCAGATACCCCCCGGGGGCGCGCGTTCCGCGAGCGCCGAGGCCAGCTCCGCATCGTCGCCCGAGCACACGCCCGTGCGGAAGCTCAGGATCCGGTCGAGAGGCAGCTCGGCATTGCGGCGGTCGAGCTCGGCCTGGATCGCCAGCGCCGCGCTGGCCGCCTCGTGCGCGCCCGCGAACCGGGCGAGCAGCTCCAGCTCCTTCGAGTCGAGGAGCACCCCGCCGCGTTCGGCCGCGAGGTCCGCGGCCACGTCGCAGTACTCGCGCAGCGTCTCGCGGGCGGCCTCGGCATCGGCCTGGCGCAGCCGCTCGTAGCCGGCCGGCTGCGCCGACAGGGCCGCGCCCCCCGCTCCCTCGATCTCCCCCACGGTCGAGGAAGTAGCGAAGCTCGCACGGGAGTGCGCGCGCGAACTGTCCTATCTCTATGCGCCCGTTGAAGACGCCAGACGCCCCCGACAGCAGCGCCGCTGGCGCCGCCGCAGCCGCGCTCTCCGAGGAGCAACGCGCGCGCGGCCGCCGGCTCGCCATCGCGAGCCACCCGGCGGGCATGACCTTCGCCATGGCCTTCACCCAGTACCTGCCGACCCTCGCGCTGGTTTCGCTGGGTGCGAGCGAAACACTGGTCGGCCTCCAGAGTGGGCTCAGCTTTGGCGCGCGCCTGCTGCAGCTGCCGACCCTGCGCGCCATGGCCCGGGCTTCCAAGCGCGCGATCCTGCTGCGCGGCCACGTGGCCGCACTGGCGGCCAGCGCGCCCCTGCTGTTCTTCGGCTACCTGGGGGAGCTGGGTCCGGGGATCGCGCTGGCGATCGTGTTTGCCAGCCTGGTCCTCACGTCCGGCGGGGTCGCCGTGTCCGAGGCGGTCTGGTTCCCGCTGCTGCGCGCCTACGTCGAGCCGGAGCGGATCGGCCACTTCTTCGGCCTGATTCGCTCGGGCTGGCACTTCACCCTGATCCTGTTCTTCGCCGGCTGCACGCTATGGCTGGCCGAGCACGAGGGCTCGTTCGGACCGCTGTTCGCGGTGGCCTGGGCCCTGGGCGTACTGCGCATCGTGCTGATCGTGCGCCTGCCGGAGCGCGACGAGCGCACCGGCGAGCGGATCCGCATTCGCGAGGCGCTCGCCTTGATGCGCGACCCCCTGCTGCGCCGCTACCTGATCGGCGTCACCTGGTCGGCGGCCGTGCGCCACTCGGTGATTCCCTTCGCGATCGTGATGCTGCGCCGCGAAGTGGGCTTCTCCAGTGCCGAGGTGATCTACACGACCATGGCCGTGTTCGCTGGCGGTCTCGTGTCGCTGTATCCCTGGGGCCGCGTGGTGGATCGCTTCGGCGCCGAGCCCGTCTTCCGCCTCTCGGCGCTCGGCCTGGGCGCGCTCTACCTGACCCTGCTCTGGGTGCGCGAGCCCGGCGCGCTGGTGCTGGCCGCGATGATCGCGTTCTTCTTCACGTACTCCGTGTTCAGCGCGGGCTTCGCCCTGGCCGATACGCGCCTGCTCTTCGAGCTGACTCCGCCGGATGCGCCGGCCCGGACGCTGATACTCGCGGGCGTGGTGAGCGCGGTGTTCTCGGGCATCGCGCCGATCCTGTGTGGCGTGGTCCTGGATCGCCTGCTCACCGTGGCGGCCGAGCCCCTGCCGGTCTACCACGGCTTCTTCGCGCTGGCCGCCTTGGCCCAGGTGCTGTCGTTCCTGCCCCTGCGCGTATTCGGGCGGCCGAGCTAGCCAGCCGAAGGCTGTGCACTGGGCGCACAGCCTCTAGACAGGCGCTCGGCTGCGGCGCCCGGCACGTCGAGCCGACGCTGGCACCGTCCTTGCTATACCGCTCGCGTGCCCCCATTTCCCAGCACCGTGCCGAGCCGCCGCATGTCCGCGCTGGACGCCGGGTTCCTGTACCTGGAGCGCCAGCATGCGGCACTCCACATCGGGGCGCTGGCGATCGTGGACGGACTCCTCTCGGCGGGCGAGCTGTGCGCCCGCATCGAGCAGCGCCTGCCCTGGCTGCGCCGCTACGCCCAGCGCGCCATGCCGGTGCCGTTCGCGGCCGGCCATCCCACCTGGGAGGACGATCCGGACTTCGACGTGCGCGACCACGTTCAGCAGTGGGCGCTGCCCGCTCCGCGCGACGAGGAGAGCCTGCGCAGCGTGTGCGCCACCTTGCTCGCTCAACCGCTGCCGCGCAGTCGTCCGCTCTGGGAGATGCACGTGCTCGAAGGGCTGGAGGGTGGCCGCACCGCGGTCTTCCAGAAGGTGCACCACTGCATGATCGATGGGGTGTCCGGCGCACAGCTTCTCGAGCAGATCCTGGACGACCCCGGGCGGCGCAGCGACGGCAAGCGCCTGGCGGTTCCCGGCCGAACGCCCCGGGCGGCCGTGCGGCTCGGCGACGGCATCCGCGACGGCTTGCGCCGTCAGCTCCGTGGGGCAGGTGCGCTGGCAGGTGTGCTGGCGCGACCGGCTCAAGCCCGCCTCGCTGCCCAGCGCTTGCGCGACGCCGCCTGGTCGGCGCTCGAGCTGGCGACGCGCGACCTTCCCAAGCTGCCGTGGAATGCGCCGCTCGGCCCGCGCCGTCGTCTTGCCTTCACCACCTTGCCGATGGCCGGCGTGAAGAAGATCAAGAGTCGGCTGGGCGGCTCGGTCAACGACGTCGTGCTGAGTGTGCTCGCCGGGGGGCTGCATCGCTACCTGGAGGGAATCGCCGTTTCCACCGAGCGGCTCGAGGTCGTGGCCCTGGTGCCGGTGAGCGTGCGCCGTGAGCACGAGTCGCGAAGTCTCGGCAACCGCATCTCGGCCCTGATGGTGCCGCTGGCCGTGGACGTGTCCCAGGAGCGGCCGCGTTTCTCTGCCACCCGAGCGACCACCGAACGCTTGAAGCAAGGGACCGCCTGGACGGGCATCGACGCGCTGCTCGCGCTGCTCGACGGCGTGCCGGCGCCGCTCGTCGCGCTGGCGGGCCGTTCGCTGCGCCTGTCGCGCATCGCGAATCTGGTGGCGACCAACGTGCCCGGCCCGCGCGAGCCGCGCACGCTGTGCGAAAGGCCGCTCGTGGCGCTCTATCCGATCGTGCCGATCGCGGACGGACTCGGCCTGGGCCTCGCGGTGTTCTCCTATGCCGGCACGCTCTACGTCGGTCTGAACGCCGCCGCCGACCTGGTGCCCGATCTGGACAAGCTCCGGCTCGGCATCGAGGAAAGCTTCGCGGCCCTACTGGCCAGCGCCTGAGGCCGCGCTAGCGCGCTGCGTCGTCCAGGCGTCCCCAGGTGCGGAGCTTCGCCAGGTTCTCGCGCGTCACCACGCCGCGCCATTCGCGCTCCGCCACCGGCCACGCATCGGGGTAGGCGCCCCGCCAGGTCCAGTTCGGAGTCCAGCTGCCGTCGGCGGCCTGCTGCGCGATCAGCCAGTCCAGGTTCGGCTGTACGTCGTCGCGGAGCAGCGGACCGAGCAGCGCATCCGGCGCCGGCGCGAGCTTGAGCGGGTTCGGCACGTAGCTCGTCCAGTGGGCGGGATCGCGGTCCAGAATCGCCCGTGCGCGCTCCTGCACGAGCGGCAGCAGGGTGGCGCGCAGCGGCTCGGGGCACTCGCGGGCTTCGAGCAGCGCCGCGGCCGAGAGCAGTCCATCCGCGCCCGGCTCGCAGGACGCGAAGCGCGCCGGGAGTTCGGCGCCGAGGCGCTTCGCCTCGCCCGCTGGTGCGAGCTCCGGCCACGTGTGGAAGAAGACCAGGATCAGCGCGCCCGGGTTCACGTGCGTCTCGCTCCAGCCCTTGATGTGCTCGCTCCAGTTCCAGTGGTTCGCGTGCGGGTGGGCGTCCACTTCGGGCGGCACCATGCGCCAGCCGTCGATCTCCGGGTCGAAGGCCCGCACCAGCCAGGCGAGCGCGCGCCGCACGCGCGGCTCGTCCGCCGGTGCATCGATCTCGCGCAGGAAGCCGAGCCCGCAGATCGTGGCGATCACGGACGACGCGGGCAGGCGCAGGTCCGGCTCGAGCGAGTGGCCGTAGCCGCCGTCGTCGTTCTGGAAGGCGTCGAGCGCGCGCAGCACGGCGTCCGGGCTTCCGCCACGCGTCGCGTGAGAGAAGAGCGCGCGGTCCAGCGGCCGCGCCTGCCGGTCGAGGTACTCGCTGGCGCGCTTCCAGGCTTCGACGGAGAGCCTGTTCACACTAGAGCCCGTAGCGCGCCGGGCTCGCGCGCAGCCACTCGCCGATCCGCTCGCCGATCATGATGCATGAAAGATTCGTGTTGGCGCGCGGTACGCTCGGCATGATCGAGGCGTCGGCTACGACCAGCCCTTCAAGTCCGTGCACACAGCCGTACTGGTCCACCACCGCATCGGGGTCGCTGACTGGACCCATGCGCGCCGTTCCGCAGGGGTGGTAGCCGCTGCCCGAGAGCCGGCGGCACAGCCCGGCGAGGTCGTCGTCGGAGAGCGGACGCATCGGGTCGGGGAAGATCACGCGCTCGATCAGCTCTGCGATCGGCTTGCTGCGCGCGATCTCGAGTGCATCGCGGAAGCAGCCCGACAGGCGTTCCACGTCGCGGGAGTCGCTGCACAGGTTCGGCTCGATCGCCGGCGCCGCGCGCGCGTCGGCCGAGAGCAGGCGCACCCGTCCGCGGCTCTCGCACTGCTCGAGCACCGCGGCGATCGCAAAGGTCGCACGGCCCTCGACCGGCGCTGCGAAAGTGATCTGCTCGATCTGTAGGTCGTTGCGCTGCTCGCTGCCCGCGGCGGTGTAGCGCAGGATCGTCTGGATGATCGGCAGGTCGGAGCGCGCGATCTCCGGGTCCTTCACCTGGCACAGCACCGCAAGCGCCGGGTGGTCGCAAAGGTTGGCGCCGAGCGCGGGGATGTCGCGCCGCACCTCGATGCCGAGCGCCTCGAGTTCGGCGCGCGGCCCGAGACCCGAGCGGCCGAACAAGCCGGGCGTGGCGATCGCGCCGGCGCAGCACACGAAAAGCCGCCCCTCGATGCGCTCTACGGCTCCGTTCCGCTCCACGTCCAGCGCGACGGCCCGGCCGCGCTCGATCACGAAGCGCAGCGCCAGGGTGTCGGAGCGGATCTCCAGGTTGTCGCGGATGCGCGCCGGCGCCAGGTAGCCGACGGCGGTCGAGATGCGCGTGCGGCCCAGCTTGTTCATCGGGTGGGGTCCGCTGCCCCAGCTCTGTGGGTCGTTTGCGTCCGGGCAGTCCGGGTAGCCGCGCGCGCGCGCGGTCTCCAGGAAGGCGGCCTGCGGCACCGTCAGCTCCGCGGTCGGGTAGCGCCGGATCGAGATCGGCCCCGCGTCCCCGTGCCAGGCCTCTGAGCCGAAGTCGAGGTCGCGTTCCAGGCGCTTGAAGGCCGGCAGCACCCGTTCGAAGCTCCACTCCGGGTTCCCCGCCGCCGCCCAGCCGTCGTAGTCCTCGGGCATGCCGCGCAACGCGATCGCGGTGTTCACCGCGCTCGAGCCTCCGACCACCCGGCCGCGCGGGAAGCGCTGGCTGCCCGAACCGGAGGTCGGCTGGTAGGAGAGGCGCCAGTCGTGGTCGCGGTAGCTGTTGTCGTGTCCGTTCACCAGGTCCTGGGGCGTGTCCGCCAGCCGGGTGTAGTCGGGCCCGGCCTCGATCAGCAGCACCCGCAGGGCCGGATTCTCGGAGGAGCGCGCTGCGATCACGGCTCCGGCCGAGCCCGCGCCGACGATCACGACGTCGTACATGCGGCTACAATACGCGCGGGCGCTCGCCGGCGTCGAGGGGAGGGGCATGGGCCTGGCACAGCTCACGATCCGCAACGCGCGTGTTCTGGACGGCAGCGGCGGCCCGGCCATCGAGGCCGACGTCGAGGTGCGCGAGGGCCGCATCCACCAGGTCGGCCGCGCGGGCGACGCACGCGAGGAGATCGACGCGCGCGGCGATGTGCTGGCGCCCGGCTTCGTCGACACCCACACGCATGACGACGGCGCCCTGCTGCGGCATCCCGGCATGGAGTTCAAGCTGGCACAGGGCTGCACCAGTCTGGTGATCGGGAACTGCGGGTTCAGCGCCGCACCGAACCTGCCGGGCGCTGCGGGCGCTCCCGGCAGCAGCGGGCTGTTTCCGGGCATGGAGACCGATTGGACCGACCTGGCCGGCTACTTCCGCGCCGTGGAACGGGTGCGCCCGGCCGTGAACGCCGTGGCGCTGGTCGGCCACAACACGCTGCGCTCGCTGGTGATGGGCAACGAGAAGCGCGCCCCCTCGGAGAGCGAGCTGGCCACGATGCGCGGCCACGTCGAGCAGTCGCTGGAGCAGGGCGCCTGTGGCTTCTCGACCGGCCTGATCTACCGGCCGGGCCGCTACAGCACGACCGAGGAGGTAGCGGCGTTGGCCGAGCCGCTCGGCGCGCACGGCGCGCTCTACGCGACCCATATGCGCAACGAGGCGGATCGGCTGCTGGAGGCGGTCGAGGAGACGCTCGAGATCGGCCGCCGCGCGGATTGCGCCGTGCACATTTCGCACCACAAGTCGGCCGGCCGCGCGAACTGGGGCAAGGTGCGCGACTCGCTGGCGCGGGTGGATCGGGCCGTCGCCGAGGGACAGGACGTGACTCTCGACGTGTACCCGTACACCGCGGGCAGCGGTCCGATGATCGAGTACTTCGACCTCGAGCGCGTGAACGAGGAGCTGGCCGCGCTGGTGCAGCTCGCCACCTGTCCGCCATTTCCGCAGTTCGAGGGGCGCCGCATTCCGGAGATCGCGGAGGAGCTCGGCCTCTCGATCAGCGACACCATGCGCACGATCCTGACCGCGCCGCGGGGCGAGGGCACAATCTGCATCCACTTCACGATGGACGAGGCCGACGTCGAGGAGAACCTGCGCCACCCGCGCGTGATGATCGGCTCGGACGGCATCCCCGACCTGTCGGGCCGGCCGCACCCCCGGCTGTTCGGCACGATGCCGCGCGTGCTGGCCCGCTACGTGCGGGAGCGCGGCGTGCTGCCGCTCGAAGAGGCGGTGCGGCGCATGACGCGGCTCTCCTGCGAACGCTTCGGCCTGGTCGGGCGCGGGCGCATCGAGGCGGGCTATTGGGCGGACCTGGTGCTGTTCGATCCGGAGCGCGTGATCGACCGGGCGACCTACGAGGATCCGAAGCAGGAGCCCGACGGAATCGGAGCCGTGGTGGTGAACGGCGAAGTCGCGTACCGCGATGGACGGCACCTCGGCGCGGGCGCCGGCCGGCTGCTGCGCTATCGCCGCGACGACGCGCACGCGTGAACGAGCCCGACGTCACCCTGACCGACTACGCACTCGCGGTGCTGTGCGCGCTGTTCGCGCTGTTGCTGTGGCGCGGCACGGCGCAGAGCTCGGGGCTGCGGCCCTGGTTCGTGGGCTTCTTCGCCGGGGCCAGCGCAGCGTCGCTGTTGGGCGGCGTGTTCCACGGGTACTTCGAGGACGTGTTCACGACGCCCGGCCGCCAACTCTGGACCGGCACGATGCTGGCGATCGGCGCGGCGGCCTTCGCGGGCGAGGGGCTCGCTGCGCGGCTGACGTTCACGCCGGCGGTTGCGCGCTGGATTACGCGCGGGGCTGCTCTGAAGCTGGCGCTCTACGCGGGCTTCGTCGCGGTCGAGCCGCGGCCGTTCCGCACGGCGGTACTCGACTACCTGCCCGCGGCGCTCTTCCTGCTGGCTGCGCTCGGACTCGCCTGGCGCCGCGCGCCGCGGCCGGGAGTGGGGCTCGCCGCCGCCGGCCTGGCGATCACGCTAGCGGCAGCCGGCGTCCAGCAGCTGCGCATCTCTCCGCACCCGATCTATCTGGACCACAACGCGCTGTACCACCTGGTGCAGGCGGCCGGCTTCGGCTCGCTGTACGCCGGAGCCCGCTTGCTGTGTGGCGCGAGTGCAGCGCAGGCACCCGGTGCTCACCCGGCGTGAGCTGCTGAAACGCGGCGCACGGGCTGGTGCCGCTGCGGCGCTGGCCCCGGCCGCCTGCGTGTGGACCGGCGCCGAGGCGGGCGAGTGGGTCAACGATGTGCACTCGGGCCTGAACCGCACCCACGTGCAGCGCGTCGAGCAGCCGCGCAGCGAGGCGGAGCTCCAGGAGATCCTCTACGCGAGCCAACAGCAGGGACGCGCGGTCAGCATCGCCGGAGGCCGCCACGCGATGGGTGGCCAGCAGTTCGGCACAGACACCGTGCTGGTCGACATGAACGCCCTCGGCGGGGTTGGCGAGCTCGATGCCGAGCGCGGCCAAGTCGAGCTGCTGGGCGGTACACAGTGGCCGGAGTTGGTGCAGACCTTGCTCGAACGCCAGGTCCGCGCGCCCCGGTCGTGGGGGATCATCCAGAAGCAGACCGGCGCGGACCGGCTGTCGATCGGGGGTGCGCTTTCCGCGAACGCGCACGGGCGCGGCCTGACGCTGCGCCCGCTCGTGGGCGACGTCGAGGCCTTCACCCTGGTCGACGCGCGCGGGGAGGCCTTGCGCTGCAGCCGCGACCAGAACCCGGAGCTGTTCTCGCTCGCGATCGGCGGCTACGGCCTGTTCGGCGTGATCAGCTCGGTGCGTCTGCGCCTGGCGCCACGCCGCAAGCTCGAACGCGTGGTCGAGGTCGCGGACACGGCGCGCCTGGCCGAGCGCTTCGATGAACGGATCGCCGACGGTTTCCTGTACGGCGACTTCCAATACTCCACCGACCTCGGCTCCGACACCTTGCTGCGGCAGGGCGTGTTCTCGTGCTACCGCCCGGTCGAGCCGGACGCCTGGATGCCCGAGACGCAGCGCAGCCTGCTGGAGCGCGACTGGCTCGAGCTGCTCGCGCTCGGACACCTGGACCGCAGCCAGGCCTTCTCTCGCTACGCGGCGTACTACCTGTCGACCAACGGCCAGCGCTACTGGTCGGACACGCATCAGCTCTCCACATATGTCGACGACTACCACCGGGCACTCTCGGCGCGGCTCGGCGAGCTCTCGGATGGCAGCGAAATGATCAGCGAGATCTACGTGCCGCGCGCGGCGCTGTTCGATTTCCTGGAGGGCGTGCGCCGCGACTTCCTGCAGTACGACACGAACCTGATCTACGGGACGATCCGCCTGATCGAACGCGACGACGACAGTTTCCTGGCGTGGGCGCGCGAGCCCTGGGCGTGCGTGATCTTCAACCTGCATACCCAACACGACGAGGACAGCCTGGCGAAGACGCGCGACGACTTCCGGCGGCTGATCGCGCGCGGCCTCGAGTACGGCGGCAGCTACTTTCCCACCTACCACCGCTGGGCCACGCTCGAGCAGGTGCTGGCCTGCCACCCGCGGCTTCCGCAGTTCCTGGTGGCGAAGCGCCGCCACGATCCGGACGAGCGCTTCCAGAGCGACTGGTACCGCCACTACCGGGACCTGCTGCTCTAGCTCGCCGCGCGCCGTGCTAGGCTTTGCGCATGGGGTTCGCGCAGCGGGGGGTGCTGGCGCTGCTGGCTGCGGTCTATGTGACAGCCGGCCTGAATCACTTCGCGAACGAAGACTTCTACGTGGCAGTCACGTTGCCCTTCCTCCCCTGGCCGCGCTCGCTGGTGCGCGCGATTGGCCTCCTGGAGCTTGGGCTCGGCCTGGGACTCCTGTTTCCCGAGCTGCGCCGCCAGTCGGCGCTCGGACTGATTGGCCTGGTCGGCGCGCAGCTTCCGGGGAGCCTCTGGGTCGCGGTATGCGACATGACAGGGCTCGGGCCCTGGAACTGGGCGCGCATCCCCGTGCAGGCCGTGCTGATCGCCTGGACCTGGCTGTATGGTCGCGGCCCGCGCACCACGGCTGTGGCGGGGTAGCCGGCCGCGCTCGGGGCGGGCTAGCCTTGCCCGGGCACCGCCTCGTCCTCGAGTTCGTCATCGCCGGTCAGGTAACCGGCCAGATCGTCTTGCGTCGGCTCCTGGCCGGGAATCGTCTTCTTCTGCTCGCGGCGCTCGCGCTTCAGCGCGGCCTTCTCCTGCTTGCGGGCCTCTCGCTGCCGCTTCAGGATCGACATTCTGCTCTTCTTGGCCATGAGCTACCTTCCGGCTCTTCGCGTAGACGGCTCCAAGAGGGGCGCTGCCCGGCGCGGGGAGGCAGGTTATCGGAAAGCGGCCACGCCCGCTATCCTCCGCCCGATGCGCCTCGCACTGACCTTCTGGCTCGCATGCGTACTCACTCCGCTGGTGGCGCCCGGCGCTGACTTGGAGACCGCCGAGCAGATCCGCGCCTGCGTAGTGGAGAATGCAGTCGGCGTCGACAATGTGCAGGCCATCGAGATGCGCGCGCGCAACCGCGTTGGAAGCGAGCAGCGCGTGCGCGCGAACGTCTACGCGCGCCGAGACGCCGAGGGCTTCCAGCGCGTGCTGGTGCGCTTCAGCGAACCCGAGGACCTTGAAGGCGCTGCGTTCCTGCTGATCCAGCGCGCCGACGGCAACGAACTGGTGGTGCGCTCCACGGAACTCGGCACGGTGAAGCGCATCGCCCGCGAGGAGCTGGCCGGCAGCATTGCGGGCACCGACTTCTCCTACGAGGACTTCACGCGCATGCAGAAGTTGAACCGGCCCGCGGCGCTCCGCCGCCTGGCCGACGAGACGCTCGACGGGCGGGCCGTGTACGTGCTGGAGAGCCAGCCGCCCGAGGCAGACGGCTCGGCATACGAACGCGTACGCGCCTACGTCGACCGCGCGACCTGCATGGTGTCGCGGGCGGAGCTCTTCGAGCCCGGGGACAAGCTGCGCAAGGTGATGACCGCGGACCCCGGGCGCTATCGCCAGCTCGGCTCCGTCTGGGTGACCCGCGAGCTGCTGCTGCGCGACCTGCGCGACGGCACCCAGACGCTGATGGTCGTGGAGACCTTCGATGTGGACGCGGAGATTCCCGCGACGAGCCTCACTGTCGAATCGCTCGCCGAATCGCTGACGCCGGCGGCTGAGTCCAGTCCCAAGAAGGACTGAGCCCCTGCACCTGGCCACCTTGATCTCGAAAGCGGGCAGCGGCGGGTCAGACTGGCGCCGGCCGCCTGATCAGGCCTCCGCGCCGCGCGCCTTGCGCAGCAGCTGGGTGAGCAGGTCGAGCTCCTGCTCGCTCATGTGCGCCAGCCGGTTGCGGTGGAACCGGGCGAGCGCTGGTCCCAGCTTGCGCAGCACACAGCGGCCGCGATCGGTCAGCTCCAGGCGCACCACGCGCCGGTCCTCGGGACAGCGCCGCCGGGTCGCCAGCCCGGCGCGCCGCAGCCGTTCGATCAAGCGCGTCACGTCCGGCGCGGGTGTGGGCAGACGTTCGCCGAGCGCGAGGCACGAGAGGCCGCCGGGCCCCGCCTCCGCGAGCACGCGCAGCACGTGGTACTGCTGCTCGGTCAGTCCATGGTCCTTGTACAGGCCGGCGCTTCGGGTCGTGATCAACCCGTGCGTGTGCAGGAGATCCAGGTAGGCGCGGGTCGCGGGCCCGGACGGGGGCGCCTGCGCCGGCTCTGCGAGCTGGATGGCGTTCCTCATCGATTCGTCCTCCTTCCGCTACAGAGCTTCAGCCCTTGGCCAGGAGGAATCCTGATGAGACTCGAATGATTGCCGTCCGCTAGAAGAAGGCGAGGGTGCGGACCTCGATGCTCTCCCTTGCGGGGGCGTCCGCGAGCGGCGCTGCGGCGTCGAAGGCCGTGTGTGCGGTGAAACGGGCCCGCCCGGCTTCCGAGTCGTAGCACTTGAGGAGCAGGGCCTCGTGGGCCTGCTGGTCCGGGTAGTAGAACCAGCGGTGCTCGGCGCTCCAGGTGACCGAATACACCTCGCCGGTCCGGTCGGCGTAGCAGAGATCCGTGGGGATCAAGTCGTCCGGCCGCAGCCCCTGGGCGCCGCACACGGCGAGCGGCGTCTGCCGGACCGGCCCGCGGATCGGCTTCCACACGTTCACGACAGCGAAACGGCGCGCCAGGCGGGACTCGGCTTCGCCGGGCTCGAGCAGGTCGCGCACGCGCTGCGGTCCGGAAGACTCGGTGTAGTCGTTGTGTACAAAGCGCACGGGGCCCGAGACGCCCGCTTCGCTTTGACTCGCCCGCTCCGCGTTGCGCACGTTGTGGTCGAAGGCGAGCACGCGCTCGGCGCCGGTCTGCTTCGCGACCAGTTCTTCGACCTCGCGGTAGTACTGGGCTCGCACGGCGGCCGCGTCGTAGGGGTCCGCGAGCGCGGAGTCGAGCCGCACCAAGGTGAAGCCCTCGCGCTCGAGCGACGCCGCCGGCTCGAGTGCGCGCGCGTCGTGCACCGTGACCGTGCGCCGGTCGCCGTGCGTGTTGCGCCACGGCTGGCCGTCCGGCGGCGGGTACAGGTAGTAGCGCGGCCGCTCCGCCATGGGCGCCAGGTAGCTCAGGGTGGACTCGACCATCGCGACCTCCGCCGACACGCTAGCTGTCCTGGCCAGTCAGGCCGCCGGGGCCATAGCGGCTGGCGGGGCCGGGACCATCGGGTCCGAGACGCCCGCCCGGGCCCAGGTGGCCGCGGCCGGGTACGTGGTTCACTTCGACGCGAAGGCCGTCGGGATCCTCGAACAGCACCGAGTAGTAGCCGGGCGCGAACTCGGAGCCGTCTTCGGCCGGGTGCACGATGCGCGCGTCGAGCTCGGCCTTCACGAACGCGTAGACCGCGTCCACGTCCTCGCGTTTCCGCGCGCGGAAGCACAGGTGGTGCAGGCCGGGCCGATCCTGGTCGAAACGCCGGTCGCGCTTGTCGGGCGGAGCGCCGCGCACCAGGATGCCTGTGCGGCTACCGATGCAGTAGACCACCCCTTCGGCCTTGATCAGCGTCTTCATCTCCAGGAAGTGGCAGAGCTTCTCCCAGAAGGGGACGCAGGCCTCGGGATCGTTCACGGTGAGCTGGATGTGGGCGATGCCGTTGACTTCGACGCTCATGCCGGGCCTTTCGAGCGCCTAGCCTAGCACCGAAGCCCGGCTGCGGGGCTAGCGCAGCTCGCGCACTCGTTCCTCGAGACGATCGAGCCCTAGTTCGTGCGCCAGTTCGAGCGCGCTCTCCGCACATGCGTCGGCGCGTGCGGGGTCGAGCCCCTCGCGGTAGAGCATCTGCGCGTGGTGATACGCCGTCCAAGCCAGCAGCGGGCGCGCCCCGAGCTCGGCTTCCATCTGGGCGGCGGTGCGGAAGTGGCGGTCCGCCATGTCGAAACGCCCGAGCCGAGAGGCGAGGATCCCCAGGTAGCGGCTGGCCGAGCCCAGGTACGCGGCCGAGCCCGACGTGACGTGGCGGCGCGCATAGGGCGAAAGCTCTCGGTACAGGATCGCGCAACGCGCGCGATCGCCGAGCAGCGCCGCCGACTCGGCCATCAGCGCGAGCGTGGGGAACCAGCCGAGCCGCTTGGCCACGAGCGGCCGCTCTCCGGGCAGGAGCGCCTCGAGTAGACGGCGCGCCTCGTCGCTGCGCTCGAGATCGCACAGAATGCGCAGCCGGGCGGCGCGGTACATCGACACGGCCGGGTGGCGCTCGCAGAGGTCCTCGACCAGCTCGAGGATCTCGGCGCTGCGGCCCTGTACCCAGCGCAGGCCCAGGAGCTGCAGTGCGAAGACCAGCGGGCCGCGTGCATCGTCGCGCCGCGCGGCACCCTGCAGGAACTGCTCAGCCAGCGACTCGGCGCTCGCGAAGTCGCCGCGCATGATCGCGCGGGTGGCCCGGAACCAGGGCAGGAACTCGTCGACCTCGCTGTGCTCGAGCCGCGCTGCCAGCCGCCCGATCTCGGCCAGTTCGCGGTCCACGTCGTCCATGCGCCCCAGCTCGAACCACGCGACCAGGCGCATCAGTCGCGCGTCGATCAGCTCCTCGCGCACGCCCGCGCTTTCGCCGGCGCGGAGTGCCTCCTCGGCCAGCTCGGCGCGCTCCTCGACCAGATCGGGGCCCCAGCGCACCGAGATCACGGCGCTCATCGTGGCGAGGAGGGTTTCCGGCTCGCCCAGGCGGCGGGCCACGGCGAGCGCCTGCTCGCACAGCGTCGTGCTGCGTTCGCAGCGATCGTCGGCCCAATAGAGGGCCACCCCGAGCGCCATCAGCAGCCGCGCACGCAGCGCGCTGTCCCGCTCGGAGAGCCGTTCCAGGGCGACCTCCAGCAGGGCGACCAGGTGCTCGTCGACGATGCCCAGGGCGAACGGCTGGAAGCTCTGCGCCATCGCGATTGCGGCGCGCGCCAGTCGCTCGGGCTCGCGCAGTCCGCGCGCCAGCTCGGCCGCGCGCAGCAGCGAGCTGCGCGAGGCCGCGGCTTCACCGGCGCCGAGCTGCGCCTGCCCCAGCTCGACCAGCAGGTCGCAGCGTCCCGCCTCGTCGTCGGACTCCGGCCGCTCGCAGAGCTCGAGCGCGCGCAGGTAGTGCCGGCACGCCTCCTCGAACGCCAGGCGCTTGCCGGCCCACCGCGCCGCCGCGATCGAGTAGTCGAACGAGCGCTTCGCGCCGCCGGCCGCGCGCGCCTCGTAGAAGTGAAAGGCGAGCTCGGCCAGCTGTTCCGGCTTTTCGGCCGCGCCGTTCTGCTCGAGCGCGCGCCCGGCACGCAGGTGGCGTCGCGCGCGCGAAGCAGGAGCCAGCTCGGAATAGAGCGCATCGCGCACCAGCGCGTGGGCGAAGCGGAACCGCCCGGGAGTGTCGGGGTCCTCGAGCGTGACGCCGGCGCGCACGAGCTCGGTGAGTCCCGCGCGCAGCGCGGCCGGAGAGAGCTCCTGGGTCTTGGACAGAAGCGGGGCGTCGAAGCGCTGTCCCAGCACGGCCGCGGCCTCGAGGATCGAGCGCGCCCGCTCCGAGAGTCCTTCCAGGCGCTGCACGACCGCCTGCCGCACGCCGTAGAGCGGCGCGAACTCGGCGCCGAGCTGCTCGAGGCTGCCGCGGCTGTGTGCCTCGCGGACAAGCGCAGGCAGCACTTGAGACAGGAAGAAGGGGTTTCCGCCGGTCTGCTGCTGCAGCGCCGTCACCAGGACGTCCGGCGCCTCGCAACCCGTGTCGCGCGCGACGAGCTGGGCGATGCCCTCGAGATCCAGGCCCTCGAGCGGCAAGTAGTGGGCCGATGCGGCGCGCGCCAGCTCGCGCACGCTGCGCCGCCGGCCGCGGTCGGCCGCGAGCTCGTCTTCGCGATAGGTGCCGAGCAGCACGATGCCCGCGTGTGTGATCTCGCGACACACGAAGCCGAGGAGGCGCAGCGAAGGCGGGTCGGCGCGGTGCAGGTCGTCGAACACCAGCACGAGCGGCGCGCTGCGCGACGCCTCCTTGCACAGGCGCGTCACTGCATCGAACAGCCGGAAGCGCGCCTGGCGCGGCTCGATTGGGGCCGCCGGCGGCAGGTCGTGCAGTTGCTCGCCGAGCTCGGGTAGGAGTTGCAGGAGTTCGGGCGCTGCGGCGCCCAGCAACTCGAGCAGGCCCTCGGCACCGCGCTCCTGCAGCTCCTCGCGCAGGATCTGGATCCACGGCCAGAACGCGGGTGCTCCGTCGGTCTCCCAGCAACGTCCCACGCGCACGGCCGCGCCGCGTGCCTCGGCATCCGCAGCGAACGCCTCGGCTAGGCGCGTCTTGCCGATGCCCGTTTCGCCAGTCACCAGGAAGAGCCGTCCGCGCCCCTGGAACGCGCCGTCGAGGCCTGCCGCGAGCTCGCGCAGCGGGCGCTCGCGCGCGATCAGCGGCGGCCGGTCGTCGCCGCGGCTCGGCAGCGCTTCTGCATCGCTGCGGACTGGCGCGACGAAGCGGTAGCCGCGCGCGTAGAGCGTCTGGATCACTCGCTGGTCGCTGGGGTTGTCCTGGAGGGCCTTGCGCGCCACCGAGATGCAGCGCGTCAGCGACCATTCCCCGACGACCTGGTCGGGCCAGAGCGCTTCGAGCAGCTCGTCCTTCGGGACGACGCGCTCGCGCTGCTGCACCAGGTACAGCAGCACGGCGAAGACCTTGGGCTCGAGCTCCAGCTCGTCCCCCCGCCAGCGCAGCCGCTGGCGGCCCTCGTCCAGGGCGTATTCTCCGAAGTGGTGGACCACGGCGCACGCTCCCATGTTGGAGTGGCGCCGGGGCAGGCAGAAGTGACGCAGCCACCGCGCAGGGTGCCTGCTACGGCTCGAGCAGCACCTTTCCCAGGTTCTGGCGGTCCTGCAGGTAGTGATGGGCCTGCGCCACCTCGTCCAGAGGATAGACGCGGTCCACGAGTGGGCGGATTTGCCCCCGCGCATAGTAGGCGAGCAGCTCGTCGAGCCAGCCGGAGAGCCGGTCGAACTCGTTCCAGAGGCCTCCGAGGTTCACGCCGAACACCCCCCGGTTCTCGCGCGCGAGCCGGGCCGGGCGGAAGCGCGGCGTGCCGAGCCGCGACCAGAGCTGCCGCAGGCGGCTGCGCTGCTTGCCGGGTGCGGCGGAGGAAGCCCCGTAGACTCCGAGTCGCCCGCTCCCCGCGAGCGCCGCGTAGCTCTGTCGCAACGTCCAGCCGCCGAGCGGGTCCAGCACAAGGTCGACTCCGCGCCCCTCGGTGATCTCGACCACGCGTGGCGCGAACCTCTCGGCGGTGTAGTCGATGCACGCCTCGACGCCGATCGACTTCAGGAACTCGTGCTTGTGCTGCGACGCGCTGCCGATTACGCGCGCACCAATGCGGATGGCGAGCTGCACCGCCGCCAGGCCGACTCCGCCGCCCGCGTTGTGCACGAGCACGGTCTGGCCGGCGCGCAGACCGCCCATGACCTCGATGAGCTGGTACGCGGTCAGGTAGCTGACGAGCAGGCCGGCGCCTTCGCGCGCGCTCATGCCACTCGGGCGCGCCAGGACCTGGTGCTCGGGCAGGCACACCACGTCGGAGTATCCGCCGAGGCGCGTGAGCGCGATGACGTCGCGGCCCAGCCAGTCCGTACCGGCCTCGTTGCCCACGCTGTCGACGCGCCCGGCCAGCTCCAGGCCCGGCACGACCGGCAACCTGGGGAGGTCGGGGTCGAGGCCCATGCGGCCCAGCACGTCCGTGAAGTTGACTCCGATCGCCTCGACCCGGATGCGCAGCTCCCGGGGGCCCGGCAGAGGGTCGCGGGCCTCGCGCACCTCGAGCACCTCGGGCGGGCCCGCCTTCGGGATCCAGACCTGTCTCATCCTCCTTCGCCTCGTCCGGTCCGCGCCGATCCTTTAGAGAACGCTCGCGGGTCGCATGGTTCCGGGCCGAGCTGCCTGCCAGGCCCGCCCACGACAGGAAAGGGATGGCAGGCGCGGGCCGATACCGCCAGTGGCGGGAGGTCCCCGCTAGAACACGGGAGCGTGCCCCTGGCCCGAGAAGTCCTGATCGCCGAAGACGATGTGCGCCTCGGCCGCCTGCTCGCTCGTCAGCTCGACTGCTCCGGCTATGCGGTGCGGCTCGTCGAGGACGGGCGCGCCGTGCTCGCCGAGTTGGAACGCGCTCGCCCGGGTCTGTTGCTGCTCGACCTGGTGCTGCCCGGCCTGGACGGCCAAGCTATCCTGCGCCAGCTGCGCGGCGACCCAGGCTACGAGAACCTGCCCGTGATCGTGATGAGCGGCGTCCTGCGCTCGCACACCGATGGAGCGCGCGAAGCCCGCAAGGATGCCCAGGGCTACCTCGAGAAGCCCTTCACCACGGATGCACTGGTCGGCATGATCGAGCGGCTGATCGGCAAGGGCGGCTCGCGGGCCGGGCAGCGCTTCGACCTGGCGACCCGGTCCGCCGCGGACCTGATCTGGAGCGCGGCGGAGCAGGAGCTGACGGGCGTCGTGCACTTCCAGCGCCAGGGCCAGCACAAGATGTTGCTCTTCGCACGTGGCGAGCTGCGAGCGGTGCGCTCGAACCTGGTCGCGGAGTGTCTGGGCCGCCGGCTGTTCCACGCGGGCCTGATCTCCGGCGCGTCGCTCGACGAGTCGTCGCGGCGCGCCAAGCTCGGCGAGCAGCTGCAGGGCGAGGCGCTGATCGATCTGGGTGCGATCGACGAGCGTATGCTCGAGAAGGCGCTGGCCGACCAGGCCAATGCCAAGTTGCTGGAGCTGTTCTCCTGGAGCCAGGGAAAGGCCTGGGAGGAAGAGGGTGTGTACCAGCTGCCGCTCGCCACGCCGATGGAGTCGGTGGACCTGGAAGCGCTAGTGATCAAGGGCGCAGGGCGCATGGAGCCCGAACATGTCGAGGCCTTGCTTGCTCCAAAGGGCGGCTGCCAGGTGCTCGCCCAGGTGGCGGGCCTGCAGCGCCAACTGCCCGAGGGACCGCTGCGCCGTTTCCTGGGACAGCTCCGGCCCGGGACGCTCGTGCGGCAGGTTCCGGCGGGCTCGCGGGTGCTTCTGTTTGCCGCCTGGAAGATCGGGCGGGTCGAGCTGCGCAGCAGCGCCGCGCCCCCCCGGGCTACGCAAACCGCCCCGGGCCAGCTCGAGGCAGACCTGTCGCAGCGCGTGCAGCGGACCCTGCAGCAGGACTTGTTCTCGGTGCTGCATCTGACCCCGGGCGCGCAGCGCGCCGCGGTGCTCGAGGCCCACGGGCGGCTCGCCGAGGAGTGGGCCGAATCGCGCTTCGCCCAGCAACCGCGGCGCGTGCGCGAGCTGGCGAATCGGCTGCGCGAGCGCCTCGACGTGGCGCGCGAAGTGCTGGCTGACGACGACCGGCGCAGGAGCTACGAAGAGAAGCTCGCGCTTCGCTTCGCGGGCGGCGGCGACGACCACACCATGACCCGGATGGCGGTCGCCGATGGGGACTTTCAGCGCGCCCAGCAGTTGGTCGCGGCGCGCCGCTACGAGGAGGCTCTGCCGGTGCTCGAGCAGGTGGTGTCGCGCGACCCGAGCGAGGGCGAGGCGCGCGCGCTCTATGGCTGGGTGCTGTTCGCGGCGTGTCCGGATGACGCCCGAGCCCAGAAGCAGGCGCTCGAGGAGCTGCGCAAGGCGCTCGATCTGGATTCCCTGTCACCGCTGGCGCCGTACTACCTCGGCCTGATCCAGCGGCAGCTCGGCCAGACGGCCGACGCGCGGCGCTTCTTCCGCCTGGCGCTGGAGCGCAGCCCGGGTCATCGGGAGGCCGAGCAGGAGCTGCGGAGCCTGACCGATCCGGGCTAGGGCTCCGAGCCAGCGCGGACCAGCTGGCGCTTGGGCGTGTACCAGATGGGAGAGGTCCAGGCGCGTTCCTGGATCGTCTTGGGCACCTCGGGATCGCAGCACGACTCCAGGTCGCGGCCTATCGTGGAGGGATCCTGGCAGTCCACCTGCTTTTCCAGGCAGGTGTACGCGTTCCAGCGGCACGAAGGGTTCTCGACCACGCGCGCGTAGTAGAGCGCCGGCGCCTTCGAATCGAAGTCGGGGTCGCGCCACACCCGGCAGAGCTGGTCGAAGCCCGGGCCGGTCGGATAGCAGGTATCCGGGTCTACGGACGCGCCGTTCTGCGGGTCGCCCGCCACCTCGTACACCTGCTCGCGCGCCGCCCCGTCCTCGATCCAGGCCTTCACGATCTGGATGCGCTGCAGCTGGGTGACCTGGCGTTCGGGCGGACCGGGATCGCGCACCGCCCAGATCGCGAACGTCGGAGCGTTCTGGCGAACGATGGCGGGCAGGTCGCCGCCCATCGGCACGCCGCCCCGGTAGCCGAGCTCGACGAAGCCGGGCGAGTCGCACAGATCCTCGGCGTAATCCCAGCCGCCGAAGAAGCGCACGATGATGCGTGGGCCGCTCGTCCCGTAGACCTCGCGGCGGCGCAGCGCTTCGAAGATGGCGTCGCGCGCATTCTCCTCGGCCCAGACAGCCGCCAGGCCGCCCGGGTTGAATTCGATCGGCTCGGGCAGACCCGTCGGCAGCTCGCTGCCGATGTGGGTTCCGGCTCCACCGTGTCCCGGGTGGCCGCGCTCACGAACCAGGCCGGGCGTGGCGATATGCGTGTCGCTGCCCGCGATCACACCGAACTTGAACGGGTTTTCACCGAGCTCGTTCTGCAGCACGAGCCCCTGAGAGAGCGCATGCCGGGTGAAGTTCCGCGAAGCGGGCTCGCTGCGCGCCAGCGGCAGGTAGCGGCCGAGGAAGGTGTCGTAGGGCAGCTCCTCGAAACCGCACAGCTCGTCGGCCGGGGCGCTGCTGCGTGTGCACTCCGAGTCGCCCTTGTGCTGCATGATCTCGACCAGGCGCTCGGACCGGCGGCGGCGGCGCGCGGTCTCGGCCGTGAACGCCGCGCCGTCGGAGGTCTCGTTCTGGAACATCAGGCCGCCGGACAGGTTCGAGTTGTGCGGGATGACCAGGGCCTCGCAGCCCTGCTCGGGGCGACAGCGCTCGTCGAGCGCGTTCCAGAGATCTTCGGGCGTGGGCTGGTCAATCGCGTTCGGGGGGATCTCGGGCACGTGGTGATTGCGGAAGATCACATTGCGGTGCAGGTTGCTCGCGCTGGCTCCGCGCGCCGTCCACTCGAAGCCGACGAAGGTCGTGAACACGCAGGCCTGGGTCCGGTCATAGGCGGCCTCGGCGGATTCCCGGATGTCGCGCCACGGTCCGCGCGCGGCCTCCTGGCAGTCGCGACCGTCGGGGCCGCAGAACTCGAAGCGGGGCGCCCCGCGACTGTTCAGCAGGAAGAAGGCCAGGCGCGGCCAGCCGCGGTACACCCGGCAGGCGATCGAGTCGTGCCCCGGAAGGCCGGGCGTGCGACAGATTTCGGTCTCGCCGAACAGCTCGGAGTGGTCCGTGACGGCGGCGAAGTCGAGCATGCGCGCGAGCTTCGCAGAGCGCATGCCCCGGCCCTGGTCGTCGAAGGGCTGCAGGTCCATGCGCGCGCCGCGCGCGAAGCGGTAGGCGTCGAGCGGCCAGCGCCGCGTGCCCTGCGTGCTGGCGTCGAGCGAGTAGGCGGTGTGCACGTGCAGATCTCCGAAGAAGGGACGGCGCAGTCTGTCGTAGTCGAAGCATGGGGCGCGCGGCTCGCTGCGCTGCACGTTCGCCCCGAGCAGCAGCGGGAGCAGCAGCAAGAGCCAGAGCCAGGACCACTCAGTCAAACAGGCCGGCCAGACTCGAGTACGGCCCCGTGCTCGACAGGGGGGTACGGTAGATTTCGAGCGTGCCCAGGCCGACCAGCAGGAGGACGAGCAGCGCGGCGAGTGCGGTGTGCACACCTCCCCGGGACACGCGGCCCAGCCCGAGCGCGACGAGGGCGGCGAGGCCCCAGATCAGCAGGGCCCAGAGCAGCGACTGGCCGGCGGCGAGCAGCGCCAGGTCGCCGAGGTAGCCGGCGCCGCCTTCGCTGGCCACGACCGCCAAGGTGAGCGCGGTCAGGAAGAACATGCGAAGTGCCGGCGAGACCTCGAGCGCGCCCAGATAGAACGGCACCGGCAGCGCGACGAACAGCGCCACGCAGAGCAACCTGCGCGTGGCTTTTCGGGAGAGTTCCATGCGAGCGCATCATACCCGAAGGCCTGACGACCCGCGTGCTTGGCCCGCTTGCTGCGCGGCACTTGCGCGTCGCCGGTCCGGCCCGCGCTGCGAGGGCGCAAGGTTGCGAGCGAGCTGCGCGTCGCGTGCGTTCAGAAGAGGCGCAGCCTGGCATGGTCGTCTCGTGCACGCGCGTAGCCGGGCGGGGCCGGCTGCGTCAGCTGCGCCTCTCAAGTTCTGGGCCCCTCCGGCCGTTTGGAGAGGCGTAGCCATGGGACTTCGCTCTGAACCAGGAACGCGCGGCCGCGAGGGGTTCACCTTGCTGGAGCTGATGATCGTGATCGCCATCATGGGCGCGACCTTGGCCCTGGCCGTGCCCGCCCTGTGGCGCTACGCCGTCGCCCAGGACGCTCGCGACAACGCACAGGTCGTGGCCGGCGCGCTGCGGGGGGCGCGCGCGCGCGCGATGCGCGAGGGCGTCCAGTACTTCGTGCTGTTCGGGGCGCCTGCCAGCGCACCGGGCGCGGTGGCCCGGGTGGTGCGAGACGCCGACCTGGACTTCATCGAGAGCGCGCCGGACACCGCGCGCGACGTGTTCTTCAACCAGGGAACCAGCCCGGGCGTGACGGCCTACGGAGCCGGCGCGCAGCTTCCGTTTCCGGCCGCTCCTCTGGCGCCAGCCGATCCGCAACCGGGCCTGCTTGGAGCCGTGGCCAACGGTGCCAGCTTCCGGCTCGACCCGAACACGGGCGCGCTCGGTCTCGGCTTCACGCCCCGCGGCGTGGCGGTCGACCTGGCCGCGCCCACGACCTGGGGCTCGGGAGCCGGGGCCTACTACGTGACGGACAACACCGACAGCGTCTACGCGGCGGAGGTCGGACCGCTCGGGGAAGTCCGGGTCCGCTCCCTGTCCGGCGCGACGAATACCTGGCAGTAGGAGTCGAGCGTGAGAGCGACGCAGACGAGCAGGCACGGCAGCGAGGGCTTCACCCTTCTCGAGGTGATGATCGCCCTGGTGATCATGGGCGTTGGCCTGATGACGGTCGCGATGGCGCAGCTCACGGCCATGCGCATCGGCACCGAATCGCAGAAGCTCTCCCAGGCGATGTACCTGGCAGAGCAGCAGATGGGGCTCTTCTACGTGGCAAAGCCGATCGCCGCCGGAACCTTCCCCGACCCGGGGAACCCGATCGAGGTCTCCGCCACCGACGACGATCTGACCACCTTCAACCGCACCTGGACGGTGCAGACCGACACGCCGTCGGTCGGCCTCACCACGGTGTCGATCCAGGTCACTTGGAACAACCCGGCGGCCAATGCCGCGCAGGCCGGCCGTCGCAATGTCACGCTGCAGGGGATCCTCAGGTGATGAATCTTGATCGTGCACGCGCGGGCTTCTCGCTGATCGAGGTGATGATCGTGCTGGTCATCCTGGGCGTGGTGACGGCCCAGATGTTCCTGGTGTTCTCCAGCCAGCGACGCGTCTACCTGACCACCGACCGCGCCCTCGAGGTGCAGGAGAGCGCGCGGCTGATCTCCGACCTGATCGCCCAGGACACGCGCATGGCTGCCTTCATGGTCCCGCGCTACGCCGGCGTGGCGAGTTTCGACGGTGGGAACGGAGACTCGGACCGCCTGTGCGTGAGCGAGTCCGGCTACTTCTTGACGCCGCTCGACGGTACGCCCTCCGGCCTGGACAACCGCGCCGACCGGTTCAAGGGCGCCAGCGTCACCGGCCTGGCCGGCAACGACGTATCTGTGCCGTTCACGGAACTGGACGTCGATGGAGAGGGTGGCGACGACTTCTTCGCGGGCGAGGGCGTGATCATCTCGGACGGCACGCGGACCTGGTGCTCCCGGATCGACTCGATTACCGCCGGCGTACCCACCGCGCTGAAACTCGTGGACGCGCTGCCCTTCTTCGTTCCGGGCGGAACCGTCGCGGTCCCCGCGATCGTCTACGAGAACGACAGCGCGAACACCACCTTGACGCGCAACGGGATGGTCCTGTCCACCACGGTGGAGGATCTCCAGGTCGAGTACTGGGTCGACAACCAGGTGCCCGACGACGCGATGGGCGGTACCGAGTTCCCGATCAACAACCTGAACGATACGACGCTCGGCTGGACGATCGACCCGGAGCGGATCCGGCGGGTCCAGGTGAGCATCGTGACCCGCTCGACGCAGGGCGATCGACTCGAGGGGAAGATGCTGAACCGTTACCGCCGCCCAGCCGTGGCGAACCGGTTGGCCAGCGCGCGGGACGACCTGCCGCGCCGGAGGTTCACCGTCAACATCGTTCCGAGAAATCTCCTCTAGGAAGGCGCCATGAGTACATCGATTACAGACCGCAAGCCAGGCGAGGCCGGCATCGCCCTGATCGTCACGGTGCTCCTGTTGCTGCTCGTGAGCGCTCTCGGCACCGCGGCACTCCAAAACGCGGGCAACGAGTCCAACGTGTCGGTGAACTCGCGGCGCAAGCTCACAGTGGTCTACGCGGCCGACTCCGCGCTGAACCTCGTGATCGGCAAGCTGACGACCAACTCGCAGTTCCCGGACACCACACCGGTCGACGAGCCGTCCCTGCTCACCGACGACGGCGGCTACCCGATCAGCGTGCGCACCGGCGACACGCAGACCACGGTTCCGCAGCCCGTGCTGCGCGTGGGTCGCACGACCGCGCCGGGCTCGCAGCTGAACATCAACTCGTCGAATACCCTCTCGTTCGGGGTGTATCGGGCCGGTGTGGTCGCTTCCGACAGCGGCGGCGGCCGCGCGCAGCTCCAGGCCCAGTTCATCGTTCCCGAGGGCGCCGCCGGCTACTAGCCGCTGAGTCACTCTCTGGCGACGTGATAACCTCACGCGCCGTCTGGGGAGGGAGGCTCTCATGCTTCGTGCGCGCAGCCGGGTGGGTGTACCGCGCCGCTGGCGGATCGGGCGCTGGATGCTCGCTGCCGCCGCCTGTGTGATCGCGCTGACCGTGGTGCTGGTGCTGCCGATGCGCTGGCTCGATCCGCCCGCCAGCGCCTACATGCTCCGCCAGGACGCGCAGACGCTGCAGTTCTGGGTGGACCTGGAGAAGATCTCTCCGCAGGTGGCCGTGGCCGTACTGGCCGCCGAGGACCAGCGCTTTCTCGAGCACCACGGCTTCGACTTCGCCTCGATCCGCGAGGCCCTCGACACGGCGTCAGCAGGTGGCCGACTGCGCGGGGCCAGCACCATCAGCCAGCAGGTGGCGCGCAACCTGTACCTGTGGCCGAGCCGAAGCCTGCCGCGCAAGCTGCTCGAGGCCTGGCTCACCGTCTGGATCGAGCTGTGCTGGTCGAAGCAGCGCATCCTCGAGGTCTACCTGAACGTGGCGGAGTTCTCCCCGGGGATCTACGGGGCGGCGGCGGCCAGCTACTTCTACTTCAACCGGCTGCCCGAACGGCTCACCGCGGACCAGGCTGCGCTGATGGCTGCGGCGCTGCCGAATCCCGCCCGGCGCCAGGTAGGCGACCCCTCGCAGTCGCTGGAGCAGCGGCGCCGCGAACTGCGCGCCGAGATGGAGCGCATGGGCGGCGTGAACGCCCTGCACGGTCTCCGCTCCCGGTAGAATCCGGGCGGAGGCGCTGCGGCGGCGAGATCGTCGCGGAACGCCAGCGAGGAGAAGCCGGTGGAAGAGTTCGAAGGACGCGTCGCCGTGATCACCGGGGGAGCCAGCGGCATAGGCCTGGCGACGGCCCGGGCGTTCGCGCGCCAGGGCATGAAGCTGGTGCTGGCGGATCGCGATGCGGACGCCCTGCAGGCGGCCGGCGGCGAGATCGAGAAGCTCGGGGCCGCGGTGCTCACCGTGCAAACCGACGTGGGCGAGCTC
>CAXMNF010000200.1:0-4346 GCA_964194645.1 uncultured Gammaproteobacteria bacterium
GAGCCGGTGCGCCACTTCGCCGTGCCCCTGAACTTCTACAGCCGCGAGACGCTCGAGTTGGCGCGCGAGGCCGGCTATGGCTCGGTCTGCACCTCGGACGACGGCACCAGCCACGCGGGCACCGACCCGTACCGGATCAAGCGCTTCATCGTCGAGGGCAGCTACGACCTGGCCGGCTTCCGCCGCTCGCTCGAGCCGCGTGTGATCGTGCAGCGGCGCATCCTGAACGCCATGAAGAAGCTGCCGCCGCGCCTGCTCGGCGAGCGGCTCTGGATGCCGCTGCGCGAGCGCATCTTTGCGACGCCGCTGGGCCCGTGGCTCAGCTTCCGCCACCTGCGCCGCGCCCTGCTGCTCGGCTCCGCCCTCGCCCTGGCCGCCCTCCTAACCATCACCCTCCTCGCGCTCTACAGGAACGTCCCTTAGCGGTCGGGGTTCCAGGCGGCGAGGCGTTCGCCGCGCAGGAAGCGGCCCAGGCCGAACAGGAAGGCCAGGTGGATGGTGACGAAGAACAGGGGAACGCCCAGCAGGCGCGCCAGCGCGCCCCGGCGCGGCAGCGCGAAGCCGAGCGCGGCCGCAGCGTACAGGGCGACCTGCAGCGCCAGAATCAGCTGTGCTGTGGGCGAGCCGGGCGCGGCCAGGACGCTCGACGCCAGCAGCAGCACGAGCAGCAGCGGCGCCGACCAGCGCAGCAGCTTGTGCGAGAGCACCTGGAACAGGTAGGCGGGGCTCTTCACGCGCGGCAGGCCCGCGAGCAGGTAGGGCACGAAGCTGTAGGCGAGCAGGCCCATGCGCACGCGCGCTGCGAACTCCGCGCGTGCCTGTTCGCGCGCGTCCTCGAGCGAGGTCGCGTCCGCTTCGTAGACGGTGCGCAGACCGGCTTGCGCCACGTGCAGGGGATGGCACAGGTCGAAGTCCAGGTGCGGCGGGATCGGGCGAAAAACCTGGCGGCGGATCGCGCAGATGCTGCCGGAGACCGACGTCTCGGTGCCCCAGATGCTCTCGGCGCGCCGCGCGAACACGACCAGTCGCTGGTAGCTGCGGAAGCCCTCGGATGCGGTCGAGCCGCCGTACCGGTATAGCACCCGCCCCGTCGCGGCTCCCACCGACGGATCCGCGAAGTTGCGCACGAAGCTCCGCACCACGCCGGCGTCGTACACGCCGGTCGCGTCCGAGAAGATCAGGATCTCCCCGCTTGTCGTCTCGGCCACGCGGCTGGTCGTGGCCGACTTTCCCGGATGGTCTTCAGCGCGGAACAGCCGCACACCGCGCTCGGCGTAGCTGCGCACGATCTCGTCGGTGCGGTCGGTCGAGCCGTCCGACGCCACCACGATCTCGAGCTTGTCCGGCGGGTAGTCGAGCGCCAGCGTGTTGTCGAGCTTGCGGGAGATGTCCCGCTCCTCGTTGTGCGCGACGATCACCACGGATACGGGCGGCTCGATCGGCTCGCGCCGGTGCGGACGCGGCACGAGCCACGCCAACAGGCCCGCCAGCAGCGGGTAGCCCGCGTAGGTGTAGGCGAGCAGGACCAGGCTGGTGTAGAGCAGCGCGTCCACTAGCCGACCAGGTCGCGCAGCTCGGCGAGGTCCTCGATCACGTGGGCCGGCTTCGGGCCGTCGTGCTTCGCGAGCGCGCTCTCGGGATCGGCCACGCGCCGCGTGATCCAGACCGGGATCGCGCCGATCTCCGAGGCGCCGCGCACGTCGGCGTTCAGCCGGTCGCCCACGTGCAGGGCCTCGTGCGGCGCGACGCCGAGCCGCTCGAGCAGCGCCTGGAAGATTTCGGGGCGGGGCTTGCGCACGCCGATCTCCTCGGAGATTGCGACCGCGTCGCAGTGCGGGGCGAGCCCGGCCAGCTCGAGCACGCGCAGCGCCGTAGCTGTGTGGCTGAAATTCGAGCAGATACCGATCCGCTGGGTGTGGCGCAGCTCGCGCAGCAGCTCCACGTGATGGGGCAGGTAGCGCGTCTGCGACACGATCTGGTCCATGTGGGTCTGCGTGAGCCGTTCGGCCAGAGCCCGGTCGCCGAGATCGATGCGTTCCAGGAAGCGCGTGAAGCGCAACAGGGTGGGGAACTCCCGGCCCTGCTCGTAGAGCGGCTGCCGTGCCTCGGCGTCGCTCGCGGCCAGCTCGCGCACGAAGCTCTCGAGGTCGATCTCACTGTGCGCGGCGAGCTGGGCGTGCAGCGCCTGCTGCGTGCCACGCATGTTGCGGCCGCCCATCTGGAAGCTCGGCAGCTCTTCCATGTGCAGGTCGACGACCGTGTCGAATAAGTCGAGCAGGACCGCGCGGATGGCCATCGGGCGGCAGGCTAGCCGATCCGAATGGTGCTAGCATGAGCTACCCCCTCGACCGGGGCGGAGGACCGATTTGTCCGCGACCCGCGCGGAACTCTTGGAGCGGATCCGCAAGGCAGTCGACTCCGAGCCCCTCGAGCGCACCAGCGCCGTCTGCATCGCCGAGTGGCTGGAGCGCGCGCCCGCAGAGGTTCTCGAGCCGTTGCTCGAGGCCGGGCAGGAGCTCGGGCGCCGCGGCCACGGCGACCAGATCACCGTGTCGCGCAACGTGTTCATCCCGCTCACCAACTTGTGCCGCAACCGCTGCGCATACTGCACGTTCGCCAAGGGCATCAAGAGCGAAGAGGCCAAGACCTACCTGCTCGACGAGGTGCGCGACACCTCGCGCCGCGCGCTGGCCGCCGGTTGCCTCGAAGCGCTGTTCTGCCTGGGCGACAAGCCCGAGATCGCCTACCGCGGCTATCGCGCCTGGCTCAGTCAGCAGGGCTACGCCAGCACGAACGAGTACCTGGTGGACGCCTGCCGCGTCGCGCAGGGCGAAGGGATGTTCCCGCACACCAACGCCGGTGTGATGGGTGCGGAAGAGCTGGCCGCGCTGCGCCCCTGGAATGCCAGCATGGGTCTGATGCTCGAGACGACGAGTACGCGCCTGCGGCAGCGCGGCCAGGCGCACTACCACGCGCCGGACAAGGACCCGGACAAGCGCATCCGCACGACCGAGCTGGCCGCGGAGCTGCGCATTCCGTTCACGAGCGGCATCCTGATCGGCATCGGCGAGACGGCGGCCGAGCGCGTGGACACGCTCTACGAGATCGTGCAGCTGGCGCGGCGCGGCGGGCACATTCAGGAAGTGATCGTCCAGAACTTCCACCCGAAGCCCGGCACGCCGATGGCCGACTGGCCCACGCCGTCGGATGCGCTGATGGCCGGCACCACGGCGCTGGCGCGGCTCGTGCTGGGGCCGGCCATGAACCTGCAAGCGCCGCCGAACCTGTCGCCGACCTCGCTCGAGCTCCTGGTGCGCTCCGGGCTGAACGACTGGGGTGGCGTCTCCCCTGTCACGATCGACTTCATCAACCCCGAGGCGCCGTGGCCGGCCCTCGAGGACCTGCGCGCGCGCACGGAAGCAGCCGGCTACCAGCTGCGCGAGCGCCACTGCGCGTACCCGGAGTACATCCGCGAGCGCCCCGAGTTCTTCGACCCGGGGATGCTCGAGCGCTTGCGCGCCAGCAGCGATCCCGCGGGCTACCCGCTCGCCAACCAAGGAGTCTAGATGGCCACCCCCCAGGCACACCTCGCTGACTACATCCTGCGCGACACCAGCGCGCCGCTCCGGGCAGTGCTCGAGAAGTCGCTGGAGGGCCGTGAGCTCACGCGCGACGACGCGCTCGTGTTGCTCGTTGCCCAGGGCCGCGACCTCCAGGTCCTGTGCATGGTCGGGGACATGGCGCGCCACGAGGACGTGGGCGACGAGGTCTCCTACGTCGTGAACCGCAACATCAACTCGACCAACGTGTGCTACGTGGGCTGCAGCTTCTGCGGATTCGCTCGCCACAAGGGCGACGCCGACGCCTACGACCGCGACCTGGAAGACATCCTGGTGCGCGCGCGCGAGGGCTGGGAGCTGGGCGCCTCCGAGGTGTGCATCCAGGCGGGCATTCATCCCAACAAGGACGGCTTCTGGTACCGCGAGACGATCGAGGGGCTGAAGGCCGAGCTGCCCGACATGCACATCCACGGCATCTCGCCCGAGGAGATCCACTGGGGCCATCAGCATTCCGGCGGGATGGAGCTCGCCGACTACCTGGCGATGCTCAAGGCCTCGGGCCTGGGTACGGTGCCGGGCACGGCCGCCGAGATCCTCGACGACGAGGTGCGCCGCGTGATCTCGCCGCGCAAGCTGATGACCGAGCGCTGGGTCGAGATCATCACCACCGCGCACAAGGTGGGCCTGCGCTCCAGCTCCACCATCATGTACGGGCACATCGAGACGCCCCAGCACATCGCCGCGCACCTGGAGCTGCTGCGCGACATCCAGAAGCAGACCGGCGGC
>CAXMNF010000201.1:0-8974 GCA_964194645.1 uncultured Gammaproteobacteria bacterium
CGCCCCCGGCTCGCGCCCGACGTGTTCGTGGCGCCCGGCGCGACCCTGATCGGTGACGTCGCTGTGGGAGCGGGGTCCAGCGTCTGGTTCGGCTGCGTGCTGCGCGGCGACGTTTGCTCCGTGCGGATTGGCGAGCGCACCAACCTGCAGGACGGCACGATCATCCACGTCACCCACACGGGGCTCGCCACCGTGATCGGCGATGAGGTCACCGTTGGCCACCGCTGCCTGTTGCACGCCTGCACGGTGGAGGACCGGGCCTTCGTGGGCATGGGCGCCACGGCGATGGACGGCTCGGTGATCTGCAGCGGCGGCATGCTGGCGGCCGGGGCCCTGTTGTCGCCGGGCAAGCGGGTCGCGCCGGGTGAGCTCTGGGGCGGCGTGCCGGCCCGCCGCCTGCGCGCGCTGCGCCCCGACGAGACCCAGGTCTGGTCCGAGCGCGTCAGCCACTACGTGGAACTCGCCGCGACGTACCGAGCTGCGGAGTAGCGCCGCGGAGTAGACTGGGCGCGCACAGGAGGATCGCGATGGCCAGCGCCGAGCTCCAGGTCTTGATCGACATACTGCGCAATCGGCCGCTCAACGCATCGCCCAGCATCGAGGAAATGCGCCGGCGCATGGAGGCGCTGACCGCGCTCAGCCCCGCCCTCGAAGGCACGTCGTTCGCGCCTGCCGACGCGCACGGGGTGCCGGTGGAGTGGACGGCCGCGCCAGGCGCCAGCGACAACCGCACGATCCTGTACCTGCACGGCGGCGGCTACGTGCTCGGCTCGATCAAGACCCATCGCAGCCTGGTCTCGCGACTCTCCGCTGCCTCGGGCGCGCGGGCTCTCTCCGTGGACTACCGGCTGGCGCCCGAGCACCCGTTCCCCGCGGCCGTAGAGGACGCCACTGGGGCGTACCGCTGGCTGCTCGCGCAGGGCGCCGATCCCGCGGGTGTGATCATGGCCGGCGACTCGGCCGGCGGCGGTCTCACCATGGCCACGCTCGTCGCGCTGCGAGATGCAGGCGTCCCGCTGCCGGCCGCAGGGGTGTGCCTCTCACCCTGGGTCGACCTGGAGGGCCTGGGCGAGTCGATGACCAGCAAGGCCGACGCCGATCCGATGCTGCAGCGCGAAGGTCTGCTCGAGATGGCTGCGCACTACCTGGGCGGCGCGGATGCGAAGACGCCACTCGCAGCGCCGCTGCACGCCGACCTGGCGGGGCTGCCTGCGCTGCTGATCCACGTGGGCACGGCCGAGACCTTGCTCGACGACTCGACGCGCCTGGCCGAGAAGGCGCGCGCCGCGGGCGTGGACGTGGAGCTGGAGTCTTGGGACGACATGATCCACGTGTGGCACGCGTTCGCGCCGATGCTTCCCGAGGCCGACCAGGCGATCGCGCGCGTCGGCGAGTACGTGGCGAAACGGACCGGCTAGAACTCGTCGGGCCGCGCCGCGGCGTCCACCCCACCGTCCGCGAAGAGCACGTGCCCGTGCACGTAGCGGGCATCGGGTCCGAGCAGGAAGCAGACCGCAGCCGCGACTTCGTCGGCTTGCGCGGAGCGTCCCAGCGGCACCGGCAGCGCGCGGATCGCCTTGGCATGGGCCGGATCGCGGAGCAGCCGCTCGAGCATCGGCGTCTCGGTCTGACCCGGAGCCACGGCGTTCAGGCGGATGCCCAGCGCCCCCCACTGCGGCGCCCGGCGGCGCACCGCCTGGGCCAGCGCGCGCTTCGCGTTCGCGTAGGCCGTGGTGCCGTCGCAGTCGCCGACTTCGGCTGTGGCGCGCGGCTCGTCGCCGGCGTGGCAGGCCTCGAGGAGGGCGGGTCGGGCCAGTGCGTCGAACACCGCGCCCACCGACGAGATGGCCACCGCGGCCGGCTCGCGGCCTCGGCCGAGCGCCTCGCGCAGGCCGTCGAGCACGGCCAGCGCTCCGAAGAAGTTCACGCGCAGGATCGCCACGGGATCCTCGTAGGGTCCCAGTCCGGCGCAGGAAACCACGCCATCGAGGGCGCCGCGGGACGCACTCAGGACGGCCTCTAGCGCGTGGTTCCGCCCCTCGGGCGTGCCCAGATCCGCCAGCAGCTCGGCGTCGTGCCGGTCCACGCCGATCACCCGGCGCCCGTCCCGCTCGAGCCGGCGGCGCACCGCCGCGCCGAGACCCGAGGCGCTACCTGTCACCACGACCGGATGCATGCCGCTCGAGTCTACCCCCGGCCCCGCCGCGCCACGGCGATCACCCAGTGGTGCACGAAGTGCAGCGCGCCGTCCCGCTCAGCCAGGCCGATGCCCGGGTCGCGGCGCTGGGCCAGCAGCGCGAGCATGCGCGCCCGCAGCGGCTCCAGGCGCTCGCTACGCCCGGTGATCGCGACCCACTCGCCGAGCTCGCGCGGCGAGTCCCAGCGATCGACCAGCTCCACCTCGAGTCCGAGAGCAGCGAGCCGCTGAAGCAGCTCGCTGGCTGGCAGCAGGCGCACGTGGGACGGGTCGCGCAGCCGCTCGAGTTCGTCGTGCAGGGTGGCTTGCTCCGGATCCTCGCTGGCGACCAGGTCGGCGATCACCAGTCGGCCATTGCTTGCCAGTACCCGGGACATCTCGTCCAGCGAGGCGTCGAGAGCTTCGAAGTGGTGGAGCGCCAGCCGCGAGACCACCCGCTCGAAGCTGCCGTTCGCCAAGGGCAGCGAGTCGGCCGTCGCGCACACCACGGGGAGCGTCACTCCTTCCTGGTCGAGCGCGTGGCGCCGGGCGCGGGTCAACATTTCGGGGGTGACGTCGAGTCCCATCACACGCCGCGCACAGTGACCCAGGTGCCCAGCCAGCAGGCCGGGACCGCAGGCCACGTCGAGCAGCCTGTCGCCGGCACCCGCGTCGACCGCCCGGCCGATCCTCTCGAGGATCGCTCGGCTCCGGAACAGGCTCGACCGCGACAACGGGTCCGCCTGCCCGGCGAACTCGGAGCGCAATCTTGAACGTGAGCCGGAGCTTTCCATGGCCATCACTCTACTGCAGCGGAGTTGCCGGTGAGTTGCCGCACCCGCCGTTCCGGTTTCCCACTCCTAGGTGGTAGGATGGGGCTGATGGAGCCCCCCGCCGACCACGGCCCCCGCCCTCGCGCAGCACGAGGCTCGCTGCCCCGAGGCGAAGCTTCGCGCGAAGCGATCCTGCTCGCCGCGCTGCGGGTGGTCGGTCGCGAAGGGCTGCCGGCGGCGTCGCTCGGTGCAATCGCGCGCGAGGCCGGCACGAGCAAGCCGGCCGTACTGTACCACTTCGTTTCGCGCGAGAACCTGCTACACCACATGGCGTCTCGCGCGCTCGAACACGTACAGCAAGTGCTGCTCGAGATCGCGCGCGAAGCGGAGCGGATCGCACGCACCCAGATCACGCTCGAGAGCGCGTTCTCGAACGCGAACCGCGAGATGTTGTCGGCCGCTCGCGAGCTGATGGCGCTCGGAGGCCGCGACAAAGTGGTGAGCGATCTCGTGCGCCGCATGTTCGATGACGTCGAGCGCACTGTGGCCGAACTACTTCCCGGCCCGGCGGGCGAAGCGCGCCAGATCGCCAGCGACATCGTGCGTTCCGTGAACGGCTTCCTGCACCTGTGGCTCAGCCATCAGGATGCGGACCCGGGTCCTTTCCACGCGGGTGCGTTGCGCGTGAGCTTGCAGCTCGGCGCAGCCGGCTTGCGCTAGGGGGCGAGCGACTTCGCGCAGGCCCGCAACGCCAGGACGGTGAGCCGGTAGCTCTCGAGATAGTAGCCGCAGGCGGAGCAGCCGGCCGCGTGGAGCAGCAGCGCTTCCGCATCGGCGGCGCAGAGGTCGCCGTCCAGGTACTCGGCCAGCAGTGCGCAGAAGACGCGGCAGGTCACAGCGCTCGGATGCCGGTGTGCTTGAGGCCGTTACCCGCCGGAGCTAGAGATCGTACTTGAGCACGCCGTGCTCGCGGATGGTCGCCGCCTCGCCGAGCAGGCGCAGGTGCTCCAGGTGCGCATAGGCCTCGGCTTCGGCCATGGGTCCCCAGCTGCGCTTGCGGAATAGCTGCTCCGAGATCTCCTGCACCGTGGCGGGTCGCCCGATCTCGTCTGCGATCTCCTTGATGCGCGCCAGGCGCTCGCGGTGGTGGCGCTTGATGGCCGCGGCGCGCCCGGGGAGGTCCTGGAACGGGTGGCCGTGTGCGGGCAGCACGCCCTTCACGCCCGTGATCTCGGCGACCCGGTCGAGTGCGTAGAAGAAGAAGTTGAGCGGGTCCTTGCCCGGCGAGAGCCCCGAGATGTGCGGCGTGATGGTCGGCAGCACGTGGTCGCCCGAAATGAACACGCCCTCGTCCGGGTCGTGCAGACAGAAGTGGTCCATCGTGTGGCCCGGTGTGTGGTGCACGTGGAACTCGCGGCCGGCCAGCAGCAACACGTCACCGTGCTCCACGGGGTGCGTGACCTTGGGGATCATCATGCCGCCCATCCGGCCGTACAGGCGCCGCCGCACGCGCATCCAGAAGGGCGGGCGGGGCGGGCGTCCCCCCCAGGGCGTGCGATAGCCGCGCCGGCCGCGTGCCGAGAGCGAGTGGTAATGGCCATGCGCGTGCGTCTCGGACGAGGGAATGGCGCCGCGTTCGTCGACCGAGCGCTCCTCCTCATTGCGATCGGCCAGCGCGTCGTGCTGCGCCTCCATGTCCTCGACCGACACCTCCGGCTCCGACGCCTCGATCCAACTGCCGTGTCCGAACGTGCGGTGCGCCACGATCTTCGCGCCCGACTCCTTGGCGAAGCGTGCGGCTCCGCCGAAGTGATCCGGGTGGGAGTGCGTGATCACCACGGTGTGCACGTCCTTCGGCGTCAGGTCGACGAGTGCCAGGCGCTCACCGAGTGCCTTCCAGGTGGAGCTCCCGGGCAGGCCCGGGTCGACCACGGCCGCCCCGTCCTTGTCGATCAGGGCGTAGCAGTTCACGTGGCCGAGGCCGGGCATGCGAATCGGAAGCTGCATGCGCGCCACTCCGGGCGCGACCTGCACGACCTCGTCGCTCGCCTCCTCCTGTTCCTGTCGCCGAGCCATCCGACCAGACTACCGAGCCGAACGCGCGAATCCCAGGGGGGTGGGCGAGGTTCAACGCAGCTCCACGGTCTGCACCGCGTCCAGCGCGAGCAGCGCCTCGAGGTCTGCGAGCAACAACTCGCCCACCAACTCGCGACCGGTCACGAGCCGCACGCGGAGTCCCGCCTTGCGCAGGGCGTCAAGCACCTCTGGAGTGGAGCGCGCCAGGGTCACCTTGACGGTGAGCCGGCCGTCCGGTCCGTATGCATGCGGGATCGGCGGCACACGTCCTTCGACCAGCGCACGCAGTGCTGGCCCGAGCTTGTCGGTGAGCTCCTTCTTCAGGGCCGGCGGCTCGTCGCGCGAGGTGAAGCGGTCGGCACGGCCGGCCTCGCCGGGGCTGTTCGTGGCCAGCGTGCTCGGCAGCCGCTGCGCTGCAAAGATCTCGCGCTTGGCGTGGACGCGCTTCGAAGCGTGTCCCCGCCGGAGTTCGAGTTCTTCGGCCGAGGAGAACGCGCCGCCGCCCAGGGCGCCCTGCCGGTCGACGCCCTGGGGCAGCTCGACGGGCACGGTCACGGTGCGCGGCCGGCCGTTCTCGTTCACCACGCGGTCCTCGACCGCCACGAAGGAAGTGAACTGCGTCATGATCCGGTGCGCGATGGCAACGGTCACGATCTCCTCGCGCAACGCGTCCGGGAAGTTCCCGCTCTGCACGCCCTGGAGGTCGCGCGCCATCAGCTCGTCTACGCGTGCGCGCGCCCAGATCGAGGCGATCCCGGCGTGGTCTTCGTGCCTGCGCGGCAGCTCCACGTCCAGACGCTGCTCGTAGGGCTTGCCCTGGCGGTAGCCGCGCAGCACCACGGTCCCCTTGCCCGCGCGCCCGTAGCGCGCATGGATGATCAACGGCTTCTGGGCCCACAGGTCCTGGAGCTGGTAGGGCATCACGTCGTACACGTCCAGATCGCGAAACTCGAGCTGCAGGTCGGTCAGGACCGGCTGGGCGATGCGCTCGTGGAAGCGGCGCGCGACCGCCTGGCCGTCGTCGTTCAAGAGCACGTACTCCACCTCGCCGCCACCGTGCCAGGCCATTTGGTCCAGCAGGAAGCGGTTCACGGAGTTCCCGGTGCCAAATGGGAACCAGCGGCTGCGCCCACGCAGCCGCTTCACCAGGTTGATCACCTCGAAGTCGTTGCCCACGTAGCCGTCGGTCATGAACGTGACGATGCGCAGGCGGTTTCCTTCGGCGGGCTGCGCACAGACCTCGCGCACGGCTTCGGCCATCATCGTGCCGCCGTTCGCCTGGAGCGCCTGGATGTAGCTGCGCGCGCGCGCCACGCTGTCGGCTGTGACCGGCTGGGGCTGCGCGAAAAGCTTCTCGGTCTGGTTGCTGAACGACACGATCTGGAAGGTGTCGTTCGGGTTCAGGTGGTCGAGCGTGAAGAGCATGGTCTCCTTGGCCTTGGCGAGCGGCAGGCCGCTCTGCGAGCCCGAACGGTCGATCACGAACACCATCTCCTTGGGCGAGGCGCTCTCGGCCGTCACCCGCTGGGGCGGGATCAGGATGAAGCTGGCGTAGCCGTCTCCGTCGGCCCGGTGCGTGAGCACGCCGCTCTTCACGTCCCGTCCGGCCACGGCGTAGCGCAGCACGAAGTCGCGGTTCGGGATGGTCTTCTGGTCGCGCAGCCGCACATGAGCGCGGCTCTTGGACGGCCGTTCTACGTCGATCTCGTGCAGGCGCGAGTCGAGCGATTCGATGGCCACGCCCGCGTCGAGCGTCACCTCGAGCGACACGTCGTGCCCCGCGCGTGTGCCCTCCGGGGCCACCGGCGGGGTGATGCGCGAGGCATCGGGCACGCGGTTCGTGTCGGGCAGGCGCCCGGTCCCCGAGTGGCCCGTGGGGACGCCCGGCACGAAGCGCGGACCCACCACCATCGGGAAGCTCCAGGCGAAGCTGCCGTCCTCATAGACGAGCGTTTCCACGTACTGGATCTCGACCTCGACCGCGGCGCCGGGCATCAGGTTGGCGAGCGACTGGGTGAAGATGTTGGGCCGCTCCTGGTCGAGCAACGCCGCCAGTTGACCGCGGTCGCGCGCGCGCTCGTAGATCTCGCGCGCTTCTTCGCGGCGCTTGATCTCGCCGCGGATCTCACGGCCGCCGGTGCGGATCTTCATGGCATCGACCGCACCGCGCTCCGACAGCGGGAAGGTGTAGATCGCCTCGATCGGATCCGGGTGCGGGTTCCGGAAGGTCTGTACCACGGTGACGCGCGCCACGAAACCCGAGATCTCCGTGCTCACCCGGGTGTGCTCGAGCGGGCAGGGGCCGAGCGCCGAGCCGTCGGGCCCGAGCGCATCGAGCGTCCCGGAGCCGCGCGGCGGCTCGCTTCGCCCCTCGGGGAGGGCGCTGGTGGGCGCGAGCAGCGCCAGCAGGGTGAGAAGCAAGCCAAGGGGGCGCGTCGAGATCTGCATGTCGGTGTCCTCCGCGGGCCCGTCTGGCGGGCGCGTCACGAAACAGGTCTGCCGAAGCGGGGGAATCGGATCACTCCGGTGAAACCGCCAGGTGGTTCGCGCGTTTCTGGCCGCGCCTGCGTTCGGTAGACTCGCCGCGCATGGCCGGGGGCGACGACTGGATCGGGATCCAGGAGAGGCTGGTGTGCGGGGAACGCCTGGCGTTCCTCGAGCTGGGCCGGCTCGTCACCAGCGTGCTCGCGCAGCTTCGCGCCTATGACTTCCAGGACGAGTGGGACGACCTGCGGCAGGAAGTGGCGCTGGCCGTGCTGGCCAACGCGCGCAAGGGCCGGCTGCGCGACCCGCAGGCGTTCGTGGGCTACGTGCGCATCATCACGCGCAACAAGTTCATCGACCGGCTGAAGACGCGGATGCGCCGCCGCGAGCACGAGGCGCTGCCCTGGGACGAGGAGACGGCGCGTGCCGTGGCCGAGCGCGCCGGCGCCGTGGAGGCGTTCGACCCGGCCGACTCCCTGTGGCGTGAAGTCGAGCGGCTGCCCGAGGCCGAGCGCGAGCTGCTCGTGGGTGTCTATCGCGAGGGCAAGAGCTATCAGGAGATGTCGGACGAGACAGGCGTTCCGCTCGGCACGCTGAAACGGCGGCTGCGCCAGGCGCTGGACCTGCTGCGCGGCCACCTGGCCGGGGGAATCGAGAGTGGTTGATCCGCAATCGGGCTCGGGACCGACCTAGACTGGGAGAGATGAGCTGTCGCAGGGCACAGGACGTCGACCTGTCCGGCTTCCTCGCGGAGCCGCGCGGGCGGGAGTTCGCGGCATTCCGCGAGCACTACCCGGGCTGCGCCGAGTGCGCGGCCGAAGTGCGCGCCTGGACCGAGCTCCACCTGCAGCTGCGCGGTCCCGCGGCCCACCCCGCGCCGCAGCTGCTGCTCGCCTGGCAGGACGAGCCCGCATCGCTCGCTCCGGAACGCCGCACGGCTCTGGCCGGTCACCTGGAATCGTGCGCGAGCTGCCGCGACGAGCTGAAGGCGCTGCGCGCCTTCGATCCGGCCGCCGCCGCCGCGCCGGCGCGAGCAGCTCGCGGCGACGGTCGCCTCGAGCGGCTCGGCGCCGCACTGCGCCGCGCCCTGTGGCAGCCCGCGCTCGCCTACGCGATGGTGCTGCTGCTGCTCGTGCCCCTGGTACTCCAGCGCTGGGGAGAGGTCTCGGAACCCGCGCCGCTCTCTCCGGACGCCCCGCAGCTCGCATTCGAGACGGCGAAGCGGCGCGCGCAGCCGCGCGCCGACCTGCCAGCGCCCGACCCGAAGGAGCCGGCCCCCACCCGCCAGCGAGGGGCGTCCGCTCCCGCGCCGCTCGAGTCGCGCGGCAAGCAGAAGTCCGACCCCCGGGCGGCCGTGCCTGCTGAGAACCTCCCAGAGCCGGTCGCCGCCGAGAGCGCCGTCTTGCTCGAAGAAGCCGAACGCGAGTCTCAACCCGCGATGGACACATTCGCCGCGCCCGAGCGT
>CAXMNF010000202.1:0-2545 GCA_964194645.1 uncultured Gammaproteobacteria bacterium
GGGTTGAAGATCACGGCCAGCGACGCCGGCAGCTCGCGGTCGATCTTGTGCACGATACTGTTGGCGTGCAGGAACATGTGCTGCGCGTAGGCCCCCCACAGGCCCGGCGCGTCCGCGAGCGGGATGTAGGAGTAGATGCGCCGCTTGCGGCACAGGTGGTAGCGCCCCTCGAGGCAGGGCCCGCAGAAGCGGCAGGAGAGCATCGTCTCGACCGCAACCCGGTCCCCCACGTCGACGCCCCAGCGGCGTGCGGCCGCATCCCCGATGCGCTCGATCGTACCGAGCGGCTCGTGCCCCGGCACGACCGGCATCGGTGTGCGCAGCACGCCTTCGTACTGCTCGTAGTCACTGCCACAGATGCCGCAGGCCTCGACCCGCAGCAGCGCCGATTGGTCGTCGATCTCGGGGATCGGCAGATCGAAGGGCTCGAGCCGGCGCACCTCGGTCTGCACCATGGCGAGCGTCTTCTTTGGCAGCGCGCGGCCTTTGGCCTTGCGGGCAGTCATGGTTCCGATGCACGCTCCTCCTTTCCCATTGTAGTAGAACGGGCCGCAGACGGGGCTCACGCGAGCACCAGGGAGGCAGCGCGATGAAGGAAGCTCGCATCGAACGGCTCAGCGAGGAGCAGGCGCGGGAGGCCGCCGCACGGGCGGGACTGCCCGAGGCGATGGCTCCGCTGAACGTGTTCCGCGTTCTCCTGCACCACCCCGAGCTCAGCGGGGCAATCGCCGGGTTGCTCACCATGCTGCTGTTCCGCGGCAAGCTGGACCGGCGCCTGCGCGAGCTGGTGATCATGCGGATCGGCTGGCGCACTGGTTCGGTCTACGAGTGGACCCAGCACTGGCGGGTGGCCCTGCAGCTCGACGTCTCGCAGGCCGACCTGCTCGCGGTGCGCGACTGGCGCAACCGGGACCTGGGTGACGCGGAACGCGCGGTCCTGCAGGCCACCGACGACACGCTCGAGCACGGCGCGATCTCGGCCGAGACCTGGCGCGCTTGCGAGCGCGTGCTGCCCGGCCGCGAGGAGCTCCTCGAGCTGGTCGCGGCGATCGGCAACTGGTCGCTCTTCTCCCAGCTCCTGCAGAGCCTGGAGATCCCGCTCGAGGATGGCGTCACGCCCTGGCCGCCCGACGGCGAGCGGCCCGGAGGCGAGCGCTAGAGGTCCTCCGCGCAGACCTGATTGCGGCCCTGTGACTTGGCGCGGTAGAGCTGCGCGTCGGCGGCGTCGACCACAGAGCGCGAGGTCCCGCCGTCCTCGGGGAAGGTGCTCGCGCCGATGCTGATGCTGATCCGGGCCGACGTGTCGCGGCCGAACGCGGCGTCTTCCAGGCCCTGGCGGAGCTTCTCGCCGAAGGCGATGGCCCCGGCGCGCGAGGTCTCGGGCAGTACGATCGCGAACTCGTCGCCTCCGTAGCGGGCCGCCAGGTCCGAGGAGCGGCAGCGATCCTGGATGGTACGCGCGATGGCCACGAGCGCCTCGTCCCCGCAGGTGTGGCCGTGGGTATCGTTGAACTCCTTGAAGTGGTCCACGTCGACCATCACCAGGCTCAGCTCGCGCCGATAGCGGCGCGCGCGCTGCAGCTCGACCTCGAGCACGCTCCAGAAGTGCCCGTGGTTCGCCAGGCTGGTCAGCGCGTCGTGCTGCGCGCGCTCCAGCAGCTCTTCGAAGCGCTCGGCGTTGCGCAGGGCGATCGCCGCGTGCGAGGCGATCGCTTCGATCAGCTTCAGGTCGCCTTCCCCGAAGCCCTGGCGGGTCTCCTTGTTGTTCACGTTCAGCACGCCACGCACCGAGTCGCCGATCATGACCGGCGCGGAGATCAGCGAGCTCGTGTAGTAGCGCTCTCGGTTGCGGCCCTGGAAGCGGCCGTCGGCGTCGAGATCTTCGATCAGCAGCGCCTGGCCCGTTGCGGCCACGTGGCCGGAGATGCCTTCGCCGGGGCGCAGGCGGGTGTCGGCTACGACTTCGTCGGGCAGGCCGTGCGCGACGGCGATGCGCAGGCTGCCATCCGGCTCGACCAGCAGGATCGAGCCGATCTCCGACTGCAGGTGGACCAGAGTGCGGTCCAGAATCCGCTGCAGCACCTCGACGAAGGACAGGGTCGACGTGACGTCACGTACGGTGTCGTACATGACCTCGAGCTCGGCCTGGCGTCGCCGGAGTCGCTCCAGGTCCTGGGCGTCGGACATCGTCCCTCCTCGACTGATCCCTCTCGCTACGCCCATCGTCGCTCCTGGCACGCCGCTTGAGGATGCGGCCAGTTTCGCGCGGCGCCCGGCCTTTCGCCAGCGGCGGGCGAAGCGCGGGTAGACTGGCCGCCGGACAGCCGTTGCCGTCGCCAGGCGGCGCAGGAGGCGCGAATGGCTATCCGACGCCGGGCGCGGCTCAGGTCTCCTGGATGCCGCGCGCCATCAGGATCTTGCCCGAGCGCACCAGCTCGCGCAGACCGAAGGGCCGCAGCAGCTCGGTGATCGCGTCGAGCTTCTCGCTCGAGCCGAACACGCGCAGCATCACCGACTCCGCGCCATAGTCGACCACCTTCGCGCC
>CAXMNF010000203.1:0-18297 GCA_964194645.1 uncultured Gammaproteobacteria bacterium
TCGGAGGTGAAGGAGCGAGCGGTACCCGCGCCGCGCGAGATCGCGGCGGCCGAGGCCGAGTTGCTGGCCGCGGCGGCGTCGCTCGGCCCGCCGAGCGAGGCCGCACTGCTCTCACGTCTGCACTGGTGGACCGTCGAATACGGGCTTGTCGGGACGCCCGACGACTACCGGCTGTACGGCGCAGGCCTGCTCTCATCGCTGGGCGAGAGCCACTCCTGCCGACGACCCGAGGTGCGCAAGTTGCCCTTCGATGCCGGCTGCCTGGACCTCGAGTACGACATCACGCGGCCGCAGCCGCAGCTCTTCGTGGCCGAGTCCTTCGAGCAGCTCGAGAGTGTGCTCGACGAAGTTTCCACAGGCCTGGCCCAGCGCTGTGGCGGAGCGACCGCGCTGGCGCGCGCACGAGACAGCCGGGAACTCGCCACCGTCGAACTCGACAGCGGCATCCAGATCAGCGGCGTCCTGTCTGCCGTGGCCAGCCCTGCCGACGCGCCGGACTGGCTGGACTTCGCGGGGCCCTGCGCACTCGCACGCGACGGTCGGATCCTCCCCGACTGGGGGCCGGGTGAACTCGGCGACGGGCTGCGCTTCCCCTTCGGGCGGCTGGCCGACGGGAGCGCGCTCTCGGCGCTCGCTGCGGGCGAGCTGCCGCGCGAGCTCGAGCTTCTGTTTCGCTCGGGTGTGCGCGTTGCGGGCCGGCGGGGACGCGTGGCTGCGGGTGAGGACGGTCGCTTGCTCGCGTTCAGCGTTGAGGACTGCCGGGTGACGCGCGGGGAGGAGCAGCTTCTCGGGCCAGGGCAGGGGAGTGTCGTTCTGCCGGTTGGCGAGCGGGTGCGCGCGGCCTTCGCCGGTCCGTCGGACCCGGGCTTCCACACGGACACGGAGTTCTCGCCGCGCCGCGTGCCCGCGCGCAAGGTCTACGCCGGCGAGACCGCCCGGCTGCTCGCGCTGTACCGCAGCGCGCTGCGTCTCTGGGAGAAGCCCGAGGCGCCGGAGCTGTTGACAGGCTTCGAGGAGCTCGAAGACGCCCTGTGCGAGCAGTTCCCGGACAACTGGCTGCTGCGCTGGAACCTGCTCGAGTGCCTGTGCAAGGTGGGCCGCGGTCCCGAGCTGGCCGGCCGGCTGCGGCGCCAGCTGCTCGAGGTGGAGAGCCGCTTCCCCGACGACGCACCGGTCAGCACGGGCCTGCGCTTCCTCGACGAACGCTATCCCGAGCCGCGTTAGCGCCGGCGGAACTGCACGGCGCGGTACTCGGCCAGGCGGCCGGCCAGGCTCTGGGCCAGCTCGAGGCGCTTCGCCTTGCCCGTCGTGGTGTAGGGCACTTCGTCTCCAAGGACCACGACCTTGGGGCACTTCGCGAAGTCGAGGCGTTCCCTGCAGAAGGCCAGCAGTCCCTCGGGGTCGAAGTGCGCTGCCTCGCGGGGAACCACGTAGGCGGCGATCTCGTCGCCGTAGTAGCGGTTCGCAAACGGAACGGCGAGGCCGTAGCGCACGTCCGGGTGCGCGTTCAGAACCTCGTCGATCTCGAGCGGCGAGTAGTTCACGCCGCCCCGGATGATCAGCTCCTTGATGCGCCCGGTAATGAAGAAGAAGCGGCGCTCCCGCGCGTCGCGCAGCGCGAAGCCTTCATCGCCTGAATGGAACCAGCCGTCGTGGAAGCTCTCGCGGTTGGCGTCGTCCCTCTCGTGGTAGCCGAGCGACACGCTGTCGCCGCGCACGCAGATCTCGCCGCGCGCGCCATCCGGCGGCTCGCGTCCCTCTGCGTCCAGGATGGTCAGTTCCTGGTCCGGCAGCGCCACCCCGATCGACGGGAAGCCGTGCTCGCCGAGCCAGGCGCGGCGCTCGTCCGGCTCGAGGTCGGGCGGCAGGTGGCAGTTGTAGCAGGTGGTCTCGGAGAGGCCGTAGCCGTGCGTGATCGGCACCCCGAAGCGCGTCTCGAACTCGAGTGCAGTCTCGACCATCAGCGGCCCCGCGCCGCATACGATCGTCTCCAGGCTCGAGCGGTCCGCCGCGCTGTCGCCAGCTTCGAGCAGGAATTCGAGCAGGGTTGGCACCACCGAGGCCACGGTCGCGCGTTCCGACGCGATCCGCTCCCAGAAGCGTCCGGAGTGGAAGCGGGCGTTCAGGATGGCCGTCCCGCCCGTGTAGAGCGGCGTCAGGTGCGTGACGACGATCCCGTTGACGTGGTGGATGGGCAGCACGCACATCGCGCGCAGCCGCTCGTCCCAGCCGTGCCAGCCGGCCATCGACGACGCATTTGCCATCAGGTTGCGCTGATCGATGCGCACGCCCTTCGGGGGTCCGGTCGTGCCCGAGGTGTAGACCAGCAACGCTTCCGTCCCGGCTGCCGGGAACTCGGCGCTCGCCAGGTCGACGGGTTCTGCCCCCGCAGCCAGCGCGGGGTAGGCGCCTGGATCCTGCTCATCGACCGCGATCAGTTCCACGTCGCGATCGGCCACGAGGTCGCGGGCCTCGTCCAGGTAGGTGTCGCGGGCGATGAGCAGCCGCGCGGCCGAGTTGTCCAGGATGAAGCCCTTGCGCTCCCGAGTCTCGGCGGCGTTCACCGGGGCCACGCTGGCGCCGAGCGACCAGGTCGCCAGGTAGAGCAGGATCGTGTGGTCCAGGTTGCCGATCAGGAAGGCCACTCGATCACCGGGCCCGATCCCCCGCGCGCGCAGCAGCCCGGCCGCGCGTGCCACGGCGTCGCGTGTGTCGGCCCATGTCCAGCGCCGCACGAGCTCGCGGTCGTCGTCGCAGAAGACCAGGAAGTCGCGCTCCGGCGCCTGTTGGGCCCGTTCGGACAAGAGCTGCGCCAGGTTCGCGACCGGCGGCGCCCAGGCGGGCTTGTCCGGTACCTCGCGCGCCCGGTCGATCTCGCGCCGGATCTCGGCTTCCACCTTGAAAATGGTTACAGAAGAAACTAATTTCCACAAGATGGACAACCCGATGGGCAGCGACGGCTTCGAGTTCGTCGAGTATGCGGCCCCGGATCCGGCAGCCCTGGGCTGCGTCTTCGAGCAGCTCGGGTTCACGGCCGTGGCGCGGCACCGCTCGAAGGACGTCACCCTGTATCGGCAAGGCGACATCAACTACGTCTTGAACGCCGAGCCGGACAGTTTTGCCCAGTCGTTCGCGCGCGTGCACGGGCCTTCGATCTGCGCGATGGCGTTCCGCGTGCGCGACGCGGCAGGGGCCTACCAGCGTGCCCAGGAGCTGGGCGCCTGGGGCGTTCCGCCGCGGGTCGGGCCGATGGAGCTCAACATCCCCGCCATCAAGGGCATCGGCGACAGCCTGGTCTACCTGGTCGACCGCTACGGGGAGCGCGGGACCATCTACGACGTGGACTTCGTGCCCCTGCCAGGAGCAGATCCGGCGCCGCGCGGCGCGGGTCTCACCTACATCGATCACCTGACCCACAACGTGCACCGCGGCCGCATGGTCGAGTGGACCGACTTCTACGAGCGGCTGTTCGGCTTCCGCGAGGTGCGCCACTTCGACATCGAGGGGCAGGTCACGGGACTGCACAGCAAGGCGATGACCAGCCCCTGCGGGAAGATCCGCATCCCCATCAACGAGTCGGCGGACGAACGCTCGCAGATCGCCGAGTACCTGGCGGCCTACCGGGGCGAGGGGATCCAGCACGTGGCGCTGGGGACCGACGACGTGCACGCCTCGGTGGAAGCGCTGCGCGGGCTCGGCACCACGTTCATGGACACGCCCGAGACCTACTACGAGAAGATCGAAGAGCGCGTGCCCGGCCACGGCGAGTCGCTCGCGCGGCTGCGCGAGAACCGCATCCTGATCGACGGCGCGCCCGAGCAGGGGCAGGGCCTGTTGCTGCAGATCTTCACCGAGACGGTGATCGGGCCGATCTTCTTCGAGATCATCCAGCGCAAGGGCAACGAGGGCTTCGGCGAGGGCAACTTCCAGGCGCTCTTCGAGTCGATCGAAGCCGACCAGATCCGGCGCGGGGTGTTGCGCCCGTGAGCCGCTGGATCCCGCTGCCGCGCAGCGAGGGCGAGGTCTCGCGCCAGGCGCACGCCGACCTGCCTCCGGGCAGCTACGAGCGCGAGCTGGGCAAGGAGGGTTTCTACGGCCCGGCCACGCACATGTACCACCGGCACCCGCCCACCGGCTGGAGTTCGTTCGAGGGCCCGCTGCGGCCGCGCGCCTTCGACCTGACCCGGCTGGAGTGCGACACCGCGGGCCCGTGGGCCGCGACCCCGCTCTTCGCGAACCCCCAGCTCCGCTACCGGTTCTGGCTGGCGAGCGGCTCGATGGATCACCTGGCCAGGAATGCCGACGGCGACGAGCTGATTTTCGTGCACTCGGGCGAGGGCGAGCTGTTCTGCGACTACGGCCACCTGGGGTTCCGCGAAGGCGACTACCTGCTGCTGCCGCGCGGCACGCAGTGGCGCATCGAGAGCTCGCGGCCGGTCCGCGCGCTGCTGATCGAGGCGACGAACGCGAGCTTCCGCCTGCCCGAGCGGGGCCTGCTCGGCGAGCACGCTCTCTTCGATCCAGGGGTGCTCGACGTGCCGCGCATCGACGACGCGTTCCGCGCCCAGCAGGACGAGCGGCCCTGGCGCGTCGACGTGAAGGCGCGCGGCCGGGTTTCCTCGATCCACTACCCGTGGAATCCGCTGGACGCCGTGGGCTGGAAGGGCACCTTGGCGCCGCTGCGCCTGAACTGGCGCGACATCCGCCCGGTGGCGAGCGCTCGCTACCACCTGCCGCCCTCGGTGCACACCACGTTCGAGGCGGAGCGCTTCGCGGTCTGCACGTTCTGCCCGCGTCCGCTGGAGAGCGATCCGGGCGCGCTCAAGCTCCCGTTCTACCACTCGAACGACGACTACGACGAGCTGCTCTTCTACCACCGGGGAAGCTTCGTGTCGCGCGACGCCATTCACCCCGGCATGGTGACGTTCCACCCCTCCGGCTTCCCGCACGGCCCGCATCCCAAGGCCTTCGCGGCCGCGCAGGCGCGCACCCAGCACGAGACCGACGAAGTCGCGGTGATGCTCGACGCGCGCGACCCGCTCGACGTGTGCGCGGAGGCCGAGCCCGTGGAGTGGCGCGGCTACGTCGACTCGTGGAGGGACGAGTGAAGCTCGCCTCGCTCGCCTCCGGGCGGGACGGGCGCCTGTGTCTGGTGAGCCGCGACCTGCGTCGCGCGCTCGACGTGACGCAGCTTGCGGCGACCCTGCAGGCCGCCCTCGACGACTGGCCCGCGGTCGAGCCAGAGCTGCTGCGGCGCGCCGAGGCGCTCGAGCGGGATGCCGTGGCGGACGCCTTCCCGCTCGACCCCGCGCGGCTCGCTGCGCCGCTGCCGCGCGCCTACCAGTGGGTGGACGGGAGCGCCTACGTGAACCACGTGGAGCTGGTGCGCCGAGCGCGCGGCGCGGAGTTGCCGGCGAGCTTCTGGAGCGACCCGCTGGTGTACCAGGGGGGCTCCGACGTGCTGCTCGGTCCGCGCGACGATCTGTTGCTGGTCGATCCCGCCTGGGGGCTCGACTTCGAGGCGGAGGTCGCCGTGGTGACTGGCGACGTTCCGGCCGGCACGCCAGCCGAGAACGCCGGAGAGCAGGTGCGGCTCTTGATGCTGGTGAACGACGTGTCGCTGCGCGGACTGGTGCCCGGCGAGCTGGCCAAGGGCTTCGGCTTCTTCCAGAGCAAGCCGCCGAGCGCGTTCTCGCCGGTGGCCGTCACGCCCGACGAGCTCGGTTCCGACTGGGACGGCGCCAAGCTCTCCCGTCCGCTGCGGGTGCACCTGAACGGGGCGCTCTTCGGCGAGCCGGACGCGGGCGTCGACATGACCTTCGACTTCCCGACCCTGATCGCACACGCGGCGCGCACGCGCCGCCTCGGCGCCGGCACGATCGTCGGCTCAGGGACCGTCTCGAATCGCGACCGCAGCAAGGGCTCGTGCTGCCTGGCCGAGCGGCGCATGCTCGAGACGCTCGAGCTGGGCGAGCCGAAAACGCCGTTCCTCGCGGTGGGCGACGTGGTGCGCATCGAGATGCTCGGCCGGGACGGCGCCTCGATCTTCGGTGCGATCGAGCAGCGCGTGGTGGCGGCCGGCGAGTCGCGCCCGTGAAGCTCTGGGGCTATCCGCGCTCCTCGGCGAGCTACCGGCTGCGTATTGCGCTCGAGTGGAAGGGCTTGGACTGGCAGGACATGCCCGTCGACCTGCGGCGCGGCGAGCAGCACGCGCCGGAGTACCTCGGCCGCAACCCTCAGGGCCTGGTGCCGCTGCTCGAGGACGGGCCGCACCTGATCGGGCAGTCGCTGGCGGTCCTGGAGTACCTGGAGGAGACTCGTCCCGACCCGCCGCTGCTGCCGGCGGCACCGGCCGAGCGCGCGCGCGTGCGCCAGCTCTCGCTGCTGATCGCGTGCGACGTGCACCCGCTCCAGAACCTGCGCGTGCTCGAATACCTGCACGACCCGCTCGGCTGCGAAGACGCCGCCGTGCTGGCCTGGAACCAGCACTGGATCCATCGCGGCTTTGCGGCATTCGAGCGGATCCTCGCCGGATCGGCCGAGACCGGGCGTTGCTGCCACGGGGACCTGCCGAGCTTCGCGGACGTGTGCCTGGTGCCGCAGCTCTACAACGCGCGGCGTCGCGAAGTGGACCTGGCGCCGTACCCGACGATCCGGGCCATCGAGGCGCACTGCCTTGGACTCGACGCCTTCACGCGCGCCGCGCCGCGGGATTCGTCCGATGCCGGCTGACGCGCTGCGCCTCGAGCGGTTCGTGCCCTATCGGCTGTCCGTACTCGCGAACCGGGTGAGCCGCCAGCTCGCGCGCCGCTACGAGGAGCGCTTTGGCCTGTCGATCTCACAGTGGCGGGTGGTGGCGGTGCTCGGCCGGGAGTCGCCGCTCTCGGCGGTCGAGCTGGCCGAGCGCACCGTGATGGACAAGGTCACGGTGAGCCGCGCCGTCGCTGCGCTGGTCGGCGACGGTCGGGTCGCGCGCAGCACCGACCGGGAGGACCGGCGCCGTTCCGTGCTGCGCCTCACAAGGGCCGGCCGCGCGGTCTACCAGCGCATCGTACCGCTGGCGCGCGCCTACGAGCGCGAGCTGCTCGGGGCGTTGGGCCGGCGCGAGCGGCAGCAGCTCGACCAGCTGTTGTCGCGCCTCAGCGACCGGGCGCGGACTCTGAAAGACTGAGAGCCGACTCCGCGATCTCGGCCTCGGAGACCAGTACCAGCTCGGCGGCCGGCCCGAGCGGCACGTAGCTGTCGGCCGAACGCAGCGAGCGGAGCGGGCCGCGAAAGCCATGCTCGACCAGCTCGGCGATCAGCGCGTCGGCCACCCCGCCGCCCGTCGCGCGGCACTCATCGACCACCAGCACGCGGCCGCAGGCGTCGGCGTGCGCGCGCAGCGCGGCGTGGGGCAGCGGCGCGAGCCAGCGCAGGTCGAGCACCCGCGCGCGCACGCCGTGCTGCTCGGCTAGCCTGCGCGCCGCGCGCAGCGACAGGCGCAGTCCGTTCGCGTAGCTCACGATCAACAGGTCCCCGGCCTCCTCGTGGTAGACGCGCGGCTCGCCGGGCAGCAGCGCGCTGCCCGGCTGCGGGTAGTCGCACAGCCAGCCGCCGTCGCCCGGCTCGTGCAGGTCTTTTTCGTGGTAGAGGGCGATCGGCTCCAGGAAGCAGACGACGCGGCCGCACTCCTTCGCGAGCGCCAGGCCGCCGCGGAGCATGCGCGCGGCGTCGTCCCCCCGGCTCGGCACGGCCAGCAGCAAGTCCGGGATGTCGCGCAGCGCGCCGATCGCGTTGTCGTTGTGGAAGTGGCCGCCGAAGCCGCGCTGGTAGCCGAGCCCGGCCACGCGCAGCAGCATCGGGTTCGCGAACTGTCCCGACGAGAAGAACGCCAGCGAGCAGGCTTCGCCGCGCAGCTGGTCGAGCGCGTTGTGCAGGAACGCCAGGTACTGGATCTCCGCGACGGGCAGCAGGCCCAGCAGGCCGGCGCCCTGCGCCACGCCCAGGATCGCCGTCTCGTCGAGCAAGGTGTCGAACACCCGGCCGGTGCCGAAGCTCGCCTCCAGGCCCGCGGTCACGTGGTAGACGCCACCCTTGCGCGCCACGTCCTGTCCGAATACGAGCAGCTCTGGCCGGCGCAGCAGCTCGTCGTGCAGCGCGGCGTTCAGGCAGGCCGCCAGGGTCCGGCGGCTGGGTGCGCGGGCGTCCTCGGGCAGCTGGTCGCCAAACAGCAGCTGGCGCGCCTCGGGGCTGGCGCGCCCAACGGCGGATGCCTGGCAGCGCGCCGGGTCGAAGCGCTCGAGCGGCGCCATCACCTGCGCGCGGGTCTCGAGCCGCGGCCGTGCCGCCGCCTTCTCGGTCGCCTCGTGCACGCGCTCGCGCACCGCTCGCCGCAGGTCGCGCAGCCGCTCCGGGGAGGCGGCGCCGCGGGCGACCAGCCGACGGGCGTTGGCAAGCAGGGGATCGCGCGCGTCGTCTGCGCGCAGCTCCTGCGGCGAGCGGTACTCGCTCTCCACGTCGCTCCCGGCGTGGCCGAGCAGGCGCACCACGGGCAGGTGCAGAAAGACCGGCGCGCGGTCCTCGCGGCAGCGGTCGATGGCGCGGCGCGCCGTTTCCCAGACCTGATCCAGCTCGCCGTCGGCTTTGAAGTAGGGCAGGTGGCTGCGTCCCGAGAACGAGTCCTCGACCCAGCGCGGGGGCGTCCGCACCGAGAGGCCCAGGCCGTTGTCCTCGCACACGAAGAGCACCGGCACCGGACTGCCGCGGCGCTGTGCCCAACGCGCGGCCTGGATGCCGGACAGGCTGCTCGCGTGGTTCACCGAGGCATCGCCGAAGGAGCAGCACACGATCGCGTCGGCGGGTAGCTCGAGCGGCAGCCCCAGGCGCCGGGCGCGCGCGTGCGCGAACGCTGTGCCCACCGCTTTGGGCAGGTGTGAGCCGATCGTGCTGGTCTGTGGCGGCACCCAGAGCTTGCGGTTGCCCCACACCTTGTGGCGTCCGCCTGCGATCGGATCGTCGGCGGCGGCGCAGAGCGAGAGCAAGGTGTCGAGCAGCGGTGTACTGCCCGGCTGCTGGCGCGCGCGCGCCAGCATCAGCGCACCGGACCGGTAGTGCAGGAAGCAGGGGTCGCCGAGCCGCAGCAGCGCGCCGAGCACGGCGTTCTGCTCGTGTCCCGCACTGGCGATCGTGTAGTAGCCCAGCTCGCGGCGGCGCAGCTCTCGGGCCGCGATGTCGAGCGCTCGGGACAGCAGCTGATCCTCGAAGAGCTCGAGCGCCCGGCCGGCCGAGAGACTCGTGCCGGGGCCGAGTGGCTCGTCGGGCGCGAGCCGCCGGACCGGCGGCGCAGCCTCGGCCAGGCAGCGCTCGAGCTGCTCCTCGAGGATCTCGACGCGGTCGCGGGTCACCAAGACCGCTAGCGGACCGGCCCGTCCGGCTCTTGAGGCGACCGCCGGGTGCCGAGCTCGACCCACAGCAGCCGAGTGCGGCGCCGACGCTGCGGGGCTGTCCTGGCGGCGCTGTCGTGCTACGTTTTCCGAGCCTTCCGTCGTTGGATTTCCCCCCCGGCAATCCAGGATCGGGACGGATGTAGAGCAAGCGAGGCCGGGGTGCGGATACGTTCCCTCGAAATTACGGGATTCAAGTCTTTCGGCGACCGCGTCGTGCTCGGCTTCGACCGCGGGATTTCCGCGATCGTGGGGCCGAATGGCTGCGGCAAGTCGAACGTCGTCGACGCGATCCGCTGGGTGATGGGCGAGCAGAACCCCCGGCACCTGCGCGGCCGGGCCATGGACGACGTCATCTTCGCCGGCACGGCCAGCAAGCCCGCGGTGGGCATGGCCGAGGTGATCCTCACGCTCGACAACTCGGAGGGCCGCGCCCAGCCGCCCTACGACGGGTTCGGCGAGATCCAGGTCGCGCGCCGCCTGTACCGCTCCGGCGAGTCTGAGTACCTGATCAACAAGACGCCGGTACGCATGCGCGACGTCGCGGATTTCTTCCTCGACACCGGGGTCGGCACGCGCGGCTACACGATCGTCGAGCAGGGCAAGATCGCGGAGATCGTGTCGACCAAGCCCGAAGAGCGGCGCGTGATCTTCGAAGAGGCCGCCGGCATCGGCAAGTACCGCCAGCGGCGACGCGAGAGCGAGCGGAAGCTCGAGGCGACCCAGCAGAACCTGCTGCGCGTGAGCGACGTCCTCGGCGAGCTGCGCCGACAGATCAACTCACTGGACCGCCAGGCGCGCCGGGCTGCGCGCTACAAGGAGCTGTCCGGGCAGCTGCGCGAGCTGGAGCTGGCGGTTTCCTGGCAGGAGCTGCAGGGCGACGAGGGCCGGGTGCGCGTCGCGGAGCGCGAGCTCGAGGAGGCGCGCGCTTCGGGGATTGCGCTCGACGCACGCGTCGCACGAGCCGGCTCCGAGCTCGAGGGGGAGCGGCGCCAGCACCTGGAGCGGGAGCGTGACCTGCAGCGCCAGAGCGAGCAGCTCTACACCCTGCGCAGCGAGATCCAGTCGCTCGAGAACCGCATCGCCTTCGAAAAGCGCGAGCGCGACGGGCTGCTGCGCCTGGTCGAGGAGCGCGAGGAGGAGGTCCGCGAGCTCGAGGAGCAGCTCGTCGAGCACGGCTCGGCCCTGCAGGAAGCGGTGCGCGAGCTGGCTAGCGTCGAAGCCCGTCTCGAGGCCCAGCAGGCCGATCTCGGTCAGCGCGAGACTTCGCTGGCGCGGCACGCGGAGCAGGTTTCCGAGTTCCAGGGCCGGCGCGAGGCGCTCCAGGCGCGGCTGGTCAGCCTTGCCTCGGAGGCCGCGGCCCTGGAGAGCCGCGGCGAGACCCTGGTCGAGCGCCGCCGCGAGTTCGAGCTGCGCCTGCGCCACAGCGAGCAGACGCTCGAGGCCACCACGCTCCAGGTCGAGGAGATCGGCCGCGAGGAGGCGACCCTCGAGGGGCGGCTGCGCACGGCGCTCTCCGAGCAGGACCAGCTGGGCCGCAGCCTGGCAGAGCTCTTGCGCGCGCACGAGGAGTCGAGCACGCGTCTCGAGCAGCTTCAGCGCGAGCTGGTCGTGGCTCGCGAGAAGGTCATGCAGATCAGCGGCCGCCTCGAGGGCCTGCGCGAGACCGAGAAGCGCGAATCGCTGCGCGTGGCGCAGACCCTGGCCTCGCTGCCGGACAGTGCCCGGCAGCGCGTGCGAGGTGTCCTGTCGGAGGTGATCCAGGTCCAGGACGGGCTCGAGCCAGCGATCGAAGCGGTGGTTGGCGGGAGGCTCGAGGCAGTGCTCGTCGAGGACTCGCGGACCGGGCTGGATTTCCTGGCGGCGCTGCGCCGCGAGAAGGCCGGGCGCGCGACCGCGCTGCCACTCACGGCGGCCGATCGGGTGGTGCCGTCGGGGACCGTGCCGCTGGGGCGTCCGCTGCTCGACTTCGTGAGCGTGGACGACGTGCACCGCCCGCTGGTCGAGCGCCTGCTGCGCGACGTCTATCTGGTCGACCAGCTCGAGCAGGCGGTGGAGCGCTACGGGGTGGGCGACTCGCCGGCCGTGTTCGTGAGCCGCGCCGGCGAGGTGCTGGACCGCAGCGGTGCACTGACGGGTGGCAGCGGCGCGCCCGCGGGTGCGCTCGCGCGCAAGGCCGAGATTCGCCGGCTCGCCGAGCAGGTCGAAGCGCTCGAGACCCAGGTCGGCGAGCTCGAGGTCCAGGAGGCCGCCAGCTCGGGGCGCACCGCGGAGCTGGCCCGCGAGCTGGATAACCTGCGCAGCCGGCGTCACACCGCCGAGCTCGCCGTCGTGAACCTCGACAAGGATCTGGAGCGCGCACGCGAGCGCGGCAAGACCGTGACCGATGCCGTCGTGGAGCAGCGCGCCGGCAAGGAGCAGCTCGTCTCCGAGTTGGAGCGCCTGGGCCAACAGGCCGAGGAGACCGCCGAGCGGGCGGGGGAGCTCGGCCAGGAGCGGTCGCTGGCAGAGTCGAAGCGCGAGTCGCTGGGCGGCGAGATCGCGAGCCTGCAGCGAGAACACGACCGGTTCGAGCAGCGGCTCGTGCAGGCGCGGGTCGAGCTGGCCGAGTTCGGCGGGCGCCGCGACCAGCTCCGCGAGAGCCGCGATCGGAGCCAGCGCCAAGTGGACGAGTCGCGCGAGTGGGTCGAGCGGCGCCGCGCGGAGATCGGTCGCGCGCGCGAGCGCTGCCGCTCTCTCGAGGGCTCGGCCGCGGAAGCGGAGGAGGGGATGGCGACCCACGTGCGCGCCGAAGAGCAGCTGCGCGCGCAAAAGGACGCGGAGCGCGCGCGCTACGAGGAGAGCAGCCAGCGGGTCGAGGCGCTCGAGCAGGAATCCCGGGCAGCGGGGCGCGAGCGTGAGGGCACGCGCGACCGCATGCAGGCTTCTGAGCTGGCGGTTCAAGAGGTGCGCATGCGCCGCGACCAGGTGAGCGAGCGCATCCGCGAGCGCTACGGGGTCGAGCTCGAGAGCTACCAGCCGACCGAGGAGCAGCTCCAGGGAGACCCGGTCGAGCGAGAGGCGGCGTTGCGCACGCTGCGCGAGTCGCTCCAGTCGCTCGGCGAGGTCCACCTGGGCGCGATCGAGGAGTACGAGGAAGTCTCGGAGCGTTTCCGCTACCTGACGGAGCAGAAGGACGACCTCGAGCAGTCGCTCGAGAAGCTGCGCCGCGCGATCCAGCGCATCAACCGCACCAGCCGGCAACGCTTCCGCGAGACCTTCGCGCTGGTCGACGCGCAGTTCCAGAAGCTGTACCCGCGCATGTTCAACGGGGGCCGCGCGCACCTGTCGCTGACCGAGACGGAGGACGTCCTCGAGGCTGGCATCGAGATCACCGCCCAGCCGCCGGGCAAGAAGCTTCAGAACGTGAACCTGTTGTCCGGCGGAGAGAAGGCGCTGACGGCGCTGGCCCTGCTCTTCGCGGTCTTTACCGTGAAGCCCTCTCCGTTCTTCCTGCTCGACGAGGTGGACGCCGCGCTCGACGACGCGAACGTGGGCCGCTACGACGACCTCCTGCGCGAGGTCGCCGCGGACTCGCAGTTCCTGATCATCACGCACAACAAGTCGTCGATCGAAAGCGCCGACAAGCTGTTCGGCGTGACCATGCAGGAACCCGGGCTGTCCAAGCTCGTCACCGTCGAGCTCGTTTCGTAGACTCCCGGCCGCGTGGCCTATAGCGAGTCCCAGCTCCTGATCCTTGCGGCGCTCGTGGCGGCCGCTGCACTGCTGGTCGTGGCCACCGGGATCGGTGTGATTCGCCTGATCCGGCGGCAGCGCCGCGCGCGCGGCCGGCTCGACGTGCCTTTCGAGCCGGTTCGCCCCGACTTGCGGGCCGGCCTCGCCGGCACGCGCCAGAAGCTGGCCGGCCGTCTCGGCGAGCTGCTGAAGGGCAAGCGCGAGCTCGATCCCGACACCTTCGACGAGTTGGAGCGCTTGCTGTTCGGCGCCGACCTCGGCGTGAAGACGGCCGAGAGCCTGCTCGAGGCGGCGCGCAGCGCCGGCTCCGCCGAGGCCGTGCGACCGGCACTGCGCGACGCGGCGCTCGCGCTGCTGCGCGCAGCCGCCAAGCCCGGTCCGCCGCTGGCCCACCCGCACGTGACCCTGGTCGTAGGGGTGAACGGCTCGGGCAAGACCACCTCGAGCGGCAAGCTCGCGCTGCGCCACAAGCGCGCCGGACGCAGCGTGCTGCTCGGCGCTGCGGACACGTTCCGCGCGGCGGCGATCGACCAGCTGGCGATCTGGGCGGAGCGGGCTCGCGTCGAGATCGTGCGCGGTCAACCCGGCGGGGACCCCGCCGCCGTGGCTTTCGATGCGGTGCAGGCCGCCAAGGCGCGCGAGATCGACGTCGTGCTGATCGATACGGCGGGCCGGCTCCAGACCGACGGTGCCTTGATGGCGGAGCTCGAGAAGATCTCGCGCGCGGTCAAGAAGGAGCTTCCCGACGCGCCGCACGAGGTCGTGTTGGTGCTCGACGCCAATACCGGCCAGAACGCGATCCGCCAGGCCCAGGAGTTCCAGCGCAGCGTCGCGGTCGACGGGATCCTGCTGGCCAAGCTCGACGGCACGGCCCGGGGCGGCGTGGTGCTGGGGATCGCGCAAGAGGTCGGCATCCCAGTGCGCTGGATTGGCCTCGGTGAAGCGGTCGAGGACCTGGCCGACTTCGATCCCGAGGCCTTCGTGGATGCGCTGTTTGCGGCCGACGAGGTGCCGGCCGCCTCGTGATACGCTGACGCCGCCTCGGGGGGAGCATGCCGCAGCCACCTTACGTACTGGCCCTGGACCAGGGCACCACGAGCTCGCGCGCGATCGTCTTCGACCACGCCGGGGGGATCGTCGCGAGCGACCAGCACGAGTTCCGGCAGTACTACCCCGAGCCGGGCTGGGTCGAGCACGACGCGAACGAGATCTGGGAGACCCAGGCGCGCGCCATGCACGGCGCAGTCGAGCGCGCTCGCATCGGCTTCGCAGAGCTCGCGGCGATCGGCATCACGAACCAGCGCGAGACGGCGGTCATCTGGGACCGGCGCACGGCGGAGCCGATCGCGCCCGCGATCGTCTGGCAATCGCGCCAGACCGTGCCGATCTGCGAAGACCTGAAGGCGCGCGGCCTCGAGGAGCAGTTCCGCGCGCGCACCGGCCTGGTCGTTGACGCGTACTTCTCGGGCACCAAGATCAAATGGATCCTCGACCACGTGGAAGGGGCCCGGGAGCGCGCAGGCAAGGGCGAGCTGGCGTTCGGCACGATCGACAGCTGGCTGATCTACAAGCTCACCGCGGGGCGCGTCCACGCGACGGACTACAGCAACGCCTCGCGCACGCTCGTCTACGACATCTACCGGCGGCAGTGGGATCCCGAGCTGCTCGCGCACCTCGACATTCCCAACCCGATACTGCCCGAGGTGCGCGACTCGAGCGGCGAGTTCGGCGAGACCGAAGCCAAGCTGACCGGCGGCGTGCCGCTGCCGATCACCGGTGTTGCGGGCGACCAGCAGGCCGCGCTCTTCGGCCAGACCTGCTTCGAGCCGGGCACGGTCAAGAACACCTATGGCACGGGTTGCTTCATCCTGATGCACACCGGCCGAGAGGCGCAGAAGAGCGAGTCGGGGCTCTTGACCACGATCGCCTGGGGCCTGGGTGGCGAGGTCGAGTACGCGCTCGAGGGCTCGATCTTCGTGGCGGGTGCGGCCGTGCAGTGGCTGCGCGACGAGCTCGGCATCATCGAGAACGCCGCGGAGTCCGCGGCCCTGGCCGGCTCGATCGAAGACACCGGCGGCGTCTACCTGGTGCCCGCCTTCACGGGCCTGGGTGCGCCGTACTGGGATCCGAATGCCCGTGGCGCGTTGCTCGGATTGACGCGCGGCTCGGGCCGCGCCGAGCTTGCACGCGCCGCGCTCGAGGCGATCGCCTACCAGACGCGCGACGTGCTGCACTGCTTCGAGCGCGACGCCGGGCTCGCGGCGAGCGGCCTGCAGGTGGACGGCGGCGCCAGCGCCAACGACTTCCTGATGCAGTTCCAGGCCGACATCGTGGACCTGCCAGTGCGCCGGCCCGCCGTGCTCGAGACCACCGCGCTCGGCGCGGCCTACCTCGCGGGCCTGGCGGTCGGCTTCTGGAAGGACCGCTCGGAGGTGCGTGCGAACTGGCAGGAGAGCCGCCGCTTCGAGCCGGCCATGCCGCGCGAGCGCCGCGAGGCGCTCTATGCGGGCTGGCAGCGCGCGGTCGAGCGCGCCAGGAACTGGGCGGAGTGACCCTGGTGATCGCCCACCGCGGCGCCTCGCGCGACGCGCCGGAGAACACCCCCGCGGCCTTCCAGCTCGCCGTTGAGCAGCGCGCGGACATGATCGAGACCGACCTGCACCTGTGCCGCGACGGCTGCGTGCCGCTCTACCACGACAACGAGTTGGAAGGCCGGCCGCTGCGCGACTGGACGCTCGCGGAGCTGCGCCTGCGCCTGCCCGAGCTGCCTACCCTCGAGGAGACGCTCGACCGCTTCGGCGAAGCCATCCCGTTCAACCTGGAGCTGAAGACGCGGCCGGGCCAAGACTACCCGGGCCTGGAGGAGCGCGTGCTTGCCGAGGTACGCAAGCGCGGTTTGCTCGAACGAACCCTCTTCTCGTGCTTCTTCGATCCTGCGCTCGCGCGCCTGCGCGAGCTGGAGCCCGCCGCGCGCATCGGGCTGCTGGTCTCGCGGCGCTCGAACGTGAAGATCGCCGAGCGCGCCGCCAGCCTGGGCGCGGAAGCCGTGCACCCGGAGCTGGCGATCACCACCCCTCGGTTGCTCGAGGAGCTGCGCGCCGCGGGCCTGGCCGCGAACGTGTTCACGGTCGACGATCCGAGCGACCAGCGTCGTCTGGTCGACTACGGGGTGGCGGGCATCTTCACGAACCTGCCCGGGAAGCTGCGCGAGCTGCTGGCGGGCTAGCGCAGCCAGCCGGGCGGGACTCCGGCGTGGCGCGCGCGGTCCTCGAAGTCGTCGAGGGCTTGCTCCGCCGCCTCCAGCTTGCGTTTCAGCGCCTCGATGCGCGCCTCCTTGCGCGCGTCGAAGCGCGCCGCGGACAGGCTCGAAGTGCCGAGCGAGGGCGAGCGGTCCTTCTCGCGCTCGAGCTTCGCCTCGAGCGACTCGACGGCGCCCTCGAAGCTCCGGGCCTTGTTGCGCCATTGGTACTCGCGCTTGCCCTCGATCTCGGTCGGCTCGAGTGGTGCGCTTCGAGCCGGCGCACTGTATCGCCGCGGCGGCGCATTCCCGCCCGGCACGCGGCTGATCCGCCTGCTTTTGGACGGGGTCCACGGCTCGACTCCGGTCGCCCCCGGCGGCGGCGTTTCGCCGAAGTGCTCGTGTCCGTCGCGGTCCAGCCAGCGGTAGATGCCCTCCGCGTGCAGGACGCTGGGCAGGGCCAGGAGCGCTGAGAGCGCGAGTGCGAAGCGGTTGGCCATCCCAGTCCGGTCGACCGGAGAGGACGCCTACTTGAGCCCGACCTCGGAGCGGCTCTGCAGCCAGGCGTCGACCTCGGCGGCGGCCTCGCGGCCCTCTGCGATCGCCCAAACCACCAGCGACTGGCCGCGCCGCATGTCGCCAGCCGCGAAGACGCCCGGCACCGAGGTCGCATAGCCGCTCGAGCCGACGTTGCCGCGCTCGGTCAGCTCTACGCCGAGCTGCTCGAGCATGCCCTCGCGCACCGGCCCCACGAAGCCCATCGCGAGTAGCACCAGGTCGACGTCGAGCGTGAACTGGCTACCCGCGACCTCTTCCATGCGCGGGCGTCCGCCGTCCGAGTCCGGGACGAAGCGCACGCGCGCGCCGTGCAGCTTCTCGACGCGCCCGTTGCTGCCACTCAGACGCGTGGTCGAGATGCCCCAGTCGCGCTCGCCGCCTTCTTCGTGCGAGCTCGAGGAGCGCAGGATCTCCGAGGGCAGCGGATGAATGGGCCAGGGCGTCTGGACGGTGCGTCCTTCCGGCGGGCGGTCGAGCAGCTCGAAGTTGTAGAGCTGCTTCACGCCCTGGCGGTGGCTGGTGCCGATGCAGTCCGAGCCCGTGTCTCCTCCGCCCAGCACCACCGCGTTGCGGCCGCTGGCCACGATGCTGCGCGCGTCGTCGATCACCTCGCCGGCGACGCGCCGGTTCTGCTGCTCCAGGAACTCCATGGCGAAGTGCACGCCCTCGAGCTCGCGTCCCGCCACGCCGAGGTCGCGCGGCTGCTCGGCTCCCCCACACAGCACCAGCGCATCGAATTCGCCGCGCAGCTCCGAGGCGTCCAGGTCGGCGCCCACGTGCACCTTGGCGCGGAACTCGATGCCCTCGGCGGCCATGATCTCCAGGCGTCTGTCGATGGTCCACTTCTCGAGCTTGAAATCGGGAATGCCGTAGCGCAGCAGGCCCCCGAAACGGTCCTGCTTCTCGAAGACCACCACCTCGTGTCCGGCGCGGTTCAGCTGCTGTGCGGCTGCCAGGCCCGCCGGGCCCGAGCCCACGACCGCCACGCGCCGGCCGGAGCGGCGCACCGGCACGACCGGCTCGATCCAGCCCTCGGCGAAGCCGCGCTCGGCGATGGTCTTCTCGATGAACTCGATGGTGACGGGGTCGTCGTTGATGGCGAGCACGCAGGCGGACTCGCAGGGAGCCGGGCAGATGCGCCCGGTGAACTCCGGGAAGTTGTTGGTGCGGTGCAGGCGGTCGAGCGCCTCGCGCCAGCGCCCGCGGTACACCAGGTCGTTCCAGTCGGGGATGATGTTGCCGAGCGGGCAGCCCTGCTGGCAAAACGGCACGCCGCAGTCCATGCAGCGGGCGCCCTGCGCGCGGATTTCCTCGTCGCTGGGCTCGGCGTAGATCTCCAGA
>CAXMNF010000204.1:0-7640 GCA_964194645.1 uncultured Gammaproteobacteria bacterium
CGCAGCCTGGGCGCGAATTCGAAGCTCGGCGCCGGCGACGTGCTGCTCGCCGAGGCCGACGAGAGCGACGGGTCCTTCCTGCGCCTGATGCCCGCGGTCGTGGTGATCACCAACATCGACCACGAGCACCTCGATCACTATGGAGGCTTCGACGAGCTGCGCCAGGCGTTCCTCGACTTTGCGAACCGCGTGCCATTCTGGGGAGCCGCCGTGCTCTGCCTGGACGATCTGCACGTACAGGAGATCCTGCCGCAGATCACCCGGCGCACCCGCAGCTACGGCTTCTCGGCCCAGGCCGAGGTGTCCGCCGACTCCCTCGAGGCGCAGGGCCTGGAAACACGCTTCCGCGCGCTGCACGCCGGCCGGGAACTGGGCCGGGTGCGCCTCGGCCTGCCCGGCCGTCACAACGTGGCGAACGCGCTGGCCGCCATCGCCGTGGGCCTGGAACTCGACGTTCCGTTCCCGCGCATCGCGGAGGCTCTGGCGGGCTTCGAAGGCGTGGAGCGGCGCTTCCAGGTGCGCGGGGAGCGGGACGGCGTGCTGGTAGTGGACGACTACGCGCACCACCCGGTAGAGATTCGCGCCACCTTGGCGGCGGCGCGCGAGGGACTGGGCCGGCGCGTCGTGGCAGCGTTCCAGCCGCACCGCTACACGCGCACCCGCGACCTGTTCGACGACCTGGCGCGCGCCTTTCACGATGCGGACGTGCTGCTGCTGACCGACATCTATGCCGCCGGGGAGCACAAGATCCCCGGCGTCGATGCAGAGACGCTGGCGCAGGCGGCAGGCGAGCACGGCCACCGCGGCGTGCACTGGGTGCCCGAGCGCAGCGCCATCGTCCCGGCGCTCCGCGCACTCACCCGGCCCGGCGACGTGCTGCTCTTCATGGGGGCCGGCGACCTGGGCCGCCTGGCGGATGACTACCTCGGGGGAGGGCAGGCCGATTGACGCCGAGCTGCGCAATGCCCTCGCCGAGCTGCTCCCGGGCCGGGTGGCTTTCGAAGAGCCGATGGCGCGCTACACGTCGCTGCGCGTCGGTGGACCAGCCGAGGCGCTGGCGCGCCCCGGAACGCGTCAGCAGCTGGTCGCGCTGGTCGGCCTGTGCCGCGAGCGCGGAACGCCGTGGACCGTGCTCGGCAACGGCTTCAACACGATCGTGCGCGACGAAGGCCTGCGCGGCGTGGTGCTGCGTCTGCAGGAGCTGCGCGCACTCGAGCGGCTCGACGGCGACCGCATCCGCGCGCAGGCGGGCGTCTCGCACACGACGCTCACGCGCTTCTGCGCCGACCAGGGCCTCGCGGGCCTGGAGTTCGGGGTGGGCATCCCCGGCACGGTTGGGGGTTGGCTGGTGATGAACGCAGGAATTCCAGAGCGCGAGATGAAGGACCTGGTCGTGGCGGTCGAGCTGCTGGACGGCGCCGGTGTACTCGCAACGCGGCCGGCCGCCGACTTCGAGTGGCACTACCGGCACCTGGAGCTGCCCGAGGGAGCGGTTCTGGTCTCCGGCACGTTCGCGCTCGATGCGGACCGGCCCGCGGCGATCCGCGAGCGCATGCGCGAGCACCTAGAGCGGCGCCGGCGCACCCAGCCGCTGACCGAGCCGTCCTGCGGCTCGGTGTTCAAGAACCCGCCCGGCGAGCGCGCGGGCCGGCTGATCGAGGCCGCCGGCTTGAAGGGCTCGCGCGCGGGCGGGGCCGAGATCTCGACCCTGCACGCGAACTTCATCGTGAACCGCGGCGAGGCGAGCAGCGCCGACGTGCTCAAGCTGATCGAACGGGCTCGGAGCGCGGTGGCGGAACGCTTCGGGATCGAGCTCGAGACCGAGGTGCGAATCTTCGGGGGAGGCGCATCGTGAGCCGGCGCAAGAGCCCGCTGCGGCGGGCAGCGCGCAGGCCGCGCCGGCGCGCGCCGCGCGTGCGCACCCCGCACGCGGGGCTGCTGGTGGCGCTGGCGCTCGGCGCGGCGCTGCTCGCCGTGTCCGCGGGCCGCGTGACGGTCGCCGGCTCGCTGGCCCTGGTGCGCTGGCCGGAGCTGCCGGAGTTCTCGCTGCCCTCGATCCCCCTGCCCGACTTGACCTCGCGGCTGCGCGACCCGCGCCTGCGCCTGCGCACGATCGACTTCCTGGGTCTCGCGACCCTGGAAAGCGCAGAGCTGATGGGTAGCCTGGAGCTTCCGAGTCCGGTCGCCTTGATCGACGTCGACCCCACGGCGGTGTGCGAGAGGCTGGCGCGACACCCCCGGGTGGGGGAGTGCAGCGCGATCCGCCTGCCGCCCGGCCGCCTGATCGTGGCGATCGAGGAGCGCGAGCCGCTCGCCGTGTTGGAGCGCACGCGCCAGGGCATCGACGAGGACGGCCAACTCTTCGCGCTGGGCAGCGAGGAGCTGGCCGGGCTGCCGCGCATCCACGGCGAGCCGCGCGCGGCGGTGCTGCTGGCGCGCGCTGCACGCGAGGCGGGCGTGGAACTGGAGCGCATCGACGTGCGGGGCGACGACGGGCTGGTCTTCGAGCCCGCCGGCCGGGCGCTGCGCGTGCGCGTCGTGGGAGATCCGCAGCGAGCACTAGAGGCCTGGTTGCGGCTCGAGCAGAGCGGACTGGTCGACGAGCACGCCGCGGGCGAGGTCGATCTGCGCTTTCGGGGCGGGGCGGTACTCCGGGACTTCAGGGACAACAAGGGGGGGAAGTGAGATGGCTCGAGATGAGCTGATCGTCGGCCTGGACGTCGGGACCACCAAGATCTGCGCGGTGGTGGCCGAGCTGAACGAGGGGGAGGTCGACATCGTCGGCATCGGCAGTCACCCGTCCAAGGGCCTGCGCAAGGGCGTGGTGATCGACATCGACGCGACTGTCGACTCGATTCGCAAGGCCGTGGACGAGGCCGAGCTGATGGCTGGCTGCGAGGTGAACTCGGTCTACGCCGGGATCGCCGGCGGCCACATCGAGGCGCGCAACGAGCTGGGCATGGTCGCCATCAAGGACCAAGAGGTGAAGCCCTCGGACGTGACGCGTGTGATCGAGCAGGCCCAGGCTGTCGCGATCCCCGCCGACCGCGAGGTGATCCACGTGATCCCGCAGGAATACGAGATCGACGGCCAGGACGGGATCATGCAGCCGGTCGGCATGTCCGGCGTGCGCTTGATCGCGCGGGTGCACATGGTCACGGCCGCCGTCACCTCGGCGCAGAACATCGTCAAGTGCTGCAATCGCGCCGGCCTGAACGTGGTCGACATCGTGCTCGAGCCGATCGCCTCGGCCGAGGCCGTGCTGGCTCCCGAAGAGGAGCAGCTGGGCGTCGCGCTGGTCGACATCGGCGGCGGTACCACGGACCTGGCGGTGTTCCAGGGCGGGGCGATCAAGCACTCGGCGGTGTTGTCGCTGGGCGGCTACCACCTGACGAACGACGCCGCCGTCGGGCTGCGCACGCCGTTCGACCAGGCCGAGCGCGTCAAGCGGCGCTTCGGTTGCGCTGCGCCGCGCTTCCTGGCCCAGGACGAGCAGCTGGTCGTGCCCGGCGTGGGCGGCCGCGCGCCGCGCGAGATCACGCGCAAGATGCTCGCCGAGTTCCTCGAGCCGCGCATCGAGGAGATCCTGACGCTCGTGCACGAGGAGCTGGCGCGCACCGGCTTCCTGGGCTCGATCCCCTGCGGGGTCGTGGTCACCGGCGGTTCGAGCGCCCTGGACGGCCTGCCGGAGCTGGCCGAGGAGATCTTCGAGCACCCGGTGCGGCGCGGCCTGCCGCGCGGCGTCGGCGGTCTCGTCGACCGGGTGCAGGGCCCCGAGTTCGCGACCGGTGTCGGTCTCGCGCTCTGGGGCTCGACGCGCCAGACGAAGGCGCGCTTCCGCGTCTACGACGGTTGGGGTTTCAGCAAGATTCGCGGGCGCATGCGCGAGTGGCTCTACGGCGACATCGCCTGACGACTTCCAGTTCACAAATTTCGCGGTTCCCGGCCGCGAACAACACGGGGGATGAGAGATGATCGAGTTCGAGAACGAAAGAGATCTGCGGGCCCATATCAAGGTGGTCGGCGTAGGCGGCGGTGGCGGCAACGCCATCACGACCATGATCAAGGCGAACCTTCAGGGGGTCGACTTCATCACGGCGAATACCGACGCACAGGCGCTCACCGACAACCTCGCGCCGGTGAAGATCCACCTGGGGGAGCGCGGCCTGGGAGCGGGTGCCGACCCGATCAAGGGCCGCGAGGCGGCCGAGCAGTCGTACGAACGGCTCGCCCAGGAGCTGGCCGGCGCCGACATGGTCTTCGTGACCTGCGGCCTGGGCGGCGGCACCGGCACGGGCGCGTCGCCGGTGGTGGCGACCGCGGCCAAGGAGGCCGGCGCGCTGACCGTCGCGGTCGTGACCAAGCCGTTCCTCTTCGAGGGGGCCGTGCGCGGACGCCAGGCCGACCAGGGTCTGTACGAGCTGCACAGCGTGGTCGACACCCTGATCGCGATCCCGAACGACCGGCTGCTGCAAATGGTCGGCAAGGGCACCGCGATGACCGACGCGTTCCGCCTGGCCAACGAGGTGCTGCTGAACGCGGTGCAGGGCATCTCCGATCTGATCACGGTGAACGGCATGATCAACCTGGACTTCGCCGACGTGCGCACCACCATGAACGACATGGGCATGGCGCTCATGGGCACCGGGCGCGCGTGCGGTGAGAACCGGGCCATGCTCGCGGCACAGGCCGCGATCTCCAACCCGCTGCTCGAGGACCTGTCGATCAAGGGCGCACGCGCCGTCCTGATCAACATCACGGGCGGCCCCGAGCTGAGCCTGCACGAGGTGAACGAGGCCGCCTCGCTGATCGGCGCAGAGGCCGACCCCAACGCGAACATCATCTTCGGATCGGTGATCGAGGAGGGGGCCGGGGATGAGGTGAAGGTCACGGTGATCGCGACCGGGCTGGTCGACCCGACCCTGGAGCGGCGCAGCAGTAGCGCCGCCCGAGCCGAGGCAGCCAAGGTGACCCCGCTGCGCCCGGCGGCACGCTTCGAGCTGGAGCACCACGCCGACCTGACCGACGCCACGCTCGGAGGCGCCGAGCCCATGGCCACGGACGAGCTGATCTCGCCGTACGACGACGAGTACGACGTGCCGGCCTTCATCCGCCGCACGAACCGCGGCTCGACGGAACAGGTTGGCTGAGAGTCCGCGCCCACGGCAGGCGGGAGAGGAGCGCTACCGAGCCTTCGCGGTGCTTCTCTCCTGCCTGTCGTGCTTGCCCCTAGGCTGCGCGGTACAGGGCGGCCCACCCTACCCCGCCGCCGCGCGCCCGCAGCGCGAGATCCCGGCGGAGCTGCGCGCCGCGCCGCTGGACCCAGCTCGGGTACGCGTCGTGCCCGAAGCGCGCACCGTCGAGCACAGCTGGATCCTCGAGCTGTACACCGCTCTGCACCGGCGCGACTACGCGACCTTCCGAGTGGACCTTCCGGCCGAGCCGGGCGACGAGGCGGACGCCGTCGCACACCTGCTGGTCCCACCCGGTCCGGGCCCCCACCCGGCCCTCGTGGTGTTCCCGATCCTCGCCGGCAGCCACGTCGTGTCCGAGGCGCTGGCCAAGGGTCTGGTGCGGCGCGGCTACCTGGTGCTGCGCATGGAGCGTCGCGCCTTCCCGTTCGAGGAGGCGCAGCACCCCGACGAGCTGGCGGCCGAGCTGGCCGCCGCCGTGCGCAGCGGGCGTCGCGCGATCGACTGGCTGGTGACCCGACCCGACGTCGATGCGAGCCGCATCGGCAGTGCCGGGATCAGCATGGGCGGCTTGCTGGCCTGCCTGTTGCACGCCAGCGATCCACGCACGCGTGCGGCCTTCGTGGCCCTGGCCGGCGGCGGCATCGCTGAGCTGCTCTACGACACGCGCGAACGACCCGTGCGCGGCTTTCGCGACCGGCTGATCGAGGCACACGGGCTCCAGGACCGCGCAGCGTTCCTCGCCTGGGCCGAGCCGCACGTGCGCAATCTCGATCCACTTGGCTACGCCGGACGCATCGACCCCGCCCACGTGTTCATGGCCAGCGGGCGCTTCGACCGGGTCGTACCGGCCGCGCGCGGCGACGCGCTGTGGCAGGCACTCGGCAAGCCGAGCCGCCTGGTGCTGCCCACCGGGCACTACCAGGCGCTGCCCTTCCTGTGGCACGTGACCGGACGCGCCGCCGACCACTTCGACCGAGCGCTCGTCCCCGGGGACGGCGCTGGCGCGAATGTCGGCAGGGCACAGCCGGCCGGCCATCGCGAGTGACCCGGGTCACGGATCGAGGAGCGGCTGCGACCGATCTTCCCCTTCGGAGAGCGGGGGAATTCCCACAAACGTCGCGTTCAGTTCCTGGACGGAACGGCCGATTCGAGGAAGCAAGATGAAGGAAGCTGCCACTGTGGACACGCCGCGCTCGGGCCTCAGGCGCAACCTGCTACTGGTGGCGACCTACCTCGTGGCGATGCTGATCATCGCCGGCGCGTACGCCTAGCGGCTGACGAACTCGCCTTCGTCGAAGAAGAAGGCGACCTCGCTCTGGGCCGTGTCCTTGCCGTCCGAACCGTGCACCGCGTTGCGCTCGATGTCGGTGCCGAAGCGCGCCCGGATCGTTCCGGCCGGCGCCTTGCTCGAGTCGGTGTCGCCCATCAGCTCGCGATACACGCGGATCGCGTCCGGCCCCTCGAGCGCGGAGACGACCACGGGACCCGAGGTCATGAAGGCCACCAGGTCGTGATAGAACGGCCGATCCTTGTGGACCTCGTAGAAGCGCTGCGCGCGCGCGCTGTCGAGCTGCAAGAGCTTCATCGCCACGACCCGCAGGCCCGCTTCCTCGACCTGCGCGAGGATCGGCCCGAAGTTCCCGGCCGAAACCGCATCGGGCTTGATGATCGACAGAGTTCGTTCCATGGGCGCCGGAGGGTAGCTGGAGCGGCGGCTCCGTCAATGAAGATCCTCGGGGCGGTCGACGTCCCGGCCGCGCTCCGGGTCTAGCTCGACCGGGATCAGGGCCTCCGGGTGGCGCTGGACGATCACGCGCCCACCCTCGCGGCCGACCAGCTCGAGCAACTCGGCCCGGAAGAACGGGCCGAACAGCACCGGGCTGCCGGGTGCACCGGCGTAGTGGGCCTGGACGATGCGGCTCTCCTCGGCCCGTGCGATCAGCCGATCGAAATCGCGCGACTCGAGCCACGGCTGGTCGGCCAGGGCGAAGAGCAGCGCGTGGTCTTCCGGGCTGGCGCGCACCGCAGCCCGGACCGAGGCGGCGCGACCCTCGTCCCCGGACTCGGCCTCGAGCGCGGCAAGGCCGAGCGCCGCCGCGGCGCGCGCGCCCGCCTGGTCGCCGGGGCCCAGCACGATCCGCAGCTCGGCCGCCGCCGAGCCGGCCAGCGCCCGGGCCACGTGCTCGAGCATGGTCCGGCCGCCGATCTCGAGCAGGTGCTTGGGGCCGCCCATGCGCCGGCCGCGGCCGGCCGCGAGCAGCAGCGCAGCCACCTTCATGCGGCGCTGCGCCGGATCAGGTCGGGAAGCTTCTCGTGCACCTCGCGCGGCACCCGGAAGGTCGTCATCCAGCGGAGCACGTCCAGGTCCACGGGCTGCACCGTGTCACGCCCGGCGAGCAGCGCCCGCCCGCGCAACAGCTTCAGCGCCTTCACCAGGAACGTGCG
>CAXMNF010000205.1:0-2724 GCA_964194645.1 uncultured Gammaproteobacteria bacterium
CGCAGCGACGCAGCGGTGATCGGCCCGGTTTCGTTCCACGCGCGCCTGCACGATGAGGACGATTTGCTCGCCGCCAACGACGTGGTGCTCCGGGCGCTTGACCAGGCGCCGTTTCGCGGCACCGTGACCGGCGAGATCAGCGACCTGCGCGCATTCGGCGGCGTGGCGCTCGACGTGGAGCTGGCCAGCGATGACGCGTTGTTCCTGGCCAGCCTGCTGCCGGCGCCGCTCGACGCCCTCGAGACGCTGCAGGTCTCGGCGCGCATCTCCGACGCGGACCAGACTCTCGGCGTGGAGGGGACGCTGCGCGCGAGCGCCGCCCAGGATCGGATCCTGATCGAGGTCAAGGGCTCGCACGACGACCTGTCGCGCCTCGACGACCTCGAGGCAAGGGTCCACGCCTCCGCCGTGGACCTCGAGATCCTGGGGCAGAGCCTGGCGCTCGACACGGCCCTCCCGCCGCTCGGACCGCTCGCCGTGCGGGCGCTTCTGGTCGGACGAGATGGAGTGCTCGGTGCGCGCGACATCGAGATCGAGCTGGGCACGCTGCCCGGGTTTCGCGCCCGTGCGAGCGGCTCGGTGCGCGACCTGGCGGAGTCCACCGGCGTGGCCATCAAGGTGGATCTCGAGGCGCGCGACCTGCCCGCGCTCGGCCGGCGCCTGGGCCGCGAGCTGCCCGCGCTCGGACCGCTGCGCGGCAGCGCGCGTTTGGAGGATCGCGACGGCTCGATCGGAGCCGAGCACTTCGAGCTCTCGGGGGGGACTCCGGGGCTGCTGACCTTGGCGGTATCGGGCTCCTTCGACGACGTGCGCCAGCTCGACGACCTGAAGCTCAAGGTACGGATCGACGCGCGCGATCTCGCGGTGATCGGCAGCTTGCTGGACGTCGAGCTGCCTGCGATCGGACCGGTCGAGGCACGCGGTTCCGCGCGCGGCTCGGCCGAACGCCTGGAGTCTCGCGGCAGCCTGCGCCTGGACCAGACGCGGGTTTCCGGGCTGTGGACCGCCGCGATCCCGCAGGACAGCCGCCCGCGGCTCTACGGGCGCCTTCGCTCGGAACACCTGTACCTCGACGACCTGGGCATCGCACCCCAGTCGAAGCCACGCGAGTACGATCCTGGCTTGACGATGGAAACGGAGCTACCCCTCGCCAGGCTGCGCGACGTCGACCTCGACATCGAGCTTGCGGCCAAGCGCGTTTCAGGGCGCCACGGCTTGGAAGCGACCGACGCCCTGATCGACCTGGACTTGGTAGGAGGCCGACTCACCGCTCGACTGCGCGGCGAGTACGAGAACGGCGCCATTGATCTATCCGTCGGAGTCGACGCACGCACCGACGAGCCGCGCCACACCCTGGGACTTGCCGCGCAGAACGTAGACATGACCCGAATCGCCGCCCAGGTCCAGGAGAAGAGCGAGTTCGCCGGTCTGGTCGACGCCGACGTGAGCCTCTCGGCGCGCGGGCATACGCCCCGGGCGCTGCTCGCGTCGCTCGGCGGGCACTTCCGTGTGAGGGGGCGCGAAGGCGCGCTCGTCTCGCGCTACGCGCGCGCCTTCGTGATCGACTTCGCGCGCATCTCGCTCCCGACCTTGCGCGCATCAGAGCGCCAGAATCTCAACTGCGCGGCGCTCTTCGTCTCACTCGAGCGCGGCGTCGCCACGCTCGACGCACTCGTGCTCGACGCCCCGAGGGTGCGCGTGACCGGTTCGGGCCAGATCGACCTGGCCGGTGACCGCTTCGACCTGCTGCTCCAGCCGCGCGCCCGCGATCCCGGTTTGCTGAGCGTGGCATCCGATGTGAACGTGACCGGACCGCTGGCGAATCCGCGCATTCGCCCGGTTGCGCGCTCGATCGCCACCAGCGCCGCACGCGCGCTCGTCTCGAATGCGCGGCGCCCGGCCGACTTCGTGCTGCGCTCGCTCGGCCGCGGGGGGCCCGACACCGAAGACGGCTGCCCGGTGCTGTTCGAAGCGCCCTAGCCCGCGACCGCGTCCAGGCCGGTCAGCTGTTTGCCCAGGATCAGCGTATGGATGTCGTGCGTGCCCTCGTAGGTGCGCACGGTCTCCAGGTTCACCATGTGGCGCATCGCGCAGTAGTCATCGACGATCCCGTTGGCACCGAGCATGTCTCGCGCCAGTCGCGCGACGCCCAGCGCGATGTCTACATTGTTCATCTTCGCCATCGACACGTGGTAGTGCTTCAGCTTCTTCTCGTCCTTCAGGCGCGCCAGACGCAACGCGAGGAGCTGTGCCTTGGTGATCTCGGTGGCCATCCACACGAGCTTCTGCTGCGGGATCTGCAGCGACGCGAGCGGCCGGTCGAACACGATGCGCTCGCGCGAGTAGCGCAGCGCCTCGTCGAAGCAGGCCAGGGCGGCGCCGATCGCGCCCCAGGCAATCCCGTAGCGCGCCTGGGTCAGGCAGCCGAGAGGACCCTTCAAACCGCTCACACCCGGCAGGCGGTTCTCCTCGGGCACCTCCACGTCGGACAGGAACAGCTCACTCGTGATCGAGGCGCGCAGGCTGAACTTGCCCTTCATGTCGCGCGCCTCGAAGCCCGGGAAGTCCTTCTCGACGATGAATCCCTGGATGTCGTCGTCGCTGCGCGCCCACACGATCGCGATGTCGGCCACGCTGCCGTTCGTGATCCAGCGCTTGGTCCCGGAAAGAACCCAGCGGTCCCCGCGCCGCTCGGCGCGCGTCAACATGCCGCCGGGATTCGAG
>CAXMNF010000206.1:0-3291 GCA_964194645.1 uncultured Gammaproteobacteria bacterium
GTCTGGCAGTGGGTGCGCAGCATCATCGAGCACGGGTCCTGCGGCTCGAACTGCTGCATGAGCTTGGCCCAGAGCATGCGCCCGGCGCGCATCTTGGCGATCTCCATGAAGAAGTTCATGCCGATCGCCCAGAAGAACGACAGGCGTGGCGCGAATTCGTCGATCCCGAGCCCCCGCGAGAGCGCCGCGCGCACGTATTCCAGGCCGTCGGCCAGCGTGAAGGCCAGCTCCTGGACCTGCGTCGCCCCGGCCTCCTGCATGTGGTAGCCGCTGATCGAGATCGAGTTGAAGCGCGGCATGTTGCGCGTGCTGTACTCGATGATGTCGGCCACGATTCGGATGCTCGGCTCGGGCGGGTAGATGTAGGTGTTGCGGACCATGAACTCCTTCAAGATGTCGTTCTGGATGGTCCCGGCGAGCTTCTCGGCGGGCACGCCCTGCTCTTCCGCCGCGACGATGAAGTTCGCCATGGTGGGGAGTACCGCGCCGTTCATGGTCATCGCCACAGTCATACGATCCAAGGGGATCCCGTCGAACAGGATCTTCATGTCCTCGACCGAATCGATTGCCACCCCGGCCTTGCCCACGTCGCCCTCCACGCGCGGGTGGTCCGAGTCATAGCCGCGGTGCGTGGCCAGGTCGAAGGCCACCGACAGGCCGGTCTGCCCGCCCGCCAGGTTGCGGCGGTAGAAGGCGTTCGACTCCTCCGCCGTCGAGTAGCCGGCGTACTGGCGCACGGTCCACGGCCGGTTCGCGTACATGGTGGCGCGCGGGCCGCGCACGAACGGCCAGATCCCGGGCGCGCTGTCCAGATGCTCGAGGCGCTCCAGGTCGGCGGCGGTGTAGAGCGGCTTGATGGCGATACCCTCGGGCGTCTCCCAGCCGAGCGAGGCGAAATCCTCGCCGCGCAGCTCGCGCTTGGCCGCTTCGCGCCAGGCGTCGAGGTCGATGCGCCCGGCGTTCGCCTTGCCCTGCTGCTTTCCCCGCTTGCTCACGTTGGTCTCCCGGTCGCTGGCGCCAGAGGATACCGGAGAGCCGCCCGCTTCACATCGCGCGGCGGTAGCGCCCGCCCACCTCGAACAAGGCGTCGCTGATCTGCCCCAGGCTCGCCACCTGCACGGTGCAGAGCAGCTCCTCGAACACATTGTCGCCGGCCAGCGCCACTTCCTGGAGCCGCGCGAGCGCCGGCCCCACGGCCTCGGCGTGGCGCTGTTGGAAGGCGCGCAGGCTGTCGAGCTGGGCCTGCTTCTCGACGTCCGAGGAGCGCATCAGCTCGGGCGGGGCGACGTCCGTTTCTGGTTCCGGGTTGCGGAAGAAGTTGACGCCTACGATCGGCAGCTCGCCTGAGTGCTTCTGCGACTCGTAGTACAGGCTCTCCTCCTGGATCTTGCCGCGCTGGTAGAGCGTCTCCATGGCACCGAGCACGCCGCCGCGCTCCGAGAGCCGCTCGAACTCGCGCAGCACCGCCTCTTCGACCAGATCCGTGAGCTCGTCGATCACCCAGGCGCCCTGCAGCGGGTTCTCGTTCCTGGCCAGACCCAGCTCGCGGTTGATGATGTGCTGGATGGCGACGGCGCGGCGCACCGAGGACTGGGTGGGCGTGGTGAGCGCCTCGTCGTAGGCGTTGGTGTGCAGGCTGTTGCAGTTGTCCTGGATGGCGCTGAGCGCCTGGAGCGTGGTGCGGATGTCGTTGAACGCGATCTCCTGCGCGTGAAGCGAACGCCCCGAGGTCTGTACGTGATACTTGAGCTTCTGGCTGCGCTCGGAAGCGCCGTAGCGCTCGCGCATGGCGATCGCCCAGATGCGCCGCGCCACTCGCCCGATCACCGAGTACTCGGCGTCGAGGCCGTTGCTGAAGAAGAAGGACAGGTTCGGCGCGAAGCTGTCGATCGGCATGCCGCGCGCCAGGTAGGACTCCACGTAGGTCAGGCCGTTCGCCAGCGTGAAGGCCAGCTGCGTGATCGGGTTCGCGCCGGCCTCGGCGATGTGATAGCCCGAGATGGACACCGAGTAGAAGTTGCGCACCTGGTTCGCGCAGAAGAACTCCTGGATGTCGCCCATCATGCGCAGCGCGAACTCCGTGGAGAAGATGCAGGTGTTCTGGGCCTGATCCTCCTTGAGGATGTCCGCCTGCACGGTGCCGCGCACCGCGGCCAGGGTCTCGCTACGGATGCGCTGGTAGGTCTCGCGGTCCACCGCACACTCGCCGGGGATCCCGAGCAGGCCATGGCCCAGCCCGTCGTGCCCTGGCGGGAGCGAGCCCTGGTAGGACGGCAGGTTCGTCTCCCGGGCGCGTAGGGCCTCGAGCTCGCCGCGCTCGCGCAGATGCTTCTCCACGTTCTGGTCGATCGCGGCGTTCAGGTAGAAGGCGAGCAGGATCGGGGCGGGACCATTGATCGTCATCGACACAGAGGTGGCCGGGTCGACCAGATCAAACCCCGAGTAGAGCTTCTTCGCGTCGTCGATCGTGCACACCGAGACGCCCGAGTTCCCGACCTTGCCCCAGATGTCGGGCCGCTCGTGCGGGTCGCGGCCGTACAGGGTGACACTGTCGAAAGCGGTCGAGAGGCGCTTGGCCGGCTGTTCGGCGGAAAGGAAATGGAAGCGCCGGTTGGTGCGCTCGGGACCGCCCTCGCCCGCGAACATGCGGGTCGGATCCTCGCCCTGGCGCTTGAACGGGAATACTCCTGCCGTGAACGGGAAGGCGCCGGGCAAGTTCTCGTGGCGCAGGAAGCGCAGCTGCTCACCCCAATCGCTGCTGCGCGGCGTGGCCACGCGCGGCAGCTTCGTGTGGGACAACGTCTCCACGTGGTTCGTCACGCGGATTGAGCGGCCGCGCACGGTGTAGGACTGCTCGGTGTCACGGTAGCGGCTGCGACGCTCGGGCCACTCGGCGAGCGCGCGCCGGGCGTCCGGGTCCAGGTCGGCCAGAGCGGCGTCGTAGCGCTTGCGCAGCTCTGCCACCGCCGGCGAGCTCGGGTCCGGTGCGGCGGCGGATGGGTACGGGTCGGCTCCGGCTGGCGGCTGGTCGCCCAGGTCGCGCAGCGCCCGCGCGATCCCGCCGGCGTCGGCAGCCCGCTCGGCCTGGCGCTCCGTCTCGCCCCGGTAGGCGCGCAGCGTCTCGGCGATCTCGGCCAGGTAGCGCACGCGAGCACCCGGGATCAGCGCCTCGCCCTCGGGGTCGGGGGGCGCGGCCGGCTCCTCGCTCTCGCCGAAGCGCGCCATCAGGGCGGCGTAGAGCCGGTCGATGCCGGGATCGCTCCAGCGTGCGGCGATCGTCGGGTACACGGG
>CAXMNF010000207.1:0-20087 GCA_964194645.1 uncultured Gammaproteobacteria bacterium
CGGGGCGATGAGCCGCTTGCGGAGCGCGGCGATCGGGGACCGCTGGCCGAGGCCAGCGACCCGCCGGGCTCCCCGGCGAGAGCGCAGCAGGAAGCGGGGACCGGCCCGCTGGCGGCGCGCAGTGACGCCGGGCCGGAAGACGGCAGCGCCCGCTTGGAAGCGGACAGCGCCGAGCCGGGCCGCGAGCCCGGTTCGGGGCGTGGCCGGCGGCGGCGCCGCGGGCGACGCGGGGGCGAGCGGGTCCGCGAGGCCGAGCGCGAGCTCGACGAGCTGGATCTCGGTCCGCCGTTGTCCGAGGCCGACCGGCCCGAGGCAGCGCTGCACGAGGAGTCCGAGGACGAGCCGGCGATCGCCGCGGCCGAGGACCGTCCCAGCGCCGATGCCGACGAGTCTGCCCAGCCGGATGTCGAGGACAGCGCGGAGCCCGTGGCGGCACTGGCCGGGGAAGAGGACGAGGAAGACGAGGCCGTCGAGCCGGAGCCCCCGCCCGAGCGGCTGCGCCCCCGGCAGCGGCGCGCGCGCGCGGCGATCTGCGTGCGCAACGACCCGGACGCCCTGCTGGCGGCCCTGGTGCTGGCACGAGACCGACGCCATATCACCTTCTTCTGGACGTGCAGCCAGGAGCAGCTGATGGACTTCTTCCGCGGGCGTGCGACCGACGTGGGAGAGGACACGGACCTGCTGATGGTGGGCTTCACGGCCGAGCCGATTCCACGCGAGACGGTGCAGACCGCCGAGCTGTTCCGCGGCCGGCTCCAGTGGTTCGACGCCCACGAGTGGGCGATCGAGGACGCGGAGGCGCTGCGCGACGCGATTGGCGAGGACTCGGTGGTGGTCACCGAGAAGGCCTCGAGTCCGCTCGTCGCCGTCTCCGAGGTGACCGAGCGGCGCAGCCGCTTCACCGACAAGCTGGTGGACTTCTCCGCGCGGCGGCTGCCGGAACACGAGATGGAGAAGTGGGGTTACCGGCTGGTCGGGCTCATCCAGAAGCTGATGGGCGGCGCGGGCGACTATCGCTCCTCGATCTCCCCGGTGCTGGCGGGCAAGCCCTCGGACCTGCCGGCGCCGACCGGCGTGTACCAGGAAGAGGACCGCTGGCTGGCGGAGCACGATCCGCGCATCGTTCACTTTGGCGAGTACCAGCTCGCGGTCGTCCAGGTGCCCGAGAACCTGGATGCGAGTGAAGTGGGCCGGCGCGCCCGGCTGCGCACCGGCTCGCGCTTGTCCCTGGCCACCCGGGATGGCGACGCGGTGGTGATCCTTGGCGCGAACGACGAGAAGCGCAACCTCAACTTGATGGGCGTGGCGGAGCGCGTCGATTCGAGCGTCGACTGGGCGCATGCGCGTCCGGCGGGCGACCGCGGCGGGCGCCTGCTGGTCGACGGGCTGTTCGAGAACCCCGAACGGCTCGATGCGGTGATCCTCGAGATCGTGAAGCACAAGTCCGTCCTCTATGGCTAGCCTGCGCATCCGCGAGATCTACCGCTCGATCCAAGGCGAATCGAGCTTCGCCGGCTGGCCCTGCAGCTTCGTGCGCACCTCGGGCTGCGACATCCGTTGCGTGTACTGCGATGAAGCGCACGCCTTCCGCGGCGGCGAGCGCATGTCGCTTCCGCAGGTGCTCGCGCGCGTCGCCGAGCTGGGCGTGCCGTTGGTCGAGGTCACCGGGGGTGAGCCGCTCGCGCAGCAGGCCGTGCCCGAGCTAGTGCGCAGGCTGCTCGAGACCGGTTACCGGGTCCTGGTCGAGACCGGCGGCCACCACGACATCTCCGTGCTCGATGCGCGCGCCCACGCGATCGTCGATCTGAAGACGCCGGGCAGCGGCATGAGCGAGCACAACGACCTCGCGAACCTGACTCGCCTGCGCCCGGGCGACGAGCTGAAGTTCGTGCTCTGCGACCGCTCGGACTACGAGTGGGCCCGGGCGCTGCTCCGCAAGCACGGCCTGGGTGTGCACCACCCGGTGCACTTCTCGCCCGTGCACGGCGCGGTCGATCCGGCGGTGCTGTCCAAGTGGATCCTGGACGACGGCCTGCCGGTGCGCCTGAACCTGCAGCTGCACAAGTACGTCTGGGGCGCCGACACCCAGGGCGTCTAGCTCGCAGCCGAACTAGCGGTAGAGGCGGGCGCCGCCCTCCCTGAACTCCTCGGACTTCTCGGCCATGCCGCGCTCCCGCGCCCCTTCGGGGTCGGTGCCGTGCTGGGCCGCGTAGTCTCGGATCTGCTGGGTGATCTCCATGCTGCAGAACTTCGGGCCGCACATCGAGCAGAAGTGCGCCAGCTTGTGTGCGTCGGCCGGCAGCGTCTCGTCGTGCAGACGCCGGGCGGTCTCGGGGTCGAGCGCCAGGTTGAACTGGTCCTCCCAGCGAAACTCGAAGCGCGCCTTGGAGATCGCGTTGTCGCGCAGCTGCGCGCCTGGGTGGCCCTTCGCCAGGTCGGCGGCGTGGGCTGCGATCTTGTAGGCGATCACGCCCTGGCGGACGTCCTCGCGATCGGGCAGCCCCAGGTGCTCCTTCGGGGTCACGTAGCAGAGCATCGCGGTGCCGTACCAGCCGATCATTGCCGCTCCGATCGCTGAGGTGATGTGGTCATAGCCGGGCGCGATGTCGGTGGCGAGCGGGCCGAGCGTGTAGAAGGGCGCTTCGCCGCACCACTCGAGCTGCTTCTGGACGTTCTCGTGCACCATGTGCATGGGTACGTGGCCGGGGCCCTCGTTCATCACCTGCACGTCGAACTCCCAGGCGCGCCGCGTGAGCTCGCCCTGGGTGCGCAGCTCGCCGAACTGGGCCTCGTCGTTCGCGTCCTCGATCGAGCCGGGCCGCAAGCCGTCGCCGATCGAGAAGGCAACGTCGTAGCCCGCCATGATCTCGCAGATCTCGTCCCAGTTCGTGTACAGAAAGTTCTCGCGGTGATGCGCCAGGCACCACTTGGCCATGATCGAGCCGCCGCGTGACACGATGCCGGTGCGGCGCCGGGCCGTGAGCGGGATGTAGCGCAGCAACACCCCGGCGTGGATCGTGAAGTAGTCGACGCCCTGCTCGGCCTGTTCCACGAGCGTGTCGCGGAACATCTCCCAGGTGAGCTCCTCGGGCCGGCCGCCCGCCTTTTCCAGCGCCTGGTAGATCGGCACCGTGCCGATCGGCACCGGCGAGTTGCGCAGGATCCACTCGCGCGTCTCGTGGATGTGGCGCCCGGTCGACAGGTCCATGACCGTGTCGCCGCCCCAGCGCGTGGCCCAGACCAGCTTCTCGACCTCTTCCTCGATGGAACTGGTCACTGCCGAGTTGCCGATGTTGGCGTTGATCTTCACCAGGAAATTGCGGCCGATCGCCATCGGCTCCGCCTCGGGGTGATTCACGTTGGCGGGGATGATCGCGCGCCCGCGCGCCACCTCGTCGCGCACGAACTCCGGCGAGGTCCGCTCCGGCAGGGCCGCTCCCCAGCTCTGACCGGGGTGCTGAACCGCGAGCTCCTGGTGGTCCTCGACGCGCTGGTTCTCCCGAATCGCCACGAACTCCATCTCCGGCGTGATCTCGCCGCGCCGCGCGTAGTGCAGCTGGGTGACGCGACGCCCGGGTTGCGCGCGCAGGGCGGGGCGGATGCGCTCGAAGCGCACTGGAGTGAGCTTCGGGTCGCGCTCGCGCTCGCGTCCGTAGGCCGAGGTCAGCTGCTTCAGCTCATCGACGTCACCACGGCCGAGGATCCAGGGCAGCCGCAGAGGCGGCAGTCCCTTGCGCACGTCGATCGGCGCCGCGGGATCCGTGTATGGCCCCGACGTGTCGTACAGCAGCACGTCGGGGTTCGGCTCCAGCTGCTCGCTGCCGTTCGGCGCGGTCTGCTTGGACGGCGCCTGACGAACCGCGCGCATCGGCACCTGGATCGAGGGATCCGACCCTTGCACGTAGCACTTCGTGGAGCCGGGGAAGGGGTCGCGGGTCAAGATCCCGTCGATGGTCAGGTGCGCGGTCATCTCGTCTCTCCCGAGCGTCCGGTTCGGGGACGGCTTCGGGCGCGGAACCGCGATGGGCGCCTGGACACGCTTGTTTCGCTTCCCTACGCCGGTGCGAACCGGATCAGGTTCCGGGGCTTCGCGGAGCGCCGGGGCGTCCCTCGCCCCGAATCCGCGTCTCAGGCCGTCGCTTGCGGCCACACCCAGCGAACCCGGCGAAGCTAAGACATCTGCCCGGGCCGTTCAAGCTGGTGGCGATGGAGGGACTCGAACCCCCGACTCGGCGGATATGAGCCGCCTGCTCTACCGACTGAGCTACATCGCCGGAAGGGGCCGCACCGTGGTGCGGCAGGCGGCCGATATCCTAGTCAGTTGCCCGGCGGCCCGCTACGCCCGCCGCGCAGCACGCGCGACAGGCAGAAGACCACCAGCGAGACGATCGCGCCCCACGACACCGCGAACAGCAGCCAGCCGCCCGGTTCCACCTAACTCCCTCCGCGCCGGCCGGCCAGTGCGCTGCGCACCAGCCCGGCGAGGCCGATGAACAAGGCCACCATCAGCCCGCGCGCCAGCCAGATGTAGACGTCGCCGCGGGCCAGCACGTCGGGCAGGTGTTTTACCGAGAAGCCGATCAGGATCGTGGCGATGAACGCGGGCGTCACGTACTTGAGCACCGGGCGCACCAGGCGCGGCACCTCGACCTCGGCTCCGCGCGTGATCTCGCTCCAGCCGCGCTCCATGCCGAACACCCAGGCGAAGATGATCGCCTCGATCAGGCCGAAGAGCAGCAGCGCGTAGGTGCCCGCCCAGAAGTCCAGCTCGTCGAGCACGCCTTCCCACCAGAGCACCGGGGCGGACAACACCAGGAGCGCGCCGCCCACCAGCGCGACCGCGCGACCGCGCGTGGTGCCGAAGCCCTCCTGGATCAGTGCGACGGCCGGCTGGGTGATCGCCACCGCCGAGGTGAGCCCCGCCAGGAACAGCAGCAGGAACCAGAGCGCGCCGAGCACGCTGCCACCGGGAAGCTGCTGGAAGATCACCGCCATCGCCTGGAAGCCCAGGTCGAAGCTCGAGCCGGCCAGTTGGCTCGTGGCGGCGATCCCGAAGAACACGACCGACGCGGTGAGCGCGATCGTGCCGCCCAGCACGACCTCCGCGAATTCGTTCAGGCTGGCGGTCGACAGGCCGGTGAGGGCCACGTCCTCGTCGGGCCCGAGGTAGGACGTGTAGGTGTGGACGATGCCCCAGCCGATCGAGAGCGTGAAGAACACCTGTCCGGCCGCGGCCAGCCACACCGCGGGGTCGAGTAGCGCCTCGGGGCGCGGGTTCCACACGAAGCCGAGGCCGTGGAGCACCGTCTGGTCCGGACCGGCGCCGGGGGGCGGTTCGAGCGTGAGCACGCGCACCACCAGCAGCACGGCCATGGCGAAGAGCAGCGGCAGGGCCAGCTTTGCGAGTCGCTCGATCCCGCGCGCGACGCCACCGGCCAGAGTCAGCAGGGTCAGCCCGAGCGTGGTCAGGAAGAAGAAATAGAGCGTTCCCCGGCCCGAGAAGTGCTCGTTCGACTGCCAGCCCTGGAAGCCCTCGAGGAAGCCCTGCAGGGCCGCCCGGCTGGACAGGCCATCGTAGGCGCCAGTCAGCGAGAACCAGCTGAAGGCAAGGCACCAGGAGGTGATCGGAATGTAGTAGAGCGCCACGGTGAACGGGATGAAGATGCCGAACACGCCCAGGTACTTGGACGCGGGGTTCGGCCACAAGACGTGGAACATGCCGGCCGTGTGGCCGTGGCCGCGCTGTCCACCGAAGCGGCCGATCGCGCACTCCGCCCACATGAGCGGCAGGCCGATCAGCAGCAGCGACAGGAAGTAGGGCAGCATGAACGCGCCGCCGCCGTTCGCGGCGGCCTGCCCTGGAAAGCGCAGGAAGTTCCCCAGGCCGATCGCGTTGCCGGCGAGCGCCAGGATCAGGCCGAGCTTGGTCGCCCAGCGATCGCGCGTCATCCCCGCCACAGCCCCCCCCAGGAGAGCGGTCGAGACTAGGCGACGCCCTGCGGAGCCGCCACGGGCGAGCGAGTCGCGCACGGCGACTTCTTCGGTACCCTTGCCGGCGTGGGGGCGCTCGACAAGGGGACGAGCCGGCGCGCACTGGTCTGCGAGCCGGCTTCACTGGTCGCGGAACGCGCGCGCCAGATGCTTTCCGCGGAGGGCTTCTCGTCCTGCGTGGTGGACGACCTCGAGCTGTTCCACGAGCTGCGCGGACGCGTGCACTTCGATGTGTTCGTGCTGGGCGTCGGCGGGCCGAACGGCCTCGACCTGCTCGGCCTGCCGGACGATCTGGGCCCGCTGCTGCTGCTGGCCCCGCTGGGCGAAGGCGGCGCCACGTCCTATCGGTTGGCGATGCCGGGGGCGATCCTGGTGGATCGGTCGCTGCGCGATCCAGACGCCTTGCGGCGTGTGCTGTGCGGACCGGAGCCCGAAGGGCCTGCGCCCGCGCAGCCGGATGCCGTCCGCTGCGCCTTCCTCCCGTTCGGCCTGTCCGAGCGCCAGCTCGAGGTGCTCGGCTCGGCGCTGCGCGGCCACAGCAGCCGCCAGATTGCGGGCAAGCTGTTCATCAGCGAGCTGACCGTGCGCAATCACCTGCACGCGATCTACGAACGCGTGGGCGTGAGCGGCCGGCGCGAGCTGCTGGGACGCTTTGTGCAGGGGCTGATCGAAGGCACCGCGTAGCGCTCTACAGGAGCTCCAGGTAGCGCAGCAGCTGGTGCAGCTCGGGATTGGTCAGAGTGACCTCGCGCTGGAGCAGGATCGCGATCACGGCCGTCTCCAGGTCGGGCCAGCGGCCATCGTGTCCGAGGCTGGGCTGACGCGACACGTTGCGCAGGCTCGGCACGCTCCATTTCCCATCGGTGCCGATCTCGAAGCGCAACCCGTGGCTGTAGCTCGGCGGCCGATGGCAGACATCGCAGCCGGCGCGCCGGAAGAGCTCGAAGCCGCGGCGCGCGGACAAGGTGGCCGGCTCGCTCGGCGAGCCATCGGGCTGCACGCGGCCGTTGTCGAAGGCCGGGATCGAGAGCACGTAGGCCTCGAGCGCGGCCATGTCCGGCTCCGACAGGGGTGCCCCGCCGAGTTCGATGGCCAGCATGCGCTCCAAGACCTCGCGCACGCTGCCGAGCGACCCGTCCCACAGGTATGGTGGCGTCTGCCACAGCCCGCGCAGGGGCAGGGTGCGGCGTCCGCGGGGATCGCCCGCGGCGACCTCACGCGTGCCGGCCCAGATGCGGCCGTCGCTGGCTCCGCCGGGGTGGCAGGTCGCGCAGCTCCGGCTGCCGTCGCCCGAAAGGCGCGGGTCGTGGAACAGCAGGGCGCCGCGCTGTACCTGGTCGTCGTCCAACACGGGCGGTGCCGCGGGCGTGCCCAGGCAACCGGGCAGCGCCAGCAGCACGACGAGCACCGGCAATGCCGAGCTGGCGGCGCTCCAGCAGGTGCTCCTGGACCTCGCCGGAGGGCGTGCGCGGCAGCGCCGCCGCCGGCGATCGGCGCGCTCGCACAGCCAGCTCTCCAGGTTCGCCGTAGTGCTCCGCTCCATGGGCAGCTGTTATATCATCGCGCCATGAACCTGCTCGGCGAGCCGCTGCGCGTCGGCCACCTGGTCCAGACGGCCGAACGCCGCGCCGCTCCCGAGGTCGTGCGCTTCTACGCCGACACCTTTGCGGACCAGCATCCGGCCTACTCGGGCGAGTCGGCCATCGCCCCGCCGCTGCTGTTCCACAGCGAGGTCTACGAGCACCCCGAGCGCTGGTACCTGAAGCGCTTGGTCGGCAATCTGCACGCGCGCCAGGAGTGGCTGATGTTCGCGCCTATCCCCATGGGGGCGGCGCTCTTCACGCGCTCGACCTTGATCGACCGCTATCGCAAGCGGAACCGCGACTACCTGGTAAACGAGGTCGACTACAGCGACGCAAACGGTCGGCTTCTGGTGCGTGGGCGCACACACCAGTCATTCCTGGCCGACGAGCCCGAGCCGCGGGCCGGCTTCGTGGTGGACCGCGGCTCGGCCGAACAGAAGAAGGTCGCGCGCGCGGTCGGGGAGGGCAGCGGTCCGGAACTCCCGCCGGTGGCGCTCGAGGTCGGCCTGGACACCTGCTGGCGCTTCAGCGGTCCCGGCGCGAACTACCACACGGACCGCGAGGCGGCGCGCAAGCTCGGCTTCCCGGACGTGGTGGTCCAGGGAATGCTGTCGACCTGCCTGGTCTCGCAGCTGATGGGCAACGCCTTCGGCCACGGCTGGTTCGCGGGCGGGCGCATGGACGTGAAGCTCACGAATGTGCTCTGGGCCGATGAGTCCGTGCGCGCGCGCGCGAAGCTGCTGGAGGACGTCCCGGAGGGGCAGGCCACGCGTCGCAATGCGGAGGTCTGGGTCGAGAAGGACGACGCCAAGCGCACCGTGGTCCTGGTCGGCACCGCCAGCGCGCTCCTGGACTAGCGGCTCAACTAGCGGCCTAACGGCGAGCAAGCTCGCCTTGCCGCGACGGAGAGCGACTCCAGGAGGAGTCGCTCTCCTACGGGAACGGGGGGAGCGGCCGAGCCTGGTGCGTATCCGGAACCTGCTGGAGGCGACGTAGCGATGGGGCGGCGGGTGGGAGACATCGAGCCGGTGGCGGCGGGCGGGACCGTCTCCCGGCGGACGATTGGGGGAGGCGCGCGCAGCGCGCCGACGGGCCCCCACCTCGGCCGACGGGGGACGGTTCCGCCCGCCCCCTCGGCGTTACTCTCTCCGCAGCCTGCTAGCGGCGCTTCGCCTCGCCCTCGCTCGAGGACAGGAACTCGGAGAGCGCGTCGCCCATCTCGCGCGCCGACTGGTAGCGCTCACTGGCCTTCTTGCGGCACGCGGTGTGGATCAGATTCACCATCGCCTCGGGAACGTCGGGCACGTACTCGCGCGGGTCGGGCGTCTCGCTGTGGAGTTGCTGGTTCACGACGTCCTGGCCGACGAAGGGGCGGCGGCCGGTGAGGATCTCGAACATGGAGATGCCGAGCGCGTACAGGTCGGTGCGCGCGTCCACCTCCTTGCCCAGGATCTGCTCCGGCGGCATGTACTGGGGGGTGCCCTTGGCCTGGGTCATGCCCTCTTCGTTGCGCTCGAGCACTTTGCTGATGCCGAAGTCCATCAGCTTCGCCTGGCCCCGATTCGAGACGATGATGTTGCCCGGCTTCACGTCGCGGTGGATCACGTTCATGGTGTGCGCGTAGGCCAGGGCGTCGCAGATGTCGCGCGCGATCTCGGCGACACGCCGCGCCGAGAGCGGCTTCTTCTCCTTCGAACCCTCCACCTTCATCAGCTCGCGCGCGGTGCGGCCCTGCACGTATTCCATCACGATGCAGGGGCGCTTCGAGACTACCGTCACGTCGTAGACGTGCACGATATTGGGGTGGTTCATCGAGGCAGCGGCGCGCGCTTCGCCGCGAAACATCTCGACGGCGGCCGGCTGTGAGGCGAGGTCCGAGGGCAGGAACTTCACGGCCACGGGCCGTTCCAGCTCCCGGTCCTGGGCCAGATGCACCACCCCCATCCCGCCGCGCCCGATCTCGCTGCGCAGTTCGTAGCGGTCGCTCATCAGCCCGGGGGCGGTGTTCGTCTGCCCCCAGGCGCGCTCCTGCAGGCGTTCGATGCGATCCGCGACGTCCAGGTAGTCGCGGTCGAAGTCCTGCACCTGCTCCAGCAGGTTGAGCGCGCGAAGCGGCTCGCCGGAGCGCTCGTAGGCGTCGGCCAGGAGGACCAGGACCTCCATGTCGTCTTTCGAGACCGGGGGCTCGGCACTGATCTTCGAGAGCTGCTCGATGGCGCGCTCGGACAGACCCTTCTCCACGAAGATCCGTCCGAGGAGAAGCGTCGCGTCGCGGTGTTGAGGCGACTGCGGCGAGACGCTCTGGAGCGTCTCGGTGGCGCGCTCGTACGAGCCGATCTGGTAGAAGCTGCGCCCGGCCTCCAGCAGGTGGCCGAGGCGCAGGGCGATCTGCGCGGCTCGCAGCACGTCGCCGCCGCGCTCGAAGTTCTTGCGCGCCTCGGGGAGTGAGCCGCCGCGTTCGTAGGCCTCCGCAGCGCGCTCCCAGGCCTCGGCGCGTTCGTAGGCCTGCGCAGCCAGGGTGAACTCGCGAATGCCCTCGAACATCGCCGCAGCGCGCTCCCACTCGGAGGCACCGGCGAAGCATTCGGCCGCGCGGCGCGTCTCGCCGGCGTTCTGGAACAGCTCGCCTGCCTTTCGCAGGGCGCCGGGCTCCTTGCCTCGTGCCGCGAGCAGCGCGGCTGCAGCCTCGGCCGCGAGACCGGCTCGCTCGAACAAGCGCGCTGCGCTCTCGGCGTCGCCGATGCCGCGCAGAATGTGGGCCGCCCGCGCCAGGTCGCCCGCGCGCTCGTAGAGTTCCGCCGCCTCGCGCTCGCTCCCGGCGTTCTCCAGGCACTCGGCGGCCATCTGCCAGTTGCCGGCCATCTGGAAGTAGTGGGCGGCTTCGGCAATGCGGCCCATGCGCCGGTACACCTCCGCCGCGTGACCCGGCTGCTTCAGAGACAGGTAGCAGAGAGCCGCCTTGTTCTCGTTCCCGCTGTTCAGGTAGAGCGCCAGTGCCTTGCCGAACTGTCCCTGGCTACGGCGGATATCACCGGCGCGCTCGTAGTCGTTGCGCTCGATCAGGTGCTGGATCTGCGCTTCGAGTCCTTCTCTCGCGGCGCCTGCCGGGCTGGCAGCTGCGCCCCGCTGCCGTCCGGAGATCGCCAGCATGACCAGTGCGAAGGCGCCAAACGCCAGCGCGAACCAGAGGCTCTGATCCGCGTTCGGAAGCTGCTTCAGCCAAGCGCCGAAGAGCTCCAGGCTGTCGATCACGCGCTGCACCCGGACTCCCGCGAGACGTGAGGCGCGGCGGCCGCCTGCCGGCCCCCGCACAGCAGGCTTTTTCGGCGTTTGCGCCGGGTTTTGTGAGGCGAAACCCAGCGGGCCTGCCTCGCGGCGGCCCCTCGGGCGCGGAGCTACTCTGGAATGATGGATCCGCTCCACGCGGCCCTGGCAGCCGCCCTGCGCGAGGCGGGCCTGGGGCGCGACACGCGCGTTCTGGTGGCCTGCTCTGCAGGAGCCGATTCCGTGGCGCTGCTGCGCGGCCTGGCCTCGCTGGGTCAGCGTGTCGCCTGCGGGCACGTGCACCACGGGCTGCGTTCGGACGCCGACAGCGATCTGGCCTTCGTCAAAGAGCTCGCGCAGCAGCTGGGAGTGCCGTTCGGCGCGCGGCGCGTCGACGCGGCGCGGCCCGATGGGCGTTCGCCGGAGGCGCGTGCCCGGGCCCTGCGCTACGCGGCGCTCGAGGAGCTGCGCCTGGAGCTTTCTGCGGACTGGATCGCCACGGCCCACACCCGCGACGACCAGGCCGAGACCGTGCTGCTGCGCGCGATTCGCGGCACGGGTCTGACCGGCCTGGCCGGGATCGTGCCCCGCAGCCACGCCTCGCGGCTGCTCCGACCCTTGCTGGCCGTACCGGGGCTCGAGCTGCGTCGCTACCTGGAGCGGCGCGGACAGCGCTGGCGCGAGGATCGCAGCAACGCCGACCTCTCGATCCCGCGCAATCGGCTGCGCCGCCAGGTCCTGCCGCTGCTCGAGCAGATCCACGCGGGAGCGGCTGGAAAGCTGGCGGAGCTGGCCGAGCTGGCGCTCGAGGCGCGTGAGGACGCTGCGCCGCGCATCGAAGCGGTGCTGTCGCGAGCGCTGCGGCCGGCCCGTTCCGGCTGCTGGCTCGAGCCGGGGCCGCTCGGCTCCCTGGCGCCGACGGAACGCCGGCGCGCGCTCGCCGGGGCGCTCGAGACGGTGGGCCTGGCGACGCGTGTCACACGCGTGCACCTGGGGCGCATGGAGCGCTTCCTCGAGGAGGCGCCGCGCTCGGCGTCGCTGTCTCTTCCGGGCGGCCGAGTGCTGCTGCGCTGCGGCGAGCGTTTCTGGCTCGGCGCCGCGGCCGACGCTCCGGGCGGGTCGCGTGAGAAGCCACGTGGCCGCGGGGGCTTCAGGATCCTTCTGCCGGGCGCCGATGCAATCCGGGCGCGCCGGCGCGGACGGGTCGATCCATGAACAGGAAGGTCTCTCGAAGCGTCGGACTTGCACGGACGCCGCGAGTGCACGAGCCTGGAACGCGGCGTCACAGCCCGGCCCAGCGCTTTTCGCCGGCGGGGCAAGCTGCTAGAATTCATTGAAATGTCGGGCGGTTATGCGCCGCCGCGGACCTGTCTCAGCGCCAGCCATCAGGAGTTCCATTGAACCCCGTCTACAAGAACATCATGACCCTGGCCATGGGGATGCTCGTCCTCCTGGCGATCTTCACGTTCTGGAGTGGCGAGACCCGCGAGCCGAGCGAGGACCTCGACTACTCGGAGTTCCTGGTGGCCGTGCGCGACGGCCAGGTGACCGAGGTGAAGATTCAGGGCGAGCAGATCGAGGGCAAGTACAACTCGGGACAGGACTTCAAGACCTACGGGCCGGCCGAGGACGACCAGCTCTCGCAGCTCCTGGTCGCGCAGAACGTGCGCACCACCTACGTGCCGCGCGACGAGTCGGGCGTCTGGCACACCTTGCTGATCAGCTGGTTCCCGCTGCTCCTGATCGTGGGGCTCTGGTTCCTGCTTTTCCGGCAGCTCCAGGCCGGCGGTGGCAAGGCCATGAGCTTCGGCAAGTCGCGCGCCCGCTTGCTCTCGGAGGGCCAGCAGCGCATCACCTTCGCCGACGTCGCGGGCGTGGACGAGGCGAAGGCCGAGCTCGAGGAGATCGTCTCGTTCCTGCGCGACCCGAAGAAGTTCACACGGCTGGGCGGACGCATTCCCAAGGGCGTGCTCTTGGTCGGTGCGCCCGGCACCGGCAAGACCCTGCTCGCGCGCGCGATCGCGGGCGAGGCGGGCGTACCGTTCTTCTCGATCTCGGGCTCGGACTTCGTCGAGATGTTCGTCGGCGTCGGCGCGAGCCGCGTGCGCGATCTGTTCATGCAGGGCAAGAAGAACGCACCCTGCATCATCTTCGTGGACGAGATCGATGCGGTCGGCCGCCACCGCGGCGCGGGCCTGGGCGGGGGTCACGACGAGCGTGAGCAGACCCTGAACCAGTTGCTGGTCGAGATGGACGGCTTCGAGTCGAACGAGGGCGTGATCATCATCGCCGCCACGAACCGGCCCGATGTGCTGGATCCGGCCATGCTGCGCCCCGGCCGCTTCGACCGGCACGTGGTCGTGAGCACGCCCGATCTGCGCGGCCGCGAGGCGATCCTGCGCGTGCATTCGCGCAAGATCCTGCTCGGCCCGGACGTCGACCCGACGACCGTGGCGCGCGGCACTCCCGGATTCACGGGAGCCGACCTCGAGAACCTGTGCAACGAGGCCGCCCTGCTGGCGGCTCGTCGCGAGGGCGAGCACGTCACGAAGCTCGACTTCGAGATGGCCAAGGACAAGGTGTTGATGGGCAGCGAGCGGCGCAGCCTGACCTTGTCCGATCGGGAGCGCCGCGTCACCGCCTACCACGAAGGCGGCCACGCTCTGGTCGCCATGCTGGAGGAGCACTGCGATCCGCTCCACAAGGTGTCGATCATCCCGCGCGGCCGGGCCTTGGGCGTGACCATGACGCTGCCCACCGAGGACCGCTTCCTGGCCACCAAGGAGCAGCTGCTCGCGATGATCCGCCACGCCATGGGCGGCCGCGCCGCCGAGGAGATTGTCTTCGAGCAGTTCTCCACCGGCGCCTCGGACGACTTGGCGAAGGCGACGCAGATCGCGCGCGAGATGGTGTGCAGCTACGGGATGAGCGAGAAGCTCGGGCCGATGAGTATCGAGGATTCCAGCCCGAATGTGTTCCTGGGCCGCGATCTGACCACCAGCCCCAAGCACAGCTCCGAGACCGCGCGGTCGATCGATCACGAGGTACAGCGCATCTTGACCGAGGCCTACGAGCGGGCGCAGCGCTGGCTGATCGAGAGGCGGCCGCTGCTCGACGCGATCGCCGAGAACCTGCTCGAACGCGAGACCCTCGACGATCAGGAGCTGAAGACCCTGCTGGACGGAGGAGAGCTCCCCCCGCTGGTCGTGCCGAGCACAGGTACAGCCGTGACTCCCCCGGTGCCGAAGGACGAAGAGGCGGAGGCGGCACAGCAGCCGCGTTTCGGAGACAAGGGGATCCAGGAGCCGGAGCCGGTTCCGGGGTAGTGTTGCGCGGCTCCCGGCGATCGGGGGCCGGCGGGTGGGTTAGAAGGTGATCGAGGCGATCTTCGCGTGGACCCTCGACCTGTGGACCACGCTCTCGGAGAACTACCAAGGGTTCCGAGACACCCTCGACATTCTGCTGATGGCCTGCGCCATCTACTGGGTGCTGCTGCTGATCCGGGGCACCCGCGCCGCGCAGATGAGCCTGGGCCTGCTGATCCTGATGCTGGTCTACCTGCTGTCCCAACAGCTGCAGCTGGCCGCCCTCGGCTTCATCCTGGACACCTTCCTCCAGGGCATCGTGCTGATCGTGATCGTGATCTTCCAGGCGGACATCCGTCGTGCACTCACCCGTGTGGGGCGCGGCGTGTTCACCTCGGCGCCACGCCAGGAGGTGCAGGCGATCGAGGAAGTGGTGCGCGCCTGCCAGGCCCTGGCCCAGCGGCGCGTGGGCGCCCTGATCGTGATCGAGCGCGACGTGGGGCTGGATGAGTACATGGACCTCGGCACGCCGCTCGACGCGGAGCTGACACGCGACCTGCTGATCGCCCTGTTCCTGCCGCCCTCGCCGTTGCACGACGGCGCGGTCGTGATCCGTGAGGGCCGGGTCGCCAGCGCCGGCTGCATCCTGCCGCTCGCGCTGCGCGGCAACCTGCCGAGCGCCCTGGGCACGCGCCACCGGGCGGCCCTGGGCGTCTCGGATGAGACCGACGCGATCGCGGCCGTCGTCTCCGAGGAGACCGGCCAGATCTCGCTCGTGACCGGCGAGGACATCTTCGAAGACCTCGATGGAGCGCGCCTGCGCGAGGAGTTGCTGGCGCTCACGGGCCACGTGCGTGCCGAGCAGGAGCCGGAGTCGGGACCTCCCGGGCGCAAGCTCGAGCAGGTCCAGCTGCCCGTCGGATCGGAGACGCCGTGAGGTTCCTGTCGCGGCTGCTGTTCCACAATCTTCTCTACAAGACCATGGCGCTGCTGGTCGCCGCGGTTCTGTGGGCCGCGGTGCAGGGCGCCGAGTCGGTCGAGGAGAGCATCGACCTGCCGATCGTGCTCGAGGCGGTGCCCGACTCGCTGGTCGTGGTGGACCAGTCGGCGATCGAGGTGAACGTGCGCGTGGTGGGCAGCCGCGCGGCGATGCGCGGCGCACGCCGCGAGCTGACCAGCTACACGATCTCGCTCGAGGGGTTGAAGCCGGGCGAGGCGCGCTTCCCGGTGAACACCGAGCCGCCTCGCTTCCAGCTTCCGCGCGGCGCCAAGGTCACCGCCCGTTCTCCATCCACGATCGTGCTGCAGACCGAGCCCGTCATGCAGAAGACCGTGAGCGTGCGGCCCGACGTGTCGGGCGAGCTTCCCGAGGGGTACAAGCTGCTCGAGGTCGTGGTCGAGCCGGCCGAGGTCGTGCTCTCTGGCGCGCGCAGCAGCCTGCGGCGGCTGCGCGAGGTGTTGACGGAGCGGGTCGACCTGAGCGAGATCCGCCAGACCACCGTCCAGGAGGTGCCCCTCGCGTTCGGTGGCTCGCTGGTGTGGCGCGCCGAGGAGGACCAGGTGCCGGTCAAGGTGCAGATTCGCATCGAGGCACCGGAGCATGCCGAGCCGCCGGCCAGTACGGCTGGCGAACCGCCGCGGGACCTCGGTTGAGCGGCACGCGAGAGCCCGTGCGCAAGCTGTTCGGCACCGACGGCATTCGCGGCCGCGCGAACAGTCACCCGATGACCGGCGAGCTGATGCTCGAGCTGGGCCGCGCGCTCGCCCAGGTGTTCCGGCTCGGTCCTGGGGCCGAGCGCCACCACCGCGTGTTGATCGGCAAGGACACGCGCCGCTCCGGCTACATGCTCGAAGACGCGCTGGCTGCCGGTCTGTGCTCGATGGGGGTCGACGTGCTGCAGGTCGGTCCGATCCCCACGCCGGGTCTGGCGTTTCTGACTACGGACATGCGCTGTGACGCCGGCGCGATGATCTCGGCCTCGCACAACCCCTACTACGACAATGGCGTGAAGTTCTTCTCGAGCGACGGCTTCAAGTTGCCGGACGAGGTCGAGGCCAAGATCGAGTCGTTGATGTACACCGAGGAACTCGAGCGCCTGCGCCCGAGTGGCATGGACATCGGCCGGGCGCAACGCATCGACGACGCGGCGGGCCGCTACATCGTGTTCCTGAAGAAGACCTTTCCTCGCGAAATCTCGCTCGACGGCCTGCGCATCGCGGTCGACTGCGCGCACGGGGCCGCTTACAAAGTGGCGCCGACCGTGCTCATGGAGCTGGGCGCCGAGGTAGTCGCGATCGGCGCCTCGCCGAACGGCGCGAACATCAACGAGGGCCGGGGTACCATGCACCCCGAGGCGCTGGTGCGGACCGTGCGCGAGCGGCGCGCGGATCTGGGCATCGCCCTCGATGGCGACGCGGACCGCGTGGTGCTGGTCGACGAGCAGGGCGGGGTGATCGACGGCGATCAGATCCTCGGGCTGTGCGGCCTGGCGCTACACGCCGACGGCGCTCTGCGCCACGCCAGGCTGGTCGGTACCACCATGAGCAACCTGGGCCTCGAGTTGCTGCTGGCCCGCCACGGCATTGGCCTGGTGCGCACGGATGTCGGTGACCGCTACGTGGTCGAGGCGATGCGGCGCGAGGACCTGGTGCTCGGGGGCGAGAGCTCGGGCCACATCGTGTTCCTGGAGCACAACACCACCGGGGACGGCCTGCTCACCGCCCTGCAGGTGCTGGCACTGCAGCGCAGCAGCCAGCGGCCGATGTCGGAACTGTGCCAGGTGTTCGAGCCGTGCCCGCAGGTACTGCGCTCGCTGCAGGTGAGGGAGAAGGTTCCGCTCGAGTCGCTCGACGGCTTGCAAGGACTGCTGCGGCGCATCGAGACGGACCTGTCCGGACAGGGGCGGGTGCTGGTGCGTTATTCGGGCACCGAGCCGCTGGTGCGGGTGATGGTCGAGTGCGAGGACGGAGACCGAATCGATCCGCTGGTCGAGGAGCTCTGCAAGGAGCTGGACCGGTCGATCGGGGAGCGTGAGGGATGAGAGAGCGACGTGTGATCGTGGGCCTCGAGCAGGTGGCGGCGGTGCGCCAGGCGCGCCAGGGTCGCGAGCCCGATCCCGTGGCGGCCGCCACCCTGGCTCTGCTGGCCGGTGCGGACGGGGTGAGCGTCGAGCTGCGTCCCGACCGGTTGCACGTGCAGGACCGCGACGCGCGCGTACTGCGCCAGACGGTCGAGCGCGGCTTCCAGATGCAGCTGCCGGCGCTGCCCGAGCTGATCCGGCTGGCGCTCGAGATCCGCCCCGACTCTGTGACCCTGCTTCCGGAGATTCCCGACTCGCTCTCGCCCGCTGCGGGGCTCGACGTGGCTGCGCAGATCGGGGTGCTCGGCGAGCTTGCCCGCGCCCTCGAGGACGGCAAGATCCAGAGCGGCGTGCTGATCGCCCCCGACATCGAGCAGGTCAAGTCCGCGCATCGGGCCGGGGTCGCCTCGGTGCAGCTCCACACGGTCCGCTTCGCCGAGGGTGGGCCGGATTGCGACGACGAGTTCGCGCGCCTCGGCGATGCGGCGCGCCTCTCGCACAAGCTCGGCCTGCGGGTCGCGGCCGGCGGTTGCCTGGACTACCGATCGCTCCGGGCGCTGCTCGAGATCGAGGAGATCGACGAGTTCCGCGTGGGCTACGCCGTCGTCGCACGCGGCCTGCTGGTCGGCCTGGAGCGAGCTGTGCGGGAGCTAAGGGCGCTCGTTGACTGACGCCCGCGTGCGTGCGGAAACCCAGCTCGCCGGCATCGCCGTAGGTCTGGTGGACACGCCCCGCTTCCGCCGCGCGCTCGACCGCCACGGCGAGCGCTTGCTGCTGCGCGTGTTCACGCCCGACGAGCTTGCCTATGCGCGCCGCAAGCGGCGCAGCGAGCACAACCTGGCGGCGCGCTTCGCCGCCAAGTGCGCCGGCCGCCGCCTGCTGCGCCCACTGGCCGGGAGCGGCCCACCGCTCTCCGATATCGAGGTGGTGCGGCGCCGGAGTGGCGAGCCCACCCTGCGGGTCCTGGGCCGCGCCCGCGCCGCGCTCCCCGGCGACGGCTGGCGCTTCGCGCTCACGCTCACGCACGACGCCGACTTCGCGATGGCCAGCGTTTGGCTGGAGCGGCAGGAGGGGTAACCTCCAGACCGGCCGTGAATTCGCACGAACTCGACCAGCAGGGCTGGCCCTGTCCGACCGGCGAGGAGATGCGCAGCATCGACCGCGACGCGATCGAGCTGCGCGGCCTGCCGGGTCGGCTGCTCATGGAGAACGCGGGACGCGCCATTGCGGGCGCGGCTCGCGAGCGCTGGCCCGGCCTGCGCCGTCCCCTGCTGATCTGCGGGGCCGGCAACAACGGTGGCGACGGTTTCGTGGTGGCGCGCGTACTGCGCGAGCAGGACGACCGCATCGAGCCTGTGGTGCTCGCGCTCGGCAACCGCGAGCGGTTCTCGGATGAGTCGCGGGTGAACTTCGAGCTTCTCTTGAACTCGGGCGCGGAAGTCATCGTGGCGGGAGAGCAGAAGGAGATCGAGCCGCTCCTGACTCGCTGCGATCTCGTGATCGACGCGGTGTTCGGGGTGGGGCTCGCGCGTCCGGTCGAGGGCGAGATCGCCGCCCTGTTCCGGGCGGTGCGCGCGTCGGGCCGGCCAGTGCTCGCGGTCGATCTGCCGTCCGGAATCGCCAGCGATAGCGGCGCCCCACTGGGCAGCGCGCTCGAGGCGGACCTGATCGTGACGCTTGGTCTGCCGAAGCTCGGCCTCGCGGTCGCCCCTGGCAGCGCGGAGATTCGCGTGGCGGACATTGGCCTGCCCGCGGCGTCGCGCGCTGCCGTGCCGGTGCGCCAGCGCGTCTGGACGGCGCGCGCGGCGGCTGCGCGCGTGCCGGCGCGCCCCGCGGGCAGCCACAAGGGCAGCTTCGGGCACGTGCTCGTGATCGGCGGCTCCGAGGGGAAGACCGGCGCTGCGCTGCTGGCCGCCGAGGGCGCCCTGTACACGGGCGCCGGGCTGGTCACCGTGGCGGTGCCCCGCTCGCTGCACGTGGTCTTCGAGAGCCAGCTCACCGAGGCGATGAGCCTGCCGCTCGAAGACGGCGGGCAGGCCGCCTTTGGATCGGCTGGGCTTGTGGCTGCGCTCGAGGCGGCCGAGGCGCGCGACGTGGTGGTGCTGGGTCCGGGTCTGGGCGCGAGCCAGGCCAGCGCGCGAGCGGCGCGGGAGTTCCTGGCTGCACTCGCTCGGCCCGCCGTGGTCGATGCGGATGGGCTGAACGCGTTCGCCGCTTCGCCCGAGGCGCTGCGCAGCGCGGCTCCTCGCGTGCTCACCCCGCACCCAGGCGAGATGGGCCGGCTGCTCGGCACGAGCAGCGCCGAAGTGCAGGCCGACCGCGTCGCCGCGGCGCGCGCGCTGGCGCGGCGCAGCGGAGCCGTGACGGTTCTAAAGGGCGCGCGCACCCTGGTGGCACAGCCCGACGGCGAGCTGCTGGTGAACCCGACCGGCGGTCCCGGCCTCGCCACGGGTGGTACCGGCGATGTGCTGGCCGGGGTGATCGGCGCACTGCTCGCGCAAGGGCTCGCCCCGCACGACGCAGCGGGGCTCGGCGCCTGGCTGCACGGCCGGGCGGGGGAACGGCTCGGGCCGGTGACGGTTGCGCGTGCCGTGGCCGAGGAGCTTCCGGGCGCGCTGGACGAGCTGCGGGCCGCCGCGGAGGACACCGGTGAGCGGCACCTGCTGCGTCGCTTCGGCTAGCGCCGACGCGACCCGCGAGCTCGGTGCGCGGCTCGGAGCGTTGCTCTGCGCGGGCGACGTGGTCGCCCTCTCGGGGGAGCTGGGCGCCGGCAAGACCTGCTTGGTGCAGGGCATCGCGCGAGGACTGGGAGTGCCACCCGAGGTGCCGGTGACCAGCCCGACCTTCACCCTGGTGGGCGAGTA
>CAXMNF010000208.1:0-19406 GCA_964194645.1 uncultured Gammaproteobacteria bacterium
CCAGACAGAAGTGGGAGAGCTCGGCGGGAAGCTCTCCGGAGGCCAGCGCCAGCGGCTGACGATCGCGCGCGCCATCCTGCGGGACCCGCAGCTGCTGATCTTCGACGAGGCCACCTCGGCGCTCGACGCCAAGGCCGAGCAACAGGTGCAGAAGGCGATCGCGAACCTGATGCAGGGCCGCACCGTGCTGCTGATTGCGCACCGCCTGTCGACCGTCAAGGCCGCCGACCGGATCGCGGTGATCGAGAAGGGCCAGGTCAGCATGAGCGGCACCCACGAGGAACTGCTGGCGCGCGGCGGCCTGTACAGCGAGCTGGTCGACGCCCAGCTCGTCGCCTGACCCGTCCATGTAGAGGCTGGTGCCCCAACGCCCGCAGGCCCGTGACCGCGTTCAGCATCGGCTCCGCCGGACCGGTCCACTTCCGGTCGGCGCAGAGGTGCAGGATCCTCGTCGCGGGCAACTGTGCTCGAATTGCTCGTCCCGGCAGAGCGCCACTCCGCTGACGCCGCTCAAGAGCGCAGCCGCTCCACGGACAGGACGCCGCGAATCTTCGAGATCTGGCGGATCAGGCCGTCGAGGTGCTTGCGGTCGCGCACCGCGAGTTCGAAGGTCTGCTGAGCCCGGTTGCCGCCGCTGGTCTGGATCGAGCCGCCGTGGATGTTGATGCCCTCGCCGCTGATCTTGTTGGTGACCGCCGCCAGCAGTCCGGGCCGGTCCTCGGACATCACGCGCAGCTTCACGCGGTGCAGGTTGTCCGACTCATCCTCCCAGGTGACGGGCACGCGACGCTCGGGATCCAGGTGGAAGATCTTCGGGCAGTCCTTGGTGTGCACGGTAACGCCCCGGCCGCGCGTGATGAAGCCCTCGACTGGATCGCCGGGCACCGGAGTGCAGCACTGGGCGAAGCGCACTAGCACGCGGTCCATGCCGCCGACGCGCACGCCCGGCTGCGTGCGCCGGGTCGGGAAGACCCGCGCGAACAGGCCGGGCGACTCGGCCTCGACCGGCGTTTCCTGGTCTACGCCGAGCTTGGCGATCACATGCTTGGTATCGCGCCGCCCGTAGGCGATCGCCTGGAGCAGCCCGTCGAGGTTCTTGTAGGACAGCTCCTTGGCGACCCGGCCCAGCTCGCCGGCCTTGACCATCTTGTCGAAGTTGCGGCCGCGGCGGCGCAGGTCGCGCTCCAGAATCTCGCGGCCCAGGCGGCGCGCGTGCTCGACCTGCTGCTCCTTCAGCACGTGGCGGATGCGGTTGCGCGCGCGCCCTGTCACGACGTGGTCGAGCCACTCCTGGCGGGGGCGCTGGTGCGGGCTCGTCACGATCTCGACGGTATCGCCGTTGGCGAGCTTGCTGCGCAGCGGAACCAGCTTGCCGTTCACCTTGGCGCCGGCGCACTGGTTTCCGACCTCGGTGTGCACCGCGTAGGCGAAGTCGATCGGGGTGGCGCCGGCGGGCAAGGCGCGAACCTCTCCCTGCGGCGTGAACACATAGACCTCGTCCGAGAACAGGTCGACCCGTACGGTCTCGAGGAACTCGTTCGGATCCTGCAGCTGCTGCTGCCACTCGACCAACTGGCGCAACCAGGCGAAGCCGTGGGCCGAGTCCTGGTCGGGCTCGTTGTTGTCCTTGTACTTCCAGTGCGCGGCGATGCCGAACTCCGCGACCCGGTGCATCTCCTGGGTGCGGATCTGCACCTCCATGCGCTCGCCGAACGGTCCGATCACCGTGGTGTGCAGCGACTGGTAGCCGTTCGGCTTGGTCATCGCGATGTAGTCCTTGATCCGGCTGGGAACCGGCTTCCACAGGCTGTGCACGACGCCCAGGGTCTCGTAGCAGGTTGCGGCGGTGCCATCGACGATCACACGGAATGCGATCAGGTCGTAGATCTCGTCGATCTCCACGTCCTGCTCCTGCATCTTCTTGTACAGGCTCACGATCTCCTTGGTGCGCCCGGTCACCTCGGCCAGCAGTCCGTGCTCCTCGAGCAAGGTCGAGAGGCGCTCCTTTACCACCTCGACGTAGCGCGTGCGCTCGCGCTTGGAGCCCTGGATCAAGGTGGCGATGCGCTCGTGGATGTCGGGGTAGAGCTCGCGGAAGGCCGCGTCCTCGAGCTCCTGCTTCATGCCGTAGATGCCGAGCCGGTGCGCGAGCGGCGCGTAGATGTCGAGCGTCTCGCGGGAGATACGGCGGCGCGCGTCCTCGTCCATGTACTCGAGCGTCTGCATGTTGTGGCAGCGGTCGGCGAGCTTGATGAGCAGCACCCGGATGTCCTTCGACATTGCCACCAGCATCTTCCGGAAGTTCTCGGCCTGCCGTTCCTCGCGACTCTGGAACTCGATCCTCGCCAGCTTCGTGAGTCCCACGACCAGGTCCGCAATCTGGTCACCGAACTCGCTGCGGATCTCGTCCTCGGTGGCGAAGGTGTCCTCGATCGTGTCGTGCAGCAGCCCCGCGGCGACCGTGACCGGGTCGAGGCGCATGTCGGCGAGGGACCGCGCGACGGCGAGGGGGTGGATCAAGTACGGCTCGCCGGAGAGGCGCTGCTGTCCCTGGTGGACCTTCGCCGAGTAGACGTAGGCCTTTTGCAGGAGCGCCACGTCGGCATCCGGGAAGTTCTGCTGGACGACGTCGACGATCTCGTTGATGCGCGGGGCCACGGTTCGAGTCTAGATCCTGGGGATATTCAGTCCAGCTCGAAGCGAGCCTTCCAGGCCGGCAGGACGCGCTCGCGTTGCAGCCGGGCGGCCCCGACCACGTGCAGAAGATCGGACGAAGCCCGATCCAGCTCGTCGTTCACGATCACATAGTGGTAGTGCTGCGCCTCCTGGACCTCCCTGCGCGCGGTCTCGAGGCGCTTCTGGATGGCCTGCTCGTCGTCGGAGCGGCGGCTGCGCAGGCGCTCCTCCAGGTCGTGCAACGAGCCCGGCGGCAGCACGAAGACCGTCACGGCGTCCGGCAGCATGGCGCGCAGCTGGCTGGCTCCCTGAACCTCGACTTCCAGGATCAGGTCGATGCCCTGGCCGGTCGGCTCATCGACCGCCGAACGGCTCGTGCCGTACAGGTTGCCCTGGTACTCGGCCCACTCCAGGAAGGCACCCCGATCGATCAGGCCGCGGAACTCGTCCGCGGACACGAAGCGGTAGTGCTCGCCGTCGCGCTCGCCTTCGCGTGGCGGGCGTGTCGTGTGTGACACCGAAAAGCGCAGGCGCGGGTCGTGCTCCAGCACGCGGCGCAGCATGCTGCTCTTGCCGACGCCCGAGGGGCCAGAGATCACGAAGACGATGCCGGCCCGGGAAGCGTCGCTCACAGCTCCTCCCGGAGGCGTTCCGAGATCGTCTCGGCCTGTACGGCCGACAGGATCACGTGGTCGGAGTCCGTCACGATCACCGATCGGGTCCTGCGCCCTTGGGTGGCGTCGACCAGCTTGCCGCGCTTGCGGGCCTCGTCGCGCAGCCGCTTCACGGGCGCGCCGGTCGGCGCCACGACAGAGACGACCCGCGAGGCGACCACGACGTTGCCGTATCCGATGGTGACTAGCTTCACGCGCTACTCGACGTTCAGAACCTGCTCGCGCAGCTTCTCGAACTCGGCCTTGAGCGCCACGACGCTGCGCGTGACGGGCACGTCGGACGCCTTCGAGCCGATCGTGTTGACCTCGCGGCCCAGCTCTTGGAGCAGGAACTCGAGCTTGCGCCCCACGGCGCCCGGTTCGTCCAGCGTCTCGCGGAACTGCGCCAGGTGGCTGCGCAGGCGCACCAACTCCTCGGTCACATCCATGCGGTCCGCGTAGAGCACGACTTCCTGCTCGAGGCGCGCGGGGTCGAGCTCCAGCTGCGGCGCCAGCGCCGCCAGGCGCTTGTCGAGCCGCTCGCGCAGGGCGTCGCGCACCTCTCCGGCGCGCGCCTCGATCGCTGCGACCGAGCTCTCGATTCCGCCCAGCCGACCCTCGAGCTCGGTAGCCAGCGCCGAGCCTTCGCGTTCGCGCATCTCGCGGGCGGCGCGGCAGGCCTGCTCGAGTGCGCGCACAAGCACCTCGCGCAGCGCTTCCTGGTCGAGTGGCGCCTCGCGCAGGCGCGCCACGCCCGGCAATTCGAGCAGGGCCGATACCGAAAGCGGCTCGCCCAGGCCGAGCTGCCCGCGCAGCTCTTCGGCTGCACTGGCGTAGCCGCGCGCCGCCGCGAGATCGATCTCTACGTCGGGCGCAGACAGACCCTGCGAGGGCACGCGCAGCGACGCATCGACCTGGCCGCGCTCGAAGAAGGCGGATGCCGCCTCGCGCAAGGTCGCCTCCAGCGCCTGGAACTCGCGCGGCAGGCGCAGGCGCAGCTCCAGGTGGCGGGCGTTCACGGAGCGCACCTCGGCCGTGATCTCGGCGCCGCCGTACTCGGCGGTCGCGCGCCCAAAGCCCGTCATCGAACGCAGCGCCGTCTTCGAGCGCGGCGCAGTCTTCGAACGCAGCGCCGTCTTCGAGCGCAGCGAACGCGCCATCAGGCCGCACTCTCGACGGAGCGCAGCAGGTCGGCGGGCGAGAGGGTCGCGGTGCCCGGGATTGCCACGACCACCCCGGCCGCGGCGTTCGCGAGGCTCGCAGCCTCGCGCCAGGACGCGCCCGCCAGGCGCGCCAGGGCGAGCGCCGCGATTGCCGTGTCCCCCGCGCCGGCCTGGTCGGCCACCTCGCGGCGCACGGTGGCCACGTGCTCGGTCGGCCCACTGGACGGGAACAAGGTCATGCCCTCGGCGCCGCGCGTGATCGCCAGGGTTTGCGCGCCGGTCTGTTCGAGCAGCGCACGGCCCATGCTCTCCAGGTCGTCCTCGCCGCGCAGCTTGATGCCACTCACTTCCTGCGCCTCGCGCAGGTTCGGCTTCAGCAGCTCCGCGCCGCGGTACACGTCCCACGGCTGTAGCTTCGGGTCGACGAACACGCGGCGCTGGTGGCGTCCGAACTCGGCCATCGCCTCGCGCGCCACGCCCGGCTCGAGCAGCCCCTTGCCGTAGTCCTCGACGATCACGCCATCGACCCGGCCCGCGCGCGCGCCCACAGCTCCGAGCAGGCTCTCGGTGGCGGCGGGCAGCAGCGGCTCATTGGACTCGCGGTCGTAGCGCACCACTTGCTGGCTGCCGGCGATCACGCGGGTCTTCTCCGTGGTGGGCCGGCTGGCATCCACGATCAGTCCCGACGGGTCGATCTTCCAGTGGTCCAGCAGGCGGCGCAGCTCGCCGGCGCTCTCGTCGTCGCCGACCAGCGCGACCACCTCCACCTGCGCACCCAGACTCACCAGGTTCCGGACCACGTTTCCGGCGCCCCCCAGCATGGTCGATTCGCGCTGCACCTGGACCACGGGAACCGGCGCCTCGGGCGAGATGCGGTCAACCGAGCCCCACACGTAGCGGTCGAGCATCAGGTCGCCCACCACCAGCACCCGGCACGAGGTGAAGCCCTGGACGAGCTTGCGGGCTTGCGCGGGATCGATCATGCGGGTTCCGCTCTGGTCACGGGGGCGGGCTCCAGGTCCAGGGACCCGCGCCACTCGGGGTCGCACAGGGCGGCGCGAGCCTCGCGGATCACGCGCTGCGGGAGCAACCGGGTCATGCATCGGTGGTCGATGGGACAGATCTTCCGCTGGCAGGGTGAGCAGGCGACCGGCTCGCGCAGCAGCCGGGTCTTCTTCAGGTTCAGGTTCGTGTACTGGATGCTCGTGGGTCCCATCAAGACCAGCGCGGGCACGGAGAACGCCGCGGCGACGTGCCTCGCCCCAGCATCGTTGCACACCAGCAGGCTGGCGCGCGCCAACACGGCCTTCAGGAGCCCGAGCGTCATGGCCTCGCCGCCGAGCGAGACCAGTCCGGGACCCGCGGCTGTCCGGATTTCGTGAGCAAGGGCCTCCTCTCCCGGTCCGTGCACGAGCGCCACCTGCGCGTCGCCGTCCAGCAGTGCCCGCGCCAGCTGGGCCACGTAGCCCAGTGGCCAGAGCTTCGCGGGGCCGTAGCCAGCGCCCGGCGCCAGGCAGACCAATGGTCGCTGCGCGTCGATCCCGTGGACCGCGAAGGCCGCGTCGCACTGCTTCTCCGACTCGGGATCGCTGTACAGCTCGAGCTCGGTGCCCAGATCGGGGCAGCCCAGGCCGCGCACCACCAGGTCGAGGTAGTAGCGCTCCATCGCAATCGGCACGAAGCGGCCACCCTCGCGCGGCGCGGGCAGAGCCCGGGTGAGCAGCACGCCGCGGCCGCGCCGCGCGTAGCCGACCCGGCGGCCGGCCCCGCTGGCCAGGGCGATCCAGCCCGCCGACCAGGAGTTCGGCAGAACCACGACCGTGTCGTGACCGCGCAGGGCGCGCCCCAGGGCGATCCTGCGGCGCAGGCGCCCGGCCGCGCCGGCCGAACCGTATACATCGTGGGGGATCAGCCGGTCGAACCAGGGGGCGCCCTCGAGTAGTCCGGCCAGCTCGCGGCGCACGACCAGGCTGATCTCCGAGTCCGGCAGCCCGGCGCGCAGCGCCCGCAGCGCCGCGGTCGCCATCGCCGCGTCGCCCAGGTGGTTGGGCAGGACGATGGCGGTTTTCTCTTTTGTTCCTTGCACTTACGCTGACTCCCGGGAAGTCTGGGAGTCTAGGCCGCGCCCGTTTCCGCGGCAATGAGCGCAAGCGCCGCCTGCGCCACCGCCGCGGATTCGACCGCGCCCAGGCAGGTCCGGGCCGGGCAACCCTCGCGGCACGGGTTGCAGCCCACGTCGCGCCGCACCACCCGGCTCGGCAGGCCGGAAAACGGTGCATTCTCGGTGGGATCCGTCGGTCCGAAGACCACGACCACGGGCCGGCCGGCGAGCGTCGCCAGGTGCATGGGCCCCGAATCGCCGCCCACGAACAGCTTTGCGCGCGAGAGCAGCGCCAGAAGCGCGTCGATGCCGGGGGTTTCGGGCGCCAGGCGCGCGCCGGCGCCAGCCAGGCGCACCACCTGCTCGGCCCTTTCCCGCTCGCCGGGTACGGGCCCCCAAGTCACCAGCGATGCGATCCCGCTGGCCTCGTAGACGCTGCGGGCCACCTCGGCGTAGCGGGCGGCCGCCCAGCGCTTGTAGATCGTCTTGGGGCTAGTCCCGGGGTGGACCACCATGAACTCCCGGGGAAGCTCGCCAAGGCCCGCTCCAGCATCCTGGGGCAGGTCCAGGGGGGGTGGGCGGGAGGGCACCTCCCCACCCAGGTAGCGGACCAGCGCGGCGTTGCGTTCAAAGCGCGAGACGTGCGGCTCGGGCAGTGGAACCCGGTGGGTCAGGAGGCGCCAGGAGCCCTCGCGCGCCACCCCGGGCCCGTAGCCGACCCGGGCCGGGATCCGCGCCGCGGCCGGCGCCAGCGCGCTGCGAGCCACGCAGTGGAAGTCGACGGAAAGGTCGTATCGGTGGGCCCGCAGGGTGCCAAGCACGCCCCGCAGGGCTCGAAGCGAACCCCCGGGCCGCCCCGGAGTGAGCGCGCGGCGCGGCACGGTGAGTATCTCGCCCAGCCCGGCGAGTCCCACCAGGCCAGCGGCGCAGCGATCGTCGACCAGCCAATCGATGCGAGCCTCGGGACATAGCTCGCGCAGCCCCGCGAACGCGAAACGGGTGCGCACCACGTCGCCCAGCGAGCCCAGCCGGATCACCAGGATGCGGCGCGCATCCGCCGCCGCGCGGCGGGCATCACTGGCGGCCCCTTCGCGAGTCGATAGCATCGGTGACCCATGGTCGCCCCGACGATCCTGTGGCGCTACATCCTGCGCGACGTTCTGGTCCACACCTCACTTGGGCTTGCCTTGTTCAGCCTGGTGCTCGTGGTCCAGAACGTGCTGCGCTCTCTCGAGGAGCTGCTGGCGGCCGATCTCTCGGCGGGGATCCTGCTGCAGCTGGCGGCGCTGGTGCTGCCGAGCTTCATGTCCTACGCGATCCCCACCTCCTTGCTGTTCGGCGTCTTGATCACCTTCGGGCGCATGTCGGCAGACGGGGAAGTAGTTGCGATGCGCGCCTCGGGAATAAGCGTGCCACGGCTGCTGCCCCCTGTGGTCGCGCTCGGCGTGGTCTGCGCGGCCGTCACGGGCTACCTGCTCTTCGAGCTCGAGCCGGCCAGCCGCCAGCGCATGAAGACGTTCACGCGCGAGCTCTCGGCCTCGGTGCGCCTGATCAAGACCGGCCACTTCCTGTCGATCGGCAACCGCACACTCTACGTGGCCGAGCGCGGCGACGAGACCTGCCCGCTGCGCGGTGTTCTGATCGGCGACTTCACGACGGATCGCACCGTGTACATCTCTGCCGAGTGCGCGACGATCGGCCCGGAGGAGGAGTGGAACCTGGCGCTCGACCTGGAGCGTGGCTCGATCCACTTCTCCGACACCGACCCCGAGCGCTACCGGCGCGTGGGCTTCGGAAGCATGCACGTATCGCTCGACATCAGCGCGTACCTGACGGGCGCGAAACGCGGCCGGGACTTCACGCTGGCCGAGCTCTTCGCGCTGAAGAGGCGCTTTGCGCGCGGCGAGGACCCGGAGATCCGCGGGGGAAACGGCGAGCGCACCGTCGACACCCAGATCCACCGGCGACTCGCGTTTCCGCTGGCGCCTCTGCTGCTCGGCGTGCTGGCGGTGCCGCTCGGCATCCGCCCGCTGCGCAGCGGGCGCTCCGCAGGGGCGATCACCGCGGTCGCCGTGATGGGGCTCTACTGGATCGTGTTCACGACCGGGGAACTCGTCGCCGAGCGCGGCTGGCTGCCGCCCTGGCTCGGCATCTGGACCGCCAACGCGATCGCGGCGGCGCTGGCCGTGTACCTGATCCGGGCCACCATGCGGGGCGAGAGCTGAAGCGCGGCGTGCCGCGCGATCCGCTCGGTCGCGTTCCGCTGGGCTACGCCGTGCATCGCATAGGCGGGACCTGGCTGGTACTGGACCAGGCGCGCTCCGCGGAGCTGGTGCGCCTGCGCCTGGCCGACCCACGGGTGCGGGAGGAGCTGTTCGCGCGGGCGCCGCGGCGCGGGCGCGGTACTGCGCCGAGCGTCGAGTTGGGAGACGGGGGCTCTGCCGTGCTGCGCCGCTACCGTCACGGCGGGCTGCTGGCCCCGCTCACCGGCGCGCTCTTCTTCGGACCGCAGCGGCCGCTGCGCGAGCTGCGTGTGACGGCCCGCGCAGAGGTCTCGGGCGCGCCGGTCCCGCACGTGCTGTGCCTGGTGCTGTGGCCCGTCTTCGGGCCCTTCTGGTCCGGGGTGATCGGCACCAGCGAGGTGCGTCCGGCGTGCGACCTGCTCGAGGCGCTCCGCGCAGCCGACCAACCGCGCGAGCGGCGCAGCCTGGCGCGCAAGAGCGGCGCCGCAATCCGCAAACTACACGACGCGGGCGTCGAGCACCGCGACCTGCAGCTGCGCAACATCCTGGTGACCGCGGAGGCCAGTCCGCGCATCATGGTGCTGGATCTGGACCGAGCGAAGTTCCACCGCTACGGGCTGGTTCCGGCCGGGAGCCGCGCCCGCAACCTTGGCCGACTGGCCCGATCGGCGGTCAAGGCCGGGCTCTGGGGCACGGTGATCGGCCGCCGCGAGGTGGCCGCCTTCAGCGGCGCCTACACCCGCGGCAACCGCGTGCTGCGCCAGGAACTGCGCGCGCGCACTGCCCTCGAGCGAGCCAAGCTCCTGCTGCACCGGCTGACCTACCCCTTCCGCTAGGGGACCTTCTTGCTACGCGTGGCCCTGGCTGCGGATCAGAGTGGCCAGCTCGCGCGCTTCGCGCAGCAGGCGCTCCAGGTCGTCGAGCGGATACTGGCTCGCGGCATCGCAAAGTGCCTCGGACGGGCTCGGGTGCGCCTCGAGGAAGATCCCGTTCGCTCCGGCGGCGATCGATGCGCGCAGCAGCACCGGGATGAACTCCTTGGGATTGCCCCCGGCCGGGTCGGTGCTCGGAATCCCGTAGCGCCGCACCTGGTGACCTGCGTCGAAGATCGCCGGATAGCCGAGCGCCTGCATGATCGGGATCGCGGTCATGTCGGCGATCAGGTCGTTGTAGCCGAAGGAGGCGCCGCGCTCGGTCAGCAGGATGCGCTCGTTGCCGGTGCGCTCGAGCTTCCCGACGGCACTCGAGAGCGCGGTCGGCGCGAGGAATTGCCCCTTCTTCACGTTTACGGGCTTGCCCGTGCGCCCCGCCGCGACCACCAGGCTGGTCTGTTGACACAGGAACGCGGGGATCTGGATCACGTCGAGCACTTCGGCCGCCGCCGCCAAGTCCTCTTCGCGGTGCACGTCCGAGAGCACCGGCAGGCCGAACTCCTTGCGGATCCACGACAGGATCTCGAGCCCCTCGTCGCGGCCCGGTCCCTGGTAGGACTCCTCGCTGGTGCGGTTGTCCTTCTCGTAGCTCGACTTGAAGACCAGGGGCACGTCGAGCTTGTCGGCCAGCTTCTTCAGCCGCTCGGCAGTGCGTCCCATCATGGAGCGATCCTCGACGACGCACGGCCCGACGATCCAGGCCAGCGGCTGACCGGCTCCGAACTGGACCGTGCCGGAGGTCGCGTCTCCGACCACGACGGTCTTCACCATGTTCTCGAGCGCGTGCACGGGGTCTCCTCGCCGGACGACGTTCGCGAAGAATAGGGGCTCACGAGATCTGGACCAGTACCTCGGGCTTCATGATCCGTTCGGACCCGGTGACTCGGAACTGCCCGTCCAGGCCCAGCTCGTCCCAGTCGGCGATGCGTCCGTCGGCGCGCTCGACCACGAATCCGGCGTCCCGAATCATCTGGTAGGTGTCGGCCGCGCCGCGCCCGCGGGTGGTGAGATACCCCTCGACGAACAGCGAGTTCGCCGGGTAGAGCGCCAGCGCCTCGAGTGCGCCCAGGTGGCCCTCGCGGCCGCCCGCCACGCGGATCTCGGCCTTCGGGTTCGCGAAGCGGAACATGGCCAGGACGCGCAGCGCGCGCTGCGGCGAGAGCGAACCATCCGACTGCAGTGGATTTCCCTCGATCGGAATCAGGAAGTTGACCGGGATCGAGGGCACCTCGAGCCGCGCCAAGGTCTGCGCCACCTCGACCACGTCTTCGTCGCTCTCGCCCATCCCCAGGATCATGCCGCTGCAGGTCTCGAGTCCAACGGCGCGGGCCGCGGCCAGGGTCGCGAGGCGCTCGCCGTAGCTGTGCGTCGAGCAGATCTCCGGGTAATGGCTCTCACTCGTGTTCAGGTTGTGATTCAGCCGGTCGACGCCGGCCTCCTTCAGGGTGCGCGCGCCGGCCTCGTCGACCAGGCCCGTCGACACGCACACCTGCACCGGCACTTCGGCCTTGATGCGCCGCACCGCGCCGGCCAGCCGCTCGATCTGGCCGCGCGTCGGACCGCGTCCGCTGGCCACGATGCAGTAGCGAAAGGCGCCGGCGGCGTACGCCTTGCGGGCCTCGGCGAGCAACTGGTCGGCGTCCTTCCACTCGTACGGCTGGAGCGGCGCATCGGAGACGGCCGACTGCGAGCAGTAACCGCAATCCTCTGGGCAGCGCGCGTTGCGCGCATTGTTCAGCACGTGCACCTGCACGCGATCCGCGAACGACGCGTGGCGCACGCGGTAGGCCTCGTGCAGCAGCGGAAGCAGCGGCGCGCCCGGCTCGAGCAGCGCCGCCAGCTCCGTCTCGTCGGGCCGCTCTCCGGCTAGTACCCGCGTTGCCAGGTTCACGGGCGCGGAGTCTATCAAATCCCCCTGCTTGCCCCTAAGCCCGCGACTCCGGTGCGAATTCCACATCCACTGATCGGCGTGGGCGCGAATCATCTCCTCCAGCGACGCGGTCGCGCGGTCTCACGGACGCCCTTTGGGCCGCGCATCGAGCGCGTCCGACAGCCACGCGACCAATCGGTCCGTGCCCAGGGGTACGAGCCTTTCCTCCAGCACCAGCACGGTCCGCCCTTCGAGCCACTCCGGCGGAATCTTCACAGCGTCCTTCGCGGTGGTGATCCAGGGCCGGCTGGGTGCCAGGCCGGCCAGGTCGCCACGCGCATATAGATGGTGGTCCGGAAAGCTGCGCAGCTCGGCGATCGACGCGCCGAGGCGCGCCAAGCCGTCACACAGCCGGTCGGGGCGGGCGATCGCTGCAAACACGCCGAGCTCGCGGTCGCGCAGCCAAGCGAGCGGTAGCGTGGTCCCGTCGGCCAGCACGCGCAATAGAGTGGGCTCGAGCGACACCCCGAAGTGCGGCACCCCGGCTCCCAGCCGCGCGGCGATGCGCGGCTCGACGCCGCCCGCGTCGAAGTCCGCCGACGCGCGCGTCCACACGATCGCATCCGCCTGGGCGAGCGCCGACGGCGGCTCGCGCAGCGGCCCGCGCGGCAGCACGTGGCCGTTCCCCAGCCCAAGGCGTGCGTCGACGCACACCAGATCCAGGTCGCGGTACAGCCGGTGGTGCTGGAAGCCGTCGTCGAGCAGCAGTACCTCGGCCCCGAACAGCGCGGCGGCCCGATGACCGAGCGCCACCCGGTTGCGCCCCGCCAGCACCGGCACCCCCGGAACCGCGCCCGCCAGCAGCACGGGCTCGTCGCCCACATCGCCCGCGCCGAGCAGCAGCCGGCGGCCGTCGGACACCACATTCACGAGGTGACCGCGCCGGCCGCCCACGCCGCGGCTCAGGATGGCGACCTTGCGCCCGCCGGCGCGCAACTCGCGCGCCAGCCAGCCGACCACCGGGGTCTTGGCCGAGCCGCCGACCGTGAGGTTGCCGACCGAGACCACGGGCACCGGGAGCCGCACCTGACGGCGCTTGCGCAGGAAACGGTGCAACCAGGCGCCGAGCCGGTACGGTCCCTCGGCGAGCAGCAACGGTGCGAGCGCTGCGCGCCGCGCCGGGGATTCGTCGCGTACCCACAAGTAGTCAGGCATCGAGCTTCCGGCGGCGCAACTCCAGCAGCAGCTCGAGTGCGCGCGCCGTCGCGCCGCGGTGCGCCTCGAGCGACTTGCCCGCGCGGGCCGCGGGCAGGTTGCGCTGCGGGTCGGCCCAGAGCAGACGCAGGGTCTCGCTGAGCTGCGCCGCTCCGTCGATCCGGTGCAGCACGCCGAGCGGCTCGAGCAGTCGCGCCTGGCTGCGCTGGTTCTCGAGGTGCGGGCCATGCACGACCACGCGTCCGGCCTGCACCGGCTCGACCAGGTTGTGCCCTCCCACCGGAGCCAGGGTGCCGCCCGCGAATACCAGGTCGGCCAGCGCGTAGAGCGACCCCAACTCACCCAGCGTGTCGAGCACCACGACCGGGTGCGCAGCAGCGCCCTCCGAGCGCAGGCCCACGCTGAGACCGGAGCGGCGCGCCGTTGCACACACCTGCGCCGCCCGCTCGGGATGGCGCGGCGCCAGGATCAGGCGCAACTCGGGCGCCTCGGCGCGCAGCTCACAGAACGCGCGCAGCAGCGCCTCCTCCTCTCCCGGGTGCGTGCTCCCGCCCAATACGAACGGTCCTGGACCGAGCGCCGCCCGCAGCGCGGCATCCGGGGGCGGGGCCGGCGCGCGGTCGAGCTTCAGGTCGCCGCCCACGGTGGCGCGGTCGACGGGAACTCCGAGCGCGAGGAAGCGGTCGCGGTCTTCGGAGCTGCGTGCAGCGATCCAGCTGGTGCGGCGCAACACCCGCCCGAACAGGAAGCGCAGCCGTCGGTAGGTCGGAAACGAGGCGTCGGAGATGCGCCCGCTCACGATCGCCACCTCGCAACCGCGCGCCCGTGCGGCCCAGATCAGGTTCGGCCAGATCTCCGTCTCGACCAGCACGACCACGGCGACCTGCGCGCGCCGCAGCGACAGGTGCACCAGACCCGGCAGGTCGAGCGGAGCGAGCCGCACGCGCAGCCCGGGCTGACGCGCCCGCAGCCGCTCGCGGCCCGTGGCCGTAAGCGTCGTGGCGATCACGGGTACGCCGTGCTCGACCAGCGCGGTGAGCAGCGCTGCGGCCGCTTCGACCTCGCCCACGCTCGCCGCGTGCAGCCAGACGCCGCCGGGGCGGCCCGCGCCCAGCGGACGCAACCGCTCCGCGAAGCCGCTCCGCAGCCTGGCCGAGCCCGCCAGCCACAGCAACCAGAGCGGCGCGGCGACGACCAGTGCGAACACGAGCAGGACGTTGTACAGGACGATCACGGCGGAACCCATCAGAGCCGGCCGGTCAGCTCCAGCGCCAGCGCCGCAGCGCGGTCAGCAGCGCCCGGCCCGCCCAGGCGCGCGCTCGCCTGCTCGAGCGCCTGGCAAAGCGCCTGGCGCGCTTCGGGATCGCGGATCAGGCGGCCCAGCTCCGCAGCCAGTGCCGCGGGACGCGCCAGGTGTTGCAGCCGTTCGGTCACCACCCCTGCATCCGCGATCAGGTTCACCATGCAGCTCGATGGCACGCGCGTGATGCGGCGTGCGATCTCGAAGGTGAGTCCATGCACGCGGTGGGTCACGACTAGAGGCACGCCGAGCAGCGCCGCCTCGACCGTGACCGTGCCGGGCGCGGCGAGCAACACCGTCGAGATCGCCATGGTCTCGTGCGTGCGTCCCTCGACGGCGAGCACGCCATCGGGCAGGTCGAGTGAGTCGCGCGGCACGGTCGGCGCCAGCAGCAGGCAGACCTGCAAGCCGGGGTGGGCGTCGCGCACGAGCGCGGCGGCCTCGAGCATCGGCGCCAGATTCGCGGCGGTCTCGTTGCGCCGGCTGCCCGGCAGCAGCGACAGGATCGGCAGCTGCAGGTCCAGTCCGAGCTCGGCCGCCAGCTCCTTTTCCCGGAGCGCCTCGCGCACGTCCGCCATGCGGTCGACCAGCGGATGGCCTACGAAGGTGGCGGGGATGCCGGCGTTGTTGAACAGCGCCGCCTCGAACGGAAAGATCACACCCATCTGGCTGACGCGGCGCTTCAGCTTGCGAATCCGCCCGAGACGCCACGCCCATACCTGCGGGGCGATGTAATAGAAGACCGGCAGGTTCGCGCGACGCGCCGCGCTCGCGAGCGGAATGTTCAGGTCGGGCGTGTCGACCAGGACCACCAGGTCCGGGTGCTCCGAGCGGATTGCGCGGCGCAAGGCTGCGTAGCTGCGCAGGATGCGCGGCGCGCTGGACAGCACCTCGACCAGGCCGCCCACGGTCAGGTCGCTCTGCTGGGCGACGCTGCGCAGACCGGCTGCGGCCAGCGCTTCGCCGCCCAGGCCGCAGACCTCGAGCTCCTCGCCCTGTCCGCGCAACTGGCGGCGCAGGGCATGCACCAGGGCAGCGCCGTGCAGGTCGCCGGATGCGTCGGCGGTCGACAGGAAGATCCTCACGCGAGCTCCTCGAGCGGAGGAATGCTGTCCTGGATGCGCAGGGCCAGGTCGAGGGCCCGGTAGCCGTCCTCGCCCGTCACCTCCGGCGCGCGCCGCGTGCGCACGGCCTCGGCGAACGAGCGGTCCTGAGCGAGCAGCGCGTCGGACTCGTCGAACTCGAGCTGCTCGGTGTGGATCGGGGGCACGCCATCTGCGCCGAGCTCTCCCTCGCGACGCATCACGACGATCCGGTTCGTGCCGAAGTCGATCGAGATGTAGGCGTCGGGCTGGAACAGACGGATCTTGCGCATGCGTTCCGGAGACACCCGGCTGGCCGTCAGGTTCGCGACGCAGCCACCCGCGAACTTCAAGCGGGCATTGGCGATGTCCTCGGTCTGCGAGAGCACGGGCACGCCAATGCCCTCGGCGCGCTCCACCTCGCGGCCCGCCAGCTGGGCGACGATGTCCAGGTCGTGGATCATCAGGTCCAGGATCACGCTGACATCGGTCGCGCGTCCGGACCAGGGGCCGATGCGGTGCACCTCGATGAAACGCGGCCGCGAGATCGCCGGCAGGATCTCGCGGAACGCGCGGCTGAACCGCTCGATGTGCCCGACCTGGAGGATTCGCCCGCCCTTCTCCGCGTTGTCGATCAGGGATCGCGCCTCCTCGCGCGACATGGCGAGCGGCTTCTCGACCAGCACGTCGAGCCCCGCGTCGAGCAGTTCTCCGGCGATCCTGGCGTGCAGCACGGTCGGAACCGCCACGCACCCAGCGTCCGCGGCCTCGCACACCTCGGCCAATGTGGCGAGCAGCGGAGCGCCGAGCGGCTCTGCCACCTGGCGGGCGCGCTCGGGGTCGAGGTCGCACACGCCGGCGAAGCGGATGGCTCCCTCCGCGGCGAGCAGCGCGAGCTTCTGGGCGTGAAGCCCGCCCATGTGGCCGGCTCCGATGACGGCGAGCGAGGGAACGCTCATGCGTCCGCGGCGAGTCCGACCAGCGCGAGCCCCGCGCGCTCGGCGTCAGCCAAGGTGCGCTCCCTTTCGAGCAGGACGCTGCGCCCCGCTTCGACCCCGATCGCGACCAACCCGCACTCGGCCGCCAGTGCGACCGTGCCCGGGCCCACCGCCGGCACGTCGAAGCGCAGATCCTGGGACGGCTTCGCGGCCTTCACGACCACCCCGCCCGGGCCCCCAAAACGGGCGCCGCGCCGGATGGTCTCGTCGGTCCCTTCGATGGCCTCGACCGCCAGCACCGTGCCCTCCTTCACCACCACGCTCTGCCCCACGTCCATGCCGCCCAGGTGACGCGCGGCACGCAGGCCGAGCGCCAGGTCGCGCTCGATGCGCTCGCCGGGAGCCGGCCCCGCCAGCAGCCCCGCAGACGGCACGCGGTCCCCCAAGTGGCGGGTCGACTCGACCACCGGCAGGCCCTCGGCCTCGAGCTCCGCGGCCACGCCGCGCAGCAGCGCGTCGTCGCCCCGGTCGCCAAGTCGCGCCAGCAGGGCCAGGGCGCGCGCGTCGGGTCGCAGCGCGGCCGGGTCGCGGAACATCTCGGGCTTGGCGACCGCGCCGGCCAGGATCACCTGATCCGCGCCGGCCTGCTTCAGGAAGCCGATCAGGCGCTCGAGCTCGCCCGCCGCAACCCAGATGAAGTGGCCCGCGGCGAGCCGCTCGATCTCCGGGTCGGTGTTCTTCTCGATCGCCACGATCGCCAGCTCCAGGCCGCGCTCGCGCGCGGCCAGAGCCACCTCGAACGGCAGCCGGCCGCTGCCGGCGATCAGACCGAGCGTCACACCCATGGGCCGCGGAGCTTACCGCAGGCGAGCGAAGCCGCGCTCGGACTTCTCCAGGAAGGCCACCATGCGTTCGGCCTCTGCCGAATCCGGCAGGTCGCGGCGCACCTGGGCAAAGGCCGCCTCGGGCCGCTGTCGCGAGCGAAACAGGATGCGGAAGGCGCGGTCAAGCGCGTCGATCTGTGCCTTGTCGAACTGGCGCCGCTCCATGCCGATCTTGTTGGGGCGCAGCACCCGGGCCGGATGGCCCTGGGCCCAGCTGAACGGCGCGATGTCCTGCATGACTCCGCTTGCCCCGGCGACGAAGGCCGTCTCGCCGATGCGCACGAACTGCTGGACACCGGAGCTCGCCGAGATCCAGGCCCAGTCCTCGACGATCACGTGCCCGGCCAGCTGCGTGTTGTTCGAGATCACGAGCTGGCTGCCGAGCTGGCAGTCGTGCCCGACGTGCATGCCGATCATCAGCAGGTTGTCGTCGCCCACGCTCGTGGTGCCGCCGCCCTCGGCCGTGCCGGGGTGGATGCTCACGTACTCGCGAATCGCGTTGCGCTCGCCGATCACCAGGTGGGTCTTCTCGCCCTTGTAGTGCAGCACCTGGGGCTGCTCGCCCAGGCACGCAAAGGAGTGGACCACGGTCTCGGCCCCGATCTGGGTGTGGCCGGTCACGATCGCGTGCGGCCGCAGGACTACGCCCGGGCCCAGGCGCACGTGTGGGCCAACCACGGCGTAGGCCCCGATCTCGACGGTCGCGTCGAGCTCCGCGCCGGACTCCACGAGCGCTGTGGGATGGATCCCGCTCATTCAGTCCGCTCCCAAGCCACCAACGCCGCAATCAGCTCGGCCTCGGCAACCGTATCTCCCTCTACCCGGGCGATCCCCTCGACCACGAAAATGTCGCGGCGGCGGCGCAGCTGCCGCACGTGCAGGCCGAGAACCGAGCCCGGCAATACCGGACGTCGAAAGCGCGCGCGGTTCACGCCGGCCAGCACCAGCCCCTTCTCGCGCGCGGCCGGTTCGTTGTAGAGGACCAGGAGCCCGGCGATCTGCGCCATCGCCTCGATGATCAGCACCCCGGGCATGATCGGGTGGTCCGGGAAGTGGCCCTGGAAGAACGGCTCGTTGCTGGTCACGAACTTCTCGCCGACGATGTCCTTCTCGGAGACTTCGAGCACGCGGTCGACCAGCAGCATCGGGTAGCGATGCGGCAGGAGCTCCCGGATTTCCTTGATGCCGAGCTGCACCTTGGCCATTGGAACCTCGTCTAGTTGAGACGTTCGATCACCTGGTCGGTGATGTCGAGCGCGTCGGAGTAGAACAGCACCCCTGGGCTGGTCTTCTCGAAGACCACACCATAGTCCCCGTCGCGGGCAATTTCGTCCACCACCTTGAGGATGCTCTTCAGGATCGGCTGCATGCGCTTGCGCTGCTCGATCTCGAACTCCTCCTGCGCCTCTTCCAGATCGCGCTCCAGGTTGCGTTGCACCTTGAGCAGGTCGATCTCGCGCTCCTGGAGGGCCTCCTTGGAGAGCACGAAACGCTGGGTCTCGTACTCGTCGCGCATGCGCTTGAGCTTCTCATCCTTGGGGCGGAACTCGTCGCGCCTGCGCTCGCGCAGGTCCTTCAGGTACTGGTCCGCCGACTTGCCCTCCTTGGAGTTCGCGGCCGCCCGCGTCGTGTCCACGAAGGCGATCTTCGGGGCCTGGGCACTTGCGACTGCCGGCAGGAGCAGGCCCAGGGCCAGCGCACACGCGAGCAGCGGTCTTCGCAGAGTCATCGATGTCTCCTTGTCTGGCCGATCCAAGTTGCGACGCGGGGAGGCCAGGGGGTATTCAGAAGCGCTGGCCGCCGAGCGAGAACTCGAAGACGCTGGCGTCCTCGTCCTCGAGCGCATCCAGCGGGAAGCCGAGCTGCACCAGGATCGGACCGAAGGGGCTGAACCACTGGGCCCCGACGCCCGTGCCAAACCGCAGGTCCGCGGGGTTGATCGACTCGTTTTCGGCGAATGCGTTTCCCATGTCGAAGAACACGATTCCCATCAGGCCCAGATCTTCCGAGATGGGGAACTGCAGCTCGAAATTTAGCAGGAACATCTTGTTGCCGCCGATCACGTCGGTCAGCTCCAGATTCTCGAAGTCGTCGATGTCGGTGTCGCTGAGGTCGTTGCAGCCCGCGGGGTCGATGCACGCCAAGGTGGCAGGGTTGCGCCCGCTGGTCGTGAACAGCACCTCCGGAAGAGTGGGGTTGCTGGTGGGAATCAGCACGGAACGCCGCGGCCCGAGCGAGCGCTGCTCGAAACCGCGCACCTGGAAGGGCCCGACGCCGCCCAGGAAGTAGCGCTCCGTCAGGGGCAGCTCGAGGTCGGTGTCGATGTTCGTGAGCGGCTGGTTGTTGGGC
>CAXMNF010000209.1:0-2657 GCA_964194645.1 uncultured Gammaproteobacteria bacterium
TCGTACTGCAAGATCGCGGCGGTATCCGTGGACCCGCCCCCGGTACTGGCGGCGCTGAAGGCCGGGCTGGGCGCGAGCTTCCGCTTCCTGTCGGATGAAGCGCGCGCGTTGACCGACGAACTCGGCATCCGCGAGACGACCGACCCGCGCCACGGTCCCCTGCCCGTTCCCTTCACTTTCGCGCTGCTCCCCGACTTGACGATCCAGCGCATCTTCAACGGCTGGTATTTCGTGGGGAGGCCGACGCCGGAGGAGCTGCGCCAGAGCCTGCGCGAGCTGGTGCTGAAGACCGTGCCCGACGCCGACTTCCGCGGCGAGTAGCACCCGCGCGAACGCCCAAGCTCTGCGGGTCGCGTGCCGATGGACGCCCTGAGAGCCGGAGCGCGGCTCCCGGGAGGCCGACATGAGTGACCAGCGCAGTCAGTGGGGCAACTTGTTGCGCAGGCGCAACGTGCTCGTCGACCCGTCGTTGCAGGTCCGCCTGGGCATGCAGCTCGCCGGCGTGTTCCTCGGGGTGGCAGTGGCGTACGCACTGGCGATCTACGTGCTGTTCGACCAGGCGTCGATGCAGGCGCTGAGCGCCGATGAGGTCCGCAGTCTGTTCCTGAGAGCCAACCTGCTCTACGGCGGCTACGCGCTGCTCTTCCTGATGGCCGCCGGCGTCTGGCTGCTGCACAGGATCTCGGGGCCGGCCCTTGTGATCGAGCGGGCGGTGCGGGCACTCAGCGCGGGGGACGTCGAAGCGCGCCTCACCCTGCGGCCACACGACCGGCTCTACTCCCTGGCGGCTGCCGTCGCCGAGCTGCGCGAGAAGCTCGTCGGCGACGAGCAGCGCAGACGCGAGCTGCTGGGCGAGTTGGCGAGCCGCATCGAGGCCGGCGAGCTGACGTCCACGGGCGAGCTACTCGAGCAGCTCGGGCACGTCAAGCCGGGAGCGGCCTAGCGCTGCAGGCCACGCCAGAGCCGCACGGCCTGGAGCAGCGGACCGACCGGCCCCGGCGCCTCGGCGGGAAGGTCTTCGAGCGGAGCACCGAGGGCCTCCTCTACGAAGCGCTGGGCGGCTACGCCGAGCTTCTGCAGAGAGATGTCTTCCGCCAGCGATACCGTGAAGCTCATGCGCTTGTAGCGACGCTGGATGGCGTCCTCGATCTGGCTGTACCCGACCAGCACCGGGTTGATCCGCATGCCCGTTCGGAAGCCCACGTCATCGATCGCTTCGACGTCGGTCGGGTCCGACATGCCCAGGTACAGCTCTCGCCCTGGCCCACTCGTCTCGGCGTGGAGGGGAATGCAGTGGTGCCGGATCGCGATCTCGTAGGGCACGAGCTCCAGCACTTCGGCTGCGATGCGGCGGCCCTCGACCTGTACCACCGGGAAGTCGAGCTGCTGGCCGAGCACGGCCAGCAGCGCGCGTTCGTCGACAAAGCCGAGCTGCACCAGGGTGACGCCGAGCGGCTTGCCGCTGTGCTTCTGCTCGGACAGGGCCTTCTGCAGGCGCTGCTTGTCGAGCACACTCGCCTCGATCAGTAGCTCGCCGAGCCGGCGCTTCTCAGCCATCCGCCTGGTGCCTCTCGTCGCTCGTGAAGAAGGGCGGCGAGACAGTGTTTCGCTCTCCGAGGGTCATGCGAGGCGTTATCGGTCGGCCCCGCGTCCCCCTTCAGCGACCGGCCGAGTTTCGGCTTCCCCCGGGCCGGGTCCGGCGGCTACTCTTGGCCAGGGAACACAAGGGGAGCCGCCATGAACGACACGACCGGCTACCGGCTGTTCGCCGTCCGGGTGTTCGTGACCGACTGGGAGCGCGCCTTGCGCTTCTACACCGAGACCCTGGGGATGGCTACGACCTTCCGGGGCGACGAGATGGGCTGGGCCCAGCTCGACACCGGCGCTGCGCAGCTCGCCCTGGAACGGGCCGATTCCCAAGCGCTTGACGATGGTCTGGTCGGGCGCTTCGTGGGCGTGTCGTTGATGGTCGACGACATCGACAAGACCTACCAGACTCTGTGCGCTCGCGGCGTCGAGTTCCTCGGTCCGCCCGAGCGCATGCCCTGGGGCGGCGTCCTCGCGCAACTGCGCGACCCCGACGGCAACGTACTCACCCTGCTCGGCAGCCCGGAGGAGGGCGCCGCCTAGCTCGCCGCGACCCGGTCTCGTTCAGTCGAAGCGGTAGCCCAGGCCGAGGATGTAGTCGACGTCCTGGCGGTGCTTGCCGGTCGAGGGCTCGGAGTCATACTCCCAGACAAACTTGGCTTCGAGGAAGAACGAGTCCGTCAGGTCGCTGCGGAGGCCCGTGACCGCGTCGATCTGCATGACGTCGGATTCATCCAGGCTGGGCCGGTACTCTGCGCGGTGGAAGAACGTGAGGCGGTCGAAGAAGCGACTGTCGAGATTCCAGCGCAGGATCCCGCCGACGTAGTCGTTGTCGAGCTGCGAGTCCTTGTAGCGCTCGTCGGTCCAGGCGAGGCCCAGCTCGGTCGAGAAGTTCAGATCCTTGCGTTCCACCCACTGGTAGCCCATGCCGCTGCCGACCACGAGGCGCAGGTCGAGGTCGATCACGCCGTCCTTCTCGCCGCTCAAGCTCTGGAAGATGTACCAGGTGTCGGTGAGGAAGAAGTCGTATTTCAAGAACCCCTTCATCTCACGGTCCGAGGTGGTGCCCT
>CAXMNF010000210.1:0-13157 GCA_964194645.1 uncultured Gammaproteobacteria bacterium
GTCGCGAACTTCAGGAAGTAGAACTGCACGAAGAACAGCGCGCTGGAAAGCGCCAAGACCGGCGGCCCGTAGGCGAGCAGGGTTCCCGTGGGCACACGGCCCGGTGTGAGCGGCGCAGCCGTCTCGGGTTTGGGCAAGGGATGCGGCTGGGCCATGAGCTCCGGGCAGGATACCCCGCTCGGAGCGCCCGCGTCGCGGAAGTCGCACAGCAGCTTCACGGCCTCGCCTGTTCCACTGCTCCTCGCCCGACTGGTAGGCTCGGCGTGATGCCGCTTGAACCCTCCGCCTTGTTGCTGACGGATCAGGTCGCCGTGGTGACCGGGGCCGCCGCCGGGCTGGGCGAGGCGACCGCGCTCGGCTTCGCGCGCTGCGGCGCAGATCTGGCCCTGTGTGATCGCGATGCCCCGGGGCTTGCTCGCCTGGCCATGGCGCTAGAGGCGACCGGACGGCGCGTGCACCAGGGCGTGATCGATGTAGCGAGTCCGGCGTCGCGCTTCGTAACCGGCACGACCCTGCACGTGGACGGCGGGGGGCGGGCCGCGGGGGGCTGGCGCCGCGCGCCGGGAGGGTTCGCGCTGTGAGCGATCTGCAGCTCGGCGTGGCGTTGGGGCGGCTCAACCCGGCGCTCCACCTGGAGATCACCTTGCTCTCCGAGGAGCTCGGCTTTGAGTCGGTCTGGATGCCCGAGCACCTGGTGTTCCCGATCGAGATGGCGGGCTCTCCCTTTGGGGGCGACCCGCACCCTCCGGTGCCGCCCAGTACGCCGGTCTACGACGTGTTCGCGTGGCTGGCGTTCCTGGCGGCGAAGACCGAGCGGATCCGCCTGGGTACGCACGTGTACCTGCTGGCGCTGCGACACCCGTTCGTGTCGGCGCGCGCCGTGCAGACGCTCGACGTCGTGTCGGGGGGCCGTGCCGAGATCGGGATCGGGGCCGGTTGGCTCGAGAACGAGTTTCGAGCGGCCGGCGTCGATTGGAAGACGCGCGGCCGGCGCCTCGACGAAGCCCTCGCGCTGTGCAAGCACCTGTGGAGCGACGATACGATCGAGTTCCACGGCGAGTTCTTCGGTTTCGAGGCCGTGGCCTTCGAACCGAAGCCCGTGCAGAAGCCCTGGCCTCCGCTCCATGTGGGCGGCGAGTCGCCCGCCGCCCTGCGCCGCGCGGCGCGTCAGGCCGACGGCTGGATCGGTCTGGGCCACACGCCCGAGTCGGTGCGCGCACCTGTCGCAACCTTGACGGAGCTGCGCGAGCGCAGCGAAACTGCGGATGGCCACTTCTGGGTGACGGTCGGCGGCGAGGTCGGCGGCCGCGAGGGCCTGGCGCGCTGGCGCGACGCCGGCGTCGACCGGCTGATCGTCTCGCCCTGGCAGCGCTCGCGCGACGCTGCCGACGCTCTGCGCCGCCTGGCCGACGAGGTGCTCCGGTGAGTGGGCCGCTCGCCGGTCGCACGGCTCTCGTGACCGGCGGCTCGCGCGGGCTGGGTTTCGCTGCAGTCGAGGCACTCTGCGCTGCCGGCGCGCGCGTCGCTCTGCTGGCACGCGACGAGCGGCGGCTGGCAGAGGCCGCAGCCCGCCTCGGCCCCGCGGCCCTTCCGATCGTGGCGGACGTCGCCGCTCCGGGATCGGTGCGCGAGGCGTTCGCGACGGCCCGCGCTGCCTTCGGCCGGCTCGACGCGCTCGTGAACAATGCGGCGATCGGACGGCTGCACCGGCTAGAGGACGCGTCCGACGAGTCGCTGCGCGCGCAGGTCGACACCAACCTGCTGGGTGTCCTCCACTGCTGCCGCGAGGCGATCCCCTGGCTGCGCGCAGGGGGTGGCGGCGACATCGTGAACATCTCGTCGGACTCGGTGCGCGATCCCTTTCCATACCTGCTGGTCTACGCCGCGACCAAGGGGGGCGTCGAAGTGTTCACGCACGGCCTGCGCCGTGAACTGCGCCCCGACGGCATCCGCGTGACTCTGCTGCGCTCCGGCCCCGCGCTGACCAGCTTTGGCGAGGACTGGGAGCCCGAACTGGCCGAGCTGGCGTCGCGCGCCTGGCAGGAAGGCGGCTACCTGGGCGCGGACGGTGTGCTCGACCCGCGCATCGTGGGAGAATCGCTGGTGCACGCGCTCTCCCGCCCGCCGGGCGCGGGCGTAGAGGTGCTGGAGTTGCGGCCGAGTTCCGGAGGACCCGGCGAGAAGGAGCCATGAGCGAACTGCGCTTCGTCGACGCCGACGGCCACGTGCTGGAGCACCCGAACGAGCTGCCGGCCTATGCTCCCGCCGCCTGGCGCGAGCGTATCTGGCACATCGACAGCGACGCCGAGGGCGTCGAGTGGATGGTGATGGACGGCCAGCGCCTGCCGGCCGCGGGCCTCTCGCTGGCCGGCACGGCGGGCATGTCGGCCGAACAGCGCGAGCGCGCCTTCAAGGGCCAGCTCCGTTACACCGAAGTGCGTCCCGCCGCCTACCAAGCGCCGGCGCGCCTGCTCGACATGAGCCGGGACGGGATCGACGTATCGGTGCTCTACCCGACCCTGCTGCTCGGCATCCAGGGCCACCCCGATGTCGAGTTCGCCGAGGTGCAGTGCCGCGCGTTCAACGACTGGCTGTCCGACCACGTGCGCGAAAGCGGCGGGCGCCTGTACGGTGTGGCGGTCGTGCCCCAGCAGGACATCGAGCGCGCCGCCGCCGAGATCCGCCGCGCCGCGAAGCTCCCCGGCATCGTCGGCGCTCTGCTGCGCCCCAACCCGACCGCCGATTGGAAGCCGTTCAGCGACCCGATCTACGAACCGCTGTGGCGCGCGGCCTGCGACGCGGGCCTGCCGATCGGCTTGCATCCCTTCCTGGACGCGCGCATTCCCGGCGCCTGCCTCGGCCTGCGCCTGAACCGGCTGCGCAGCTCGGCGATGCCGATCCCCGAGGAGCACCAGAGCGGCGTGAACATCGACAACGTCTACTTCACGCAGGCGCTCTCGAACCCGTTCGACATGATGAACACCATGGCGTTCGTGCTGGCGGGCGGCGTGTGCGAGCGCTTTCCCGAGCTGCGCTTCGTGTTCCTGGAGGCGAACGGCGGCTGGCTGGTGCCGTGGCTCGAACGCCTCGACCACCACGCCGAGGTGTTCTCGTGGGACGTGCCGAGCTTGAAGCTCGCGCCGTCCGAGTACTTCCGCCGCCAGTGCTGGATCAGCTTCGACCCGGACGAGTCGACGCTCGCCTTCCACGCGAACTCGCCGCTGTGCGGCGCCGAGCGGATCGTCTGGGCCAGCGACTATCCGCACCCCGACGCAAAGTTTCCCGGCACCACGGCGGAGCTGCGCGAGGCGATCTCGGGGCTCTCGCCCGAGCAGCAGGCGCGGATCGCCGGCTTGAACGCCGAGCAGCTGTACGCGCTCGGCTAGCCGCTGCGCTCCGCTCGCCCTCGCCGGGCTCGAGCTGGTAGCATCCGCGCATGCTTCTGACGACGGACAAGCTGGGGCGCGCGGCTTTCGAGCGCGGTACCGGCTGGGCGCTTCGGGGCGAAGGCGCGTGCCGCGGCGACCTGTGCGTGCCGCTGCCCGACGGCGTCGTCGGCGAGGCCGTCGACGTCGCGCGGCTGGCCGAGCATCTGGGGATGCCGCTCGTGCGTCACTCCGACGAGCTGGCCGCGCTGGGACCGGCGACACTCGGCGGCAAGGTGCTCGCGAGTGCCGAAGCCCCGGAGCTGGTCCTGCCCGACATCAACGGACACGAGTTCGATCTCCGCTCGTTGCGCGGCCAGAAGATCGTTCTGGTGGCCTGGTCGCCGTACTGAGGCTGCGCGAATGACCTGCCCGGGTGGCAGGCCCTGCGCGAGACGATCCATCCCAAGGGCGCGGAGATCGTGACGGTGTGTCTCGACGCGCTGGGCGCCGAGGCCGCGCGGCCCTACATCGAGCGCGCACAGCCGCAGCACCCGTCGCTGATCGACGTGGCGCACCTGGTTGACGAGCGCTTCGGCGTCGTGAACATCCCGAATAGTATCTGGATCGACGAGGCCGGGATGATCGTGCGCCCCGCGGAGCCGGCCTGGCCGGATGCGCCCGAAACGCCGCAGGAGGCGCAGCGCGACGACCCAGCGCCGAAGGCAGCTGAGCCTCCGCCGGGACGGCTCGGCGAGATGATGGCGATGGCCGGCCAGATCGTGACCGACCGCGCCGCGTACCTGGCCGCGCTGCACGACTGGGTCGAGCGCGGTGCGGCGAGTGCGTTTGCCCTTGCCCCCGGAGAGGTGATCGCGCGCTCCGGCCGCCGGGGCAGCGAACAGGCGACCGCGGCCGCGGAGTTCGAGCTTGGGCAGCACCTGTACCGGAGCGGTGATCTGGAAGGCGCCCGCGCGCACTTCAGCGAGTCGCAGCGCCTGCATCCCGACAACTGGACCTACAAGCGGCAGGCCTGGTCGCTCGAGCCGAGCGCGTTCGACGGGCCGCTCGCGCGTTTCTGGCAGGGGCCGCTGCCGGACCGCGAGTCCGACTGGCCCTACCAGGGCGACTGGGTGTCGGACGCGACGGTGACGGGGCCCGCCAACTACTACCCGCGCTTCCGGCGCTAGCCGCCTCCGACTGGGCGCTCCTGCCCGACCTGGGCGTGCGCGAGGCCGTGCAGTCGCTCGCGCCGTGAAGCTGCGTCTCTACGGCGACGTGGCCGGAGCGCTCACCAGTGGATCGGGATCAGCGCCATCGCGACCAGGTTGACGGCCAGGCAGGCCAGCGCGATCAGGAAGGTGTAGCCGACCACGTCGCCGAAGCGCATGCGCGTCACCGCCAGGATCGGGATCGCGAAGAACGGTTGGATCAGGTTCGTGGTCGAGTCGCCGTATGTGTAGGCGAGCAGCACGGTCACGGTCGAGACGTCGAGTGCCTGGCCGGCCGGAATCAGGAAAGGCGCCTCGATCAGCCACTTCGAACCGGCCGAGGGCACGAACAGGTTCATGAAGCCCGAGTAGAGGTACACCACCAGCGGGTAGCTGCGCTGCGTGGCGAACTCGGCGAATAGGCCGCCGAGCCAGGCGCCGAGCGCCGTGTGCTGCATCAGCCCGAAGATGCCCGCGTAGAACGGGAACTGTACGATGATGCCCCAGGCCGCGTCGACCCCGTCGCGGCAGGCGCGCAGGAACGGGAGAGGCCGCCCGTGCAGGGCGAGCGCCGCCGCCAGGAACACCACGTTGTAGGCGTTGATCGTCCACGACACGCCAAAGCCGCGTGTCGCGATCGAGTGGCCGAGCGGGTAGGCGAGCAGCAGCAGCGCCAGCCACACCCAGCCGCGGAACGCGTCGATGCGCCCCGCCGGTGTGTCCGGCGGCTCCGCTTCGGGGGGCGTGCCCGGCAGGATCGCCGCGACCTCGTCGCGCGACAAGGTGCGCGCCCCGGTTCGCGGGTGCAGTGCGAGCGCGGCCGCCAGGCCCACCACGCCCATCACCACGGCGTAGACCAGGTTGAACGGATTGAACAGCGTCTCTGTCACCGGGTAGAGCCGGTCCACCACGGCCGCTCCGCTGGCTGGGTCGAGCAGCGGGTTCCCGGGTGTCGCCAGGATGAGCGGCGCCGAGCTCGACAAGCCGCTCTGCCATACCGTGCCGAGCCCCATGTACGACGCGGCGATCAGCACTCGCACGTCCACCTTCGGATTGCGCCGACAGATGAATGGTACGAACAGCGCACACGCCACGATGCAGAACGCCCAGTTCAGGTATCCCGTCACCAGCGACACCACACCCGCCAGTAGCACCGCCTGCACCGGCTTCTCCGGATCGGGCAGCCCCGCCAGCTGGTCGAGTATCCGGTGCACCGGCCGCGATGCCACGCACGCGTGCGCGGCAACCAACGCGATCGTGAACTGCATCGCCAGGGTCAGCAGGTTCCATACACCCGCCCCCCAGGCAAGCACCGCCTCCTCCACCCCCGCGCCGGCTCCGGCAATGGCGAGCAGCAGCGCAAGCGCCGTGAGCCCCATACAAATCACCCACGCATCCGGCACCCAGCGCTCCGTCACGCGCGACAGCCCAGCCCCCAGCCTCCGAAACCCGTCCAACACCCCCCCACCCTACCAGGGACGTTCCTGCTTAACTCGAGGCGCGCGTGGTGTGCAAAGACCGGTTCGCTAGCCTGCTCCGAAGCTTCGAGTTAGTCCCCTGAGACGCTCGCATGCCGCGATACGCCAGGCTCGATTCACCGGGAACAGTGCATCACGTGATTCTCCGGGGGATCGAGCGCAGCGTGATCTTTCGCGACGATCCAGATCGACGCGACCTTGCCGAACGGATCGAGCGGTTGCTCAATGAAGAGGCCTCCAGGTGCTACGCGTGGGCCTTCATGCCCAACCGCGTACACTTGGTGGTCCGCAGCGGCCCGCGAGGGATATCGCGGTTCATGGCCAGGCTGGGAACGGGATACGCGCAGCGCTTCAATCTTCGGCACGATCGCGCCGGGTTAGGGGACCAGGGCCACCGCGCGCAGCGGGGCGCCCGAGCCTCCGCGGATCTTCATGGGCAGGGCGATCACGTGGAAGCCGCGCGGCGGAAGCGTGTCGAGCGAGGTCAGGTTCTCGAAGGCCGGGATGTCGTTCGCGAACAGGATCTGGTGGGCCCGGAAGTCGCTCGACTGGCCGGGGTCGATGCTGGCCGTGTCGATACCGACCGCGCGCACGCGGCGCTCGACCAGCCATGCGGCGGCCTCGGGCGCCAGCCCGGGGAAGTGCAGTAGAGGCACCGCCCCCGGGCCGCGCTGCCCGGTGCCCAGGTAGCGGGGCCGGCCCGGCCAGAAGCGCGCGTACCCCGTGCGCAGCAGTACGATCGCGCCGCGCGGGATGCCGCCGTGCTGGTTCTCGAAGCGCTCCAGGTCGGCGACCTGAATCGCGTAGTCCGGATCGGAGGCGCAGGCCGCCTGTACGTCAACGAGCACCGCGGGGCCGATCAGGCGCTCGACGGGGATCTCGTCCACGCTCTGGCGGCCCTCGGCGAAGTGCGCCGGCGCGTCGACGTGCGTGCCGCCGTGCTCGGCGCTGCGGAATCGGTTCGCCTCGTACCAGTAGCCCTGTTCCGTGCGGCCCGCGAACCCGAGCTCCAGCACGAAGCCCTCTTCGGTGGGCCAGAAGATCGTCTGCTCGTCGAACGGGTGCGACAGGTCGACTACGCGCATCCCGTCCAGGTCGAGCGCGGAGTCGCCGCAGCCGAGCAGCAGCGCGGCCAGGGCCGCCGCCGCTCTCCGCTTCACGATCCCCTCCCAGGCAGGGCGGCCGGGTCGCCGGGCGCCTGCACTAGCTCGATGCGCGTGCCGTCGGGGTCGCTGACGAACACGGCCGCCGCGCCGAAGCGCGGGCTGTCGGTGCGCGTCTGCTTCAGGACGCGACCGCCGGCCCTCTCCAGTGCCGCCAGGGTCGCGTCCAGGTCCTGCACCCGAAACGACAGGTGGGTGAGACCGAGTGCGTTCATGGCGCGCGGCTCGCCGCCGCCCGCATGGCCCGGCGCCGGGTAGTGCAAGAGTTCGATGCGCATCCCGTCCCGCTCCAGGTATACGGCGCGCAGCTCGACGTCCGGCAACTCGAGCAGGGTGGCTGCCTCGCTCCCCTCCACGTCGAGCGTGCCGAGCTCGCGGAAGCCGAGCGCGTCGCGCCAGAAGTGAAGCGCTCGCTCGAGGTCCGAGACGCAGATGCCCAGGTGGGTGAGTCGCTGCACGGTCATGCGCACATCCTACTCCGGCGCGCCGCGCCGGCTGGACAAACCAAGCGGGCCGCTCTCATAATTGACGGGTCGTCAGATTTCCCTGGGGAGCGCTGCGCATGGCGTCCGAGAACGGCCAGGCCGATTTCGATCCAATCACCGCCGAGGTGATTCGTGGTGCCATGGAGACCGTGGCCTACGAGATGGCCACGCACGTCTCGCTGACCGCCACCACGCCGATCCTGAACCAGTCGAACGAGCGCAACGCCACCATCCTGGACGCGCGCGGGGCGCTCGCTGCGCTCTCGGTGGGTATCCCGCAGTTCATGCTCTCGTCCACCTTGCCGGTGCGCTTCGCGCTCGACTTCTTCAAGGACGAGGGGCTGCACGAGGGCGACGTGCTGGTTGCGAACGACCCCTACCACGGGGGCGGCCACCTGCCCGACTACAATGTGTTCTCGCCGGTGGTCGTGGACGGCGAGCTGGTGCTGATCGCGTCCATCCAGTGCCACCACGCGGACACCGGCGGCGGCATGCCGGGCGGCTACAACGCCGAGGCGCTCGACATCTGGGCCGAGGGCGTGCGCTACCCGGCCGTGAAGGTCTACGACCGCGGCCGCGAGCGCCGCGACGTGGTCTACATGATGCAGACCAACTCGCGCACACCGACCTTCATCGGCGACATTCGCGCACAGATCGGCGCGGCCCAGCTCGGTGTGAAGCGCCTGCGCGAGATCGTCGCCCGTTTCGGGATCGAATCGGTGCGCGCCGCCTGCAAGCACTCGATCGACTACGCCGCGCGCCGCTTCCGCGAAGAGGTGCGTTCCTGGCCGGACGGCGCCTACGGGGCCGAGGTGTTCGTGGACCACGACCCGGTCGGCAACACCGACATCCGCGTGCAGGTGTTGGTTACAGTGGACGGCGAGCGCCTGACTGTGGACTTCACCGGCACGGACGAGCGCCAGAACCTGAAGGCCTACAGCTCATTCGGGAACACGCGGGGCTACGTGGTCGCGCAGCTCGCCTCGATGATGGACCCGGCGATTCCCAAGAACGAGGGCTTCTTCGAGTCGATCGAGCTGATCGTTCCCGAGGGCTGCGTGCTGAACCCGTTCACGGGGCGCACGGTTGCGGCCGGCACCCACCACCCGGGCGTCGAGGTGGGCGAGGCGATCGCCAAGGCCATGGCGGCGGTGTTGCCGGAGCGCTCCTGCCCGCAGATCTACAAGCTCGGCGGACCGAACGTACTGGTCGGCACCAATCCCGACACTGGCCAGATGTTCATCGACCACGGCGTGGACGCACTCGCGGCGTACTGCAACGCCGTGAAGGGCCAGGACGGCTGGGGCTCGATGCCCGCGTCGTTTGGCAACCTGATTCGCGCCACGGCCGAGATCAACGAGTCGATCACGCCGGTGCTGCACGAGTCCTGCGACTACCGCACCGACAGCGGCGGGGCCGGACAGTGGCGCGGCTGCCCGGGCTCGCGCGTGGTGAAGCGCGTGCGCGTACCCGCCGGGCTCTCGACCTGGATGGTGGGCATCAAGTACCCGATGGCTGGCGTCGAGGGAGGTCACGACGGCGCGCCGAACCAGCTGCTGGTGCGTTTCGACAGCGACCCGAAGCTGGTGCCGCGGATCGCGAACGCCGAGCCGCTGGCCGCGGGCGAGGCCTTCGAGTACCAGTACGGCGGCGGTGCGGGCTGGGGCAATCCGCTCGACCGGCCCCCCGAGCAGGTGCTGGACGACGTGCTGGACGAATACGTCTCGATCGAGGCAGCCGAGAAGGACTACGGCGTCGTGATCCACGGCAGCCTCGACGCCTGGGACCTGGCGATCGACAGCGAAGCGACCGAGCAGCGCCGCGCGGAGCTGCGCGCCGCGCGCTAGCGATGGGATATCGCATCGGCATCGACGTCGGCGGCACCTTCACCGACTTCGTGCTGGTGCGCCCGGACGGCGGACTGGCGCTCTCCAAGGTGCCGACCACGCTCGACGATCAGTCGCGCGGCGTGATGGACGGGATCGTGGCGCTGGCTGGCGCCGAGGGACTCGACGTGGCCGGCCTGCTCGCCGAGACCGACCTGATCGTGCACGGCACTACCACCGCAGACAACACCATGATCGAGATGAACGGCGCCGTCACGGGGCTGCTCACCAGCGAAGGCCACCGCGACGAGATCGAGCTGCGCCGCGGCTTCAAGGAAGACATCTGGGACCCGGCCTTTCCGCCGCCGCCGGCCATCGCGCCGCGCCGCCGGCGGCTCGGCATCCCCGAGCGGCTCGACTTCCGCGGCGAGGTGCTGCGCCCGCTCGACGAGCCCGCGGTGCGCAAGGCCGTGCAGCGCCTCGGCAAGCAAGACGTCGAGTCGATCGCGGTGTGCCTGCTCTTCTCGTTCGTGAACCCGGCCCACGAGCTGCGCGTGCGCGAGATCATCCGCGAGGAGCTGGGAGAGGACGTGCGGGTGTCGCTTTCGCACGAGGTCATGCCGACTGCACCGGAGTTCGAGCGCACCTCGACCACCTTGGTCGACGCCTACGTCGGGCCGCGCCTCGAGGGCTACCTGCGCCGCCTGCAGGACTCACTGAGCGAGGCCGGCTACGCACGCGACCTGCTGATCATGCAGTCGAACGGCGGGATCATGACCGCCGACTTCCTGGCGCGGCGGGCGGTGGCCGCACTCGGCTCGGGGCCGACCGCTGGCGTGGCCAGCGCCTGTGCCGTCGCGCTCGAGGCCGGTGTGCCCGACTTCATCGCGATCGACATGGGTGGCACCAGCTACGAGGCGTGCCTGGTGCGCGGAGGCCAGCCGACGATCGAGAGCTTCTGGAACTGGCAGCACCGCTACCTGATCGGCCTGCCCATGGTGGAGATCCACTCGATCGGCGCGGGCGGCGGCTCGATCGCGCACGTGGAGGCGGGCGCGCTCAAGGTCGGTCCAGAGAGCGCCAGGGCCGACCCCGGACCAATCTGTTACGGGCGCGGCGGTCGAGAGCCCACGGTGACCGACGCGAACGTGGTACTCGGCTACCTGAACCCCGAGGCGTTGTGCGGCGGCGAGTTCAAGCTCACCCAGAGTGGCGTGCGCGAGGTGCTGCAGGCGCAGATCGGCCAGCCGCTCGACCTCGACCTGGTCGAGGCGGCGCACGGAGTGTTCCGCATCGTGAATGCGAACATGGCGAACGCAATACGGCGCGTGTCGTCGCAGGCGGGCTTCGATCCACGCGAGTTCGCGCTGGTCGTGTACGGTGGCAACGGTCCGGTGCACGCCGGCAAGCAGGCTGAAGACCTGGGCATCCGCCACCTGCTGGTGCCGAAGACCTCGCCCGCGTTCTCGGCGCTGGGGCTCTTGATCGCTGACTACGTGGTCGACGCGCAGCGCAGCTACATCGCACCGGCCACGCGAGCGCGCGCCGCCGAGATCAACACCCTGCTCGAGGAGCTCGAGGCGCAGGCGGAGCGCGAGCTGTCCGTGGCGGGCCTGGCGCGCGCCGACCTGGTCTTCCAGCGCTTCCTCACCATCTGCTACCCCGGCCAGACCTTCGACATGCCCGTACCGCTCGTGGCCCAGGGTGCGCGTCTCACGGACGACGACCTGGCGGCCACCATCGCGGCGTTCCACGACCAGCACGAGCAGCTCCACAGCTACGCCGTGCGCGAAGAAGAGCCGATCGTGCGGGCGGTGCGCGTGCAGACGCAGGGACGCACGCCGAAGCCTCGGCTTGCGCAGCTCGCGGCGGCGACCGGTTCCGCCGAGCAGGCGCTGCGCGGCCGGCGCCCCGCCTGGTTTGACGGCCGCTTCGTCGATACGCCCGTCTACGACGGGGAGCGGCTCACGCGCGGCCACCGCCTGGAAGGACCCGCGATCGTGGAAGAGCGCTTCACGACGATCGTGCTGTACCCCGGTCATCGCGCGGAGATCGATCCCTTCGGGAGCTACCGGATCGCGCTCCCGTGATGCGCGGCGCTGCGGCGATCGCCGGGATCGGCCAGACCGAGTTCGCGAGGGACATCGGCCGGCCCGAGCGCACGATCGCCCTGGAGGCGATCCGCGCCGCCCTGGACGACGCGGGCATCTCCCCGTTCGAGGTGGATGGCCTGGTGCGCTTCGACATGGAGTCGACCAGCGAGGTCGAGATCGCGCGCAACCTGGGCATTCCGAACCTGCGCTTCTTCGGGGAGCTCGGCTACGGCGGGGGCGGGGGCTGCGGCACCGTGGCGCATGCGGCGATGGCGATCGCCACGGGCCGTGCTTCGGTCGTGGTCTGCTGGCGCGCGCGCAACCGCGGCTCGGGCGGGCGTCCCTGGGCGGCCACGGGCAATCGCGTGCCGGGCGACTACCAGTGGACTGCCCCCTACGGCTTGCTGCGCCCGGTCGACCAGATCGCCATGATCGCGCGCCGTCACATGCACGAATACGGCACTACGACCGAGCAGTTCGGCGCGATCGCCGTGGCCTGCCGCAAGCACGCGGCGCGCAACCCCGCCGCCGTGATGCGCGCGCCGATCACGCTCGCGGACCACGCGGCCTCGCGGATGATCTCGGAGCCGCTGCGCAAGCTGGACTGCTGCCTGGAGACCGACGGCGCGCTGGCCGTCGTGGTGACCCGCGCCGAGCGCGCGCGCGAGGGTCCGCACCCGCCGGCTCTCGTTCTGGCCGCCGCACAGGCCACGGGACCGCAGCACGTGGTCATGACCAACTACCACGCGCCGCACTTCCTGGAGACGCCGTCCACGTTCGTGGCCCGGGATCTGTTCGAGCAGGCGGGCGTGGCCGCCGCCGACATCGACTGCGCGCAGATCTACGACGCCTTCACGCCGCTCGTGACCTTGTCGCTCGAGGAGTACGGCTTCTGCAAGCCGGGCGAGGGCGGACCCTTCGCAGAAGACGGCCGCCTCGAGTGGCCCGACGGCGCCCTGCCGGTGAACACCAGCGGCGGCGGGCTCTCGGAGGCCTATGTGCACGGCATGAATCTGGTCGTGGAAGGCGTCCGCCAGGTGCGCGGCACGTCCACGTCGCAGGTCGCGGACACGCGCCTGTGCCTGGTGACGAGCGGCGCCGGCGTCCCGACCAGCGCGCTGATCCTGGCGAAGGACTAGCCATGGCCGAAGCGCAACGTCCGCTGCCGCTCGCCGACGACGCCAGCGCGCCGTACTGGGAGGCCGCGCGCCGCCGCGAGCTGGTCGTGCAGCACTGCGCCGACTGCGCTGCGCCTCGCTTCCCGCCGCGCCCCATGTGCCCGCAGTGCCGCTCGCTCGACTGCGCCTGGCGCAAGGTCTCGGGCCGCGGGACCGTCTACAGCTTCGTCGTGGTGCACCCGCCGGTACTGCCGGCCTTCCAGGAGCGCCTGCCGCTGGTGATCGCCTTGGTCGAGCTCGCCGAGGATCCGAACCTGCGCATCGTCGGCAACCTGCTCGACGCGGCGCCGGGCGAGGTCCGCGTCGGCCTGCCCGTCGAGGTCGCCTTCGAGGACGCCGCCCCAGATGTCACCCTCCC
>CAXMNF010000211.1:0-10281 GCA_964194645.1 uncultured Gammaproteobacteria bacterium
GTCGCGTTCTTGAAGCCGACCGGCATCGACAGGCCCGAGGCAAGCTCGCGGTGCACCTGGCTCTCCGAGGTGCGCGCCCCGATTGCGCCCCAGGACACCACGTCCGCGATGAACTGCGGCGTGATCGGGTCGAGGAACTCCGTGCCGGCGGGCAAGCCCAGCTCGGCCACATCGCGCAGAAAACCGCGCGCCTTGCGCAGACCCTCGTTGATCACGAAGCTGCCGTCGAGGTGCGGGTCGTTGATCAGACCCTTCCAGCCGACGATGGTGCGCGGCTTCTCGAAGTACACGCGCATCACGATCAGCAGGTCGTCCCCAAACTCGACGGCGGGCTTGCGCAGCTTGCGGGCGTAGTCGAGCGCGGCCGTGGTGTCGTGGATCGAGCAGGGACCGACCACGATCAGCAGACGGTCGTCCTCGCGCCCGACCACGCGGGCCACCTGCTCGCGGGCGTGCGCCACCAGCGCGGACGCCTCGTCCCCGAGCGGCAGCTCCTCCATCAGGATCGCCGGCGGGATCAGCGGGCGCAGGTTCGCGATGCGGATGTCGTCGGTCGGGAAGTGCATCGGTCGGGTCAGGATAGCGCTAGGCGTGTTTCGGAGCCCGGGCCATCAGCTGCTCTGCTTCCGCTTCCGAGAGTCGCTGGGCCTCCTCGATCAGCATGACGGGAATGTCGTCTTCGATCGGGTAGCGCAAGCGCGACTCGGGACAGAACAGGAAGCCGTCGTCTGGGAAGTACACCAGCGGCTTCTTGGACTCGGGGCAGACCAGGATTTCGAGCAGCTCAGGGTCGAGTGCCATGGCCGCCAGTCTAGCCGCCCTTGTCGCCGGGCGGCCAGCGCCCGCTGGCTAGCGGCGGCCGCCACTGGCATGCTCCCCGCCCCATGCGGAACACCCCCCCGCCGCGCCCGCGCGCGGCCCGCGTCGCCGCCCTGTTGGGGGCCTGCCTGTTGGCCGGCTGCCAGGACACGGCGCAGCACAGCGCTCGGCCGCTGGTGTTGGTCTCGGTCCCGCCGCAGGCCTGGTTCGTGGCGCGCCTGGCCGGCGCGCGGGTCGAGACCGTTGTGCTGGTTCCGCCCGGCGCCAGCCCGGCGCTGCTCGAGCCCGGCCTCCCCCAACTGCGCGCCGCCTCGCGCGCGGCGCTGTGGATCAAGGTGGGCCACCCGCACTTTCCGTTCGAGCGGACCTGGCTGGACCAGCTCATGGCCCAGAACCCCGAGCTGGCGCTGGTGGACGCCTCCGCCCATGCAGAGCGCCACGACGGCGACCCCCACGTGTGGCTGGCCCCGCGTCACGCGCGCGCGATGAGCCAGGAGATCGAGCGGGCGCTCTCCGAGCTGCTCCCCGAGCACCGCGCAGAGCTGCAGGAGAACGGACGGCGCTTGCGCGCAGACATCGACGCACTCGACCGCGAGCTGCGCGCCCGCTTCGAGCCGTTGCGCGGCCGCGAGTTCTTCGTGTTCCATCCGGCCTGGGGCTACTTCGCAGAGGAATACGGCCTGGTGCAAGTCGCCATCGAGGCCCACGGCAAGGAGCCGGACGCACAGCGCCTGGCCCGCTTGATCCAGCGCGCCCGCGAGGGAGGAGTGCGCACGATCTTCGTGCAGCCACAGCTCGACCCGCAGAGTGCGCAGGTGCTCGCGCTGGAGATCGGCGCGCGCGTCGAGCCGCTCGACCCCCTGGCCTACGACTGGCTCGCGAACCTGCGCAAGTGCGCGGCACGCCTGTCCGAGGCCCTGGCTTGAGCGAGCCCGCGGTCGAGCTGCGCGGCGTGACCTTGCGGCGCCGCGAGGAGACGGTGCTGGAGCGCGTGGATCTGCTGATCGGACGCGACGAATACATGGCGGTGCTCGGCCCGAACGGAAGCGGCAAGACCAGCCTGCTGCTGGTGATCCTGGGACTGCTCGAGCCGCAAGCCGGCACGGTGCGCGTGTTCGGCGCGCCGCCGCGCGAGGCGCGCGGCCGGATCGGCTACGTGCCCCAGCACGCCCGCTTCGACCGCGACTTCCCGATCCGGGTGCTGGACGTGGCGCTGATGGGGCGCCTGGGACTGCGGCCGCCCGGGCGGCCCTTCTCGGCCCACGACCGCGAGGTCGCGCACGTCATGCTGGAACGAATGGGAGTCGAGCGGCTGGCCCCGCGTCCGATCGGGGCGCTGTCGGGCGGTGAGCTGCAGCGCGTGCTGATCGCGCGCGCGCTCACCAGCGAGCCAAAACTGCTCCTGCTCGACGAGCCCGCGGCCGGCCTCGACGAGCGCATCGGCACAAGCCTCTGGGAGCAGCTCGAGGCGCTCTCGCGCGAGATGGCCGTGGTGTTGGTCTCGCACGACATCGGCGCCATCTCGGCGCACGTCCAGCGGGTGGCCTGCCTGAACCGCTCGCTGTTCGTGCACGACGCGCACGAGCTCACGCCCGAGGTGCTCGAGAAGATCTACGGCGCGCCCGTCACCTTGCTCGCGCACCACGATTCCAGCAAAGGGGATCCCCGGTGATCGAGGCACTCTCCCAGCCGTTCTTCCAGCGCGTGCTGCTGGCCGGCCTGCTCGCCAGTCTGGCCTGCGGCGTGATCGGAACCTGGGTAGTGGCCCGGCGCATGGCGACGCTCTCGGGTGGCCTCTCGCACGCGGCGTTCGGTGGCGTCGGCCTGGGCTACCTGGTCGGCTTCCACCCGATGCTCGGCGCGGCCGGCTTCGGCGTGGCCTCCGCCCTGGTGGTCGGCCTGGCCTATCGGCGGCTCGGTTCCGGCATCGACACCTTGATCTCGATGATCTGGGCGGTCGGCATGGCGCTCGGGATCGTGTTCATCGCGCTGGCGCCCGGCTACGCGCCCGATCTCGGCAGCTACCTGTTCGGCAGCCTGCTGTTCGTGCCCTGGAGCTACCTGTGGCTGGTAGCTGGGCTCGACGTGCTGATCTGCGGGGTCGTCTGGGTGGTCTTCAAGGAACTCCAGGCGATCGCATTCGACGAGGAGTTCGCCGAGATCGCCGGCGTGCGAGTAGAGCCGCTGTTTCTGATGCTGCTGTCGCTCACCGCCCTGGCGACCGTCACCTTGATCCGGGTGGTCGGCATCATCCTGGCGATCGCGCTGCTCACGGTGCCCGCAGCGATCGCGCGCCACTGGAGCGACAGCCTGGCGCGCATGATGGTGATCGCCAGCGCAGTGTGCGCGGCGGCCACGACGGCCGGCCTGCTGCTCTCCTGGTCTCTCGCGGACAGCTTCGGCGTATCCGCCCCGCCGGGTCCCCTGGTGATCCTGCTGGTGGCGCTGCTCTACGCAATCTCCGCAGCCGTGCGCCACCGGCTGCGCGGCGCCCCCTAGTCGCGCACGCCCAGAAAGCGGAACGCGTCCAGAAGCGCCGCCCTGGCGCCGCTTTCCAGCACCTCGCCATGGGCCGGTATCACGCGGTCGAAGTCCCAAGTGAGGATCTGCGCCAGGTCGTCGCGCGCGGCGTCGCGAGTGCGGCGCATCAGCAGCGAGAGCATCCGGCTGGGACCAAAGTGCTGCCACATGCCGTTCGCGCGCAACAAGAGCCGCGCGAGCGCGCCCTCGGCGTGGTGCACGTTGAACACGAGGTCCGATACGACCAAGCTTCCCGAACGCAGGTGGCACATCACCAGCTCGTTTAAGATCGGCAGCCCGTGGAACACCAGTTGCTGGAAGTCGTCGCGCCACTCGGCCGGCGCCTGGTCCGACAGCAGCGCGTCGAAGCACAGGTCGGGACGCTTCTCGGGCAGGCCCGGCACCGCATAGCGCGTGGCCTGCGGGAAGGCGCGCGCCCAGTCGCCGAGCCACAAGTGGTGGTACTTGCTGGGCGCGACCAGGTGGCGCACCGGTCCCAGACGCGCGAGCTCCGCAAACAGCTCCGGCCCGGCCTCGACCGGCGAGTAGACCAGCAGCGAGCCGTCGTGGAGACGCGCCACGGTGGCCCGCACGGGCAGCATCTGGCCGACGAAGCGCACGCGACCCGGCACGCCCCAGAGTCCCTCCGCGATCGGCTCGAGCCGCATCGCGCACGAGCCTAGCAGGATCAGTTCAGCAGTCTGCTGAAGTGGGCCGTGTAGAACAGCATGAGCCGTGCCGCCACGTAGGCGACGGCGAGCACACCGGCCGCGGCCGACGCGATGCGGCCAAACTGCAGGCGGGCGGACGCCTCGGCGGCCGCCTCACGCGCACAGGCGTGCAGCAGCGCGGCCTCGAGCGTGCCGCTGGTCTCCGCGGTACTGAGCAGCACGCGCAGCTCGCCCGCCAGCCAGGGCAGATCGGGGATCACGTCCCCGAGTGGCTTGTGCCGCTCGAGCGGCTCCAGCGCCCGGGCGAGGTGTTGGCGCAGCAGCGGATTCGGCACCGCGCCGAGCGACTCGAGCGACGACTCGGCGAGCGACACGCCCGACGCGTACAGGCGATGCATGCCAGCGAACCAGGCGCGGTAGCCGCTGTGGATCTGCACGGCGCGCAGGCCGGGGATCCAGAACGCCAGCCGTGCCAGCGCCGGGGCCCGGCTCGGGCGCGCGAGCGCGTACCAGACGCCCGCGATCGCCAGGTCGAGCGGTACCAGGAGCGTGAGCACGTGCGCGAGTCCGCTCGAGAAGTCGGCGTAGAGCAGGCCCGCGTTCGGCGCCAACACCGCCCCGTGCAGCAGCGCCAGGGCGTACAGACCTCCGGCCTTCGGCGCACGCACGGAGCGCCACCGCGTCTCGAGGTCGTCCGCAAGCTGGTGGAGCGCGTCGCCCAACGCGCCGGTGCGCTCCGCTGCGCGCAGCAGCGCGAGCTCGTGGCTCGGAAACGGTTGCCCGGCGAGCTGCGCAAACGCCGCCGAGAGCGGGAGGCCGCTGCGCGACGCGGACTCGAGCGACGCCAGCAGCGGCCTCAGACCTTCGTGGCCGCTGCGCAGGCTGGCCCAGAGGGCGTCGCTGCCGACGCCCGCGTCGCTGAGGCGCGCGAGGCTCCGGTACAGACTGGCGCGGTCGCGCTCCTTCACGCCTCTCGGATCGGCGCCGAGTCGCCCGATCTGGACCGGCCGCGCGCCACCTGGGCCGCCCGGGCCGACAGCGCGTCGAGCTACCCGGCCTTGCGGCCTTCGTCCGGCTTGGCCGGTGCCGCCAACGGACCCTTCCGCGCAGCGGATCGCTCGGCCAGCTCGAGCAGCTCGAGCGCCAGCGCCGGCCCCCGGTCCTCGTGCTTCAGGAACGCGAAGACCTGCTGCCAGCCTGCAGTCGCCAAGCGCTGCGCCCAGGCCGCTAGGTCGGCGCGCGCGTAGTCCGAGCGTCGCAGGCGCAGGTAGCCGAACGACGCGGTGGAGACCGGCTCGACCGGGTCGGCCCCGTCCGCGTCCGTGTGCACCAGCGCGCAGCCGCGCCCGCGCAGGCAGTCGAGCAGCTCCGGCTCGTGCCAGGAGGGGTGGCGGAACTCGAAGGCGGCAGGCAGGTCCTCGGGCAGCAACTCCAGGAAGCGTTCCAGGCGCTCGCGGTCGGCGCGCAGGTTCGGCGGGAGCTGGAAGAGCAGAACGCCGAGCCGCGGGCCGAGCGCAGCGACCGTGCGCACCAGGTACCCGGTCTCGTCGTCGGCGTCCTTCAGGCGCTTCTGGTGGGTGATCCGGCGCGAGGCCTTCAGCGCGAAGCGGAAGCTCTCGGGCACCTGCTCGGCCCAGCGCTCCAGGACGCTCGCGCGGGGCAGCCGGTAGAAAGTGTTGTTGATCTCCACCGCGGGCAGGCGCTCGGCGTAGAAGTCGAGCATCCGCTCGTTGGGCAGGTCTTCCGGGTAGAACACGCCCTTCCAGGGCTTGTAGCTCCAACCGCTGGTCCCGACCGAGAGCTTCATCGGCGCCTCCGCTCCCCCGCGCCGCCTATTGTGCCACGGCGGCGCCGAGGCGCTCGCCCAGCCGCTCGAGCAGCCTGGCCACATCGAGCGAGGTGTCGAGCAGCGGCTGCATCGGGTCGCCGTGCCGTTCCATCTCGCGCACCGCATTCTTGATTCCGAAGCGTCCGGGATCGAGACGCGCCGTGACCTGCGTCCAGCGCAGCGGGGTCGAGACCGGCGCGCCCGGACGCGGCCGCACCGAGAAGGGGCTCGCGATCAGCTTGCCCCGCCCGTTCTGCAGGTAGTCCACGTACACGCGCTGGCCGCGCGCAGCCAGCGGCCGAGCGATCGTCGAGATCTCGGGCAGCTCCGCAGCCACCACTCGCGCGAGCACCTCGCCGAGCGACTTGGCCTGGCCGTGGTCGAGCTGTCCGCCCAGTGGCAACAGTACGTGCAGACCGTCCTGGCCCGAGGTCTTGGCGAAGTGTGGCGCATCGAGCTCGTCGAGCAGCCGGTGGATGTGACGCGCGATCGTGACCACATCCGTGAACGGCGCGCCCTTGGGATCGAGGTCCAGGATCAGCCAGTCGGGCTGCTCGAGCGAGCCGCGCCGCGCGCTCCACACGTGCAGCGGGATCGCGCCGGAGTTGATCACGTAGAGCAGGGTGCGCAGGTCATTGCACACGAAGTAGTCGGTGTCGTCGATCTGTTCGCGCTCGACCCAGTCGGGCGTGAACTCGGGCGCGTTCTTCTGATAGAAGTTCTTGCCCTCGATCCCGTCGGGATAGCGCGTCAGCACGACCGGCCGGTCGCGCAGGTACGGCGAGAGCCAGGGCCAGACGGCCTCGTAGTAGGCGAGCAGGTCGCCCTTGGTGTAGGCGTCCACCGGCCAGAACACCTTGTCCAGGTGGGTGAGCTCGAGCTGGGCTGTGCGCGGGGCCGGTGGCGGTGAGGCATCAGCCGCGGCTTCGCGGTCCACTGGCGCCCGGCACTGCTCGGGGCGCACGTCGTCGAGCAGGCCGCGAAAGACCGGATGGCGCAGCAGGCCAGCGCTCGTGACCTCTGTGAATCCGACCCGGCAGACGCGCTCGGGCCGGGTGTAGACGCGCTCGCGCGCGCTGCTCTCGGGGGCACCCGAAAAGACCGGCTCGTCGAGCCGGGCGGCGTCGAGCTCGCGCTCGAGTGCAGCGCTGGTCGCTTCGTCGAGACCGGACCCCGCGTTGCCCGCGTACACGAGCTCTCCGTCCCGGTACCAGGCGAGCATCAGCGAGCCGAGCGCCTTGCGCGAGCCGCGGCGGCGCAGGTACCCGACGATCACGAACGGCTCGCTGCGCGGCACCTTGAGCTTGAGCCAGCTCTTCGAGCGCCGGCCGGTCTCGTATCGAGAGTCACCGCGCTTCGCGACCACGCCCTCGAGCCCGTGCGCGCGGGCCGCCTCGAAGAGCGCCTCGCCGTCACCAAGGACGTGGTCGGCGAAGCGCAGCTGCCCCAGCCGCGGCAGGAAACCGGCCAGGGCCTCCTTGCGGCGGACGAGTGGCAGGTCGCGCAGATCGTGACCCAGCGCGCCGAGCAGGTCGAAGGCGTAGAGCACGACCGGCACCTCGGCCTGCGCCCGGGCGACCGCCTCCGGATCGCGCTGCGTGAAGCGCCGCTGCAGACGTTCGAAGGAGCTGCGCCCCCGCTCGTCGAGCGCGACGATCTCGCCGTCGGCCACGAAGGACTCGAGCGGCAGGTGCGCCGCCGCGCGCGCGATCTCCGGATAGGTCGAGGTGCGCTCCGCGCCGCTGCGAGCGCGGATCTCGACGCGCTCGCCGTGCTTGGCCAGCAGCACCCGCACCCCGTCGTACTTCAGCTCGAATAGCCAGCCCTCGCGTGAGAACGGAGTGTCGCTCGCGCTGGCGAGCATGGGCCGCAGCTTGCGGGGGTCGAGCTGGCCGGGCGGCGCCCCGATCCGCGCGAGCACGGCGCGCAGATCCGCATCGCGCGACGCACCGTCGCGAAGCTCCGTCACGGTCAGGCCGGACAGGACCGAGCCGGGCTCGAGCTCGACCAGCGCGCCCGGCTGCGCCGGGGCGGCGCCCTTGTGCAAGAGCAGCCAATCGCGTCCGCTCTCGCTGCGCGTGCGCACCAGCGCGAAGCGCCCGTGCAGCTTGTGCCCCTGGAGCAGCAGGTCGAGCTTGCCGGCTTCGAGTCCTGCGGCGGGTGTCACGCCATCGACCGTGTGATAGATCCCCCGGTCCCACACGATCATGGCACCTGCGCCGTAGTTGCCGGCGGGAATCACCCCTTCGAAGTCCGCGTACTCGAGCGGGTGATCCTCGGTCTGCACGGCCAGGCGCTTGTCCGCCGGGTCCAGGCTGGGGCCGCGCGGCACCGCCCAAGAAACCAGCACCCCGTCGATCTCGAGGCGCAGGTCCCAGTGCATGTTGCGCGCCGCGTGCTGCTGTACCACGAAGCCGCGCGGGGCCCCCGGCGCGCGTGCCGGCTCGCGCGAATCCTCCCCGATGGGCTCCGGAGTTCTCTCCGGGTCGCGCTTCTCGCGGTAGCGTTTGAGATCTGGCATGTGCCGCCCGGCCGATGGTAGATTGTTTGCTTCAACTCTGGCAAAGGCGACCCATGGCAGCACGCGCGACGGCTTCCGGAACGATCTCGTTCGGCCTGGTCTCGATTCCGATCAAGGTCTACACGGCCACCCAATCCAGGAGCGTGCACTTCAACATGCTCGACCCGCGCGACAAGTCGCGCGTGAAGCAGCAGTACGTGAATGCCGGCAGCGGAGAGCTCGTGGAGCGCGGCCAGATGGTGCGCGGCTACGAGTACTCCCGCGGCCAGTTCGTGGTGTTCACGGACGAAGAGCTGAAGGCGCTGGAGAGCAAGAGCGACCGCACCATCGAAATCGAAGAGTTCATCCCGATCGAGAAGGTCGACCCAGTCTACTTCGACCGCGCCAACCTGCTCGGCCCGGACAAGGGCGGCGCCAAGGCGTACAAGCTGCTGTGCGAGGCGATGTCGGCGACCGGCCGGGTGGCGATCGGACGCTTCGCCACGCGCGGCAAGCAGCAGCTCGTGCTGATCCGACCGGCACGCGGCGGGCTGCTGCTGCACGGACTGTTCTATGCGGACGAGGTGCGCAGCTTCGACGACGTGGAGATCGACGACGAGATCGCGCTCAAGGAGTCGGAGCTCGCGCTGGCCAACCAGCTGATCGAGCAGCTCTCGGCGGGCTCGTTCCAGCCCGAGCGCTACGAAGACGAGTTCCGCCGCGACGTGCTCGAGGCGGTCGACCGGAAGGTGGCGGGCGAGGAAGTCGTGATCGCACCGCACAGCGAGCCCCGCGAACAGATCATCGACCTGGTCGCCGCGCTGAAGAAGAGCCTGGCCGAGAAGCCCGGCGAAGCGCCGGCCCGCAAGCCAGCGCGCGCCAAGGGCAAGAAGCCGGCCAAGCGCAAGAGGGCGTCCGGGTAGGCCGCCGCGTCGGGCGGCGCGCGGCATGAGGCAGAAGCTTTCGACCAGCGAGGTGGCCCGGATCGTGGGGCTGGGCGAGAGCCAGGTGCGCGAGTGGGCCCGCCTGGGCCTGTGCCAGCCGGCCCGGCAGGGTCGGCGTTACGCCTTCAGCTTCCAGGACCTGGTCGTCTTGCGCGCCGGTCGCGGCCTGCTGGAGCACGGGGTGCCGGCGGCCCGGGTGCGCCGCGCCCTGGCTACCCTGGCCGAAGAACTCGGCGAGCGACCGCTCTCCGGCGTGCGCATCCAGGCGGACGGGCGACAGGTGGTGGTCCGCGAGGGCCGGACGGCCTGGCATCCGGAGACCGGCCAGACCCTGCTCAACTTCGAGGTCGACGAGCTCGCGGAGCGGGTTGCGGCGCTGCGCAGTGAGAAGCACGAGCCCGGCGACCCGGAGGGCGAAGCCCGGCTGGCCTTCGAGCGCGCGCTCGAACTCGAGGATCACGACCCCGCCGCAGCCTGCGACGCCTACGCCCGGGCGCTGGAACTCGACCCGGAGCTGGTCGATGCCTACGTGAATCTGGGGCGGATCGCCCACGACAGCGGCGATTCCCGGCGCGCCGCACGCCTGTACGGGCACGCCCTGGGCCTGGAGCCCGAGGACCCGATCATCCACTTCAACCTTGCGCTGGCTCTCGAGGATACGAGCGGGCCGGCCGCCGCCGCTGCGCATTACGAGCGCGCCCTGGTGCTGGACCCGGACTTCGCGGACGCCCACTTCAACCTCGCGGGCCTGTGCGAGCAGCTCGGGCACCGTAGCGACGCGCTGCGCCACTACGGCGCCTACAAGAAGCTCACCGAGCAGTAGGCCGCGCCGGCGTATACTCGGACCGTTCACGCCCCGAGGAGGACGCCTTGGCCGAGACCGACCCGCGCCCGCCCGTCTGGGTGGGCCACGTGACCCTGGCCGCAACCGACGTGGCGCAGACCGCCGACTGGCTGCAGAAGCTCGGCCTGCGCATGATCGAGCAGAGCGAGGTGGCG